>NZ_JAKFGB010000012.1:698216-1047324 GCF_022267515.1 Rubinisphaera margarita | reverse complement strand
CGTGAGCGATTCGCCGTGCGATAAAGAACAGCACCGCACGGAGCCGGTGCAACACCGCGTGCGACCACCCTGGCTGTTAGAAGAACGTCTGGAATTGTTGGGGCCGGATTTGTAGCAACCCACTTCCGGCTGGGAGAGTCTGCAGCGGTTCGGACTTCGTCGTCCGGATGTTCTTCGGCAGCCGAGCTCGGAGAATCTCGTACTCCTTCTTGAGGTAAGCCACCTGCCGGGCCAGTTCCTGGTGGGTGAGAGAGGCCAGCATCACGAACAACGGGTGCAACGTGCGTCGCATGGCGATTATCGTTGAATCCAGTGTCAAAGGAGCTTCCCTGCCGGTAGCGAAGAATATTTACACCCCGGACGTCAGCCGGTGCGCGACGAGTTTACCGAGTGGAGCAGGAGACCGGGATCGGGGCTCCTGCCAGGCCGGATTGCGCTCTCAAAAATACGCGCGCGTCATTCGGAGAGTTTCGAGAAATACGCGCCTCGCTCGATTCCAGACGCGGAGCGTTCGTGGCTCGGTCCTGAACAGCAGGATTGGCAGGCGGGGACACCAGTAAGACTCACTTGCTTCTTACTGAGATGGGACGCATCATGGGCCGAAGCCCATCAATGGGCGACTGCTTGTTGCTGCGCAACCCGGAGATAAACCTCCGGGCCATCCCGCGGGAAGAAGTGGAAATATATTCGTTACTTTTCGCGTGAGCATGATCGTAAAAAGTACTTGCCGGAAGCATCCGTGGGCGGCGAGCAGCCAATTTACGAAGAGCTGTTTGATCTCAAGAGCGATCCTAAAGAGCAGAAAAATCTGGCCAACGCCCCGGCGTACGAATCCGTGTTGAAAGAACACAGATCGCGCTGCCAGGTGCTGGTGACAAAATTGGCAAAATGAAGAACGCACGGTCATGTCTAGTCGCCGCGCCCTTGGGGAGACTGATTAGCAGGACATCAGCACCACCGTGGCAAGAACAGTCCTTACGAACCATCCATTTCAAAACACGGAATTCGTTCCCATGAAAATTCGATTACTCCAGTTTCTGTTTCTGTCGGCAGCATCGCTCTCGGTCAACCTCACCGGGCTGCTTGCAGCCGATGATCGTCCCGAGAAGCCAAACGTCTTGTTATTGCTGACAGACGACCTGGGCTGGCAAGACGTCAAATGCTATGACATCGACGAGCCTTCGCCAATGGAAACGCCCAACATCGACGCCTTCGCCAAAAAAGGAGTCATGTTCTGGCAGGGCTATTCACCGACGCCGGTTTGTTCTTCGTCGCGGTGTGCGATCATCAGCGGCAACCATGCCGCGCGGGCTCAGAAGACAAGCATCGTGGGAGGAGCGCCACCAGCTCCCCACAGTAAACACTCCCGAGTTATGGATCCGTGGTATAGCGGCCGGATGCCGGCTGACGAAATGACAATCGCCAAAGCGTTGCGGCAGAACGGCTACGCAACCGGCCATTCAGGCAAGTGGCATATTGCGATCAGCCACAAAGCCTTTCCACAGCCTAAGGATGTTGGGTTTGACTACACACAATCCAGTCGCGGTGCTCGGCGGAGCATGGACGATCGCCTGGCAGGATTCGCCACGAAAGAAAAGAAGGATCCGTTTCGGTTGGACGAAAACGGGTTTCCATTTCATCAAACCAACGAAGATGCCCTTACCTTTTTGAACGACAACAAAGACAAACCGTTCTTTCTCTACTACGCGACCTGGCTTGTCCACGCTCCAATTCATACGCGTTCGCAGGCTCTTCTGGATAAATACACCAAACGTTTGGGTACTGATCCAGCGCACCCACCTACTAAGGACATTCCCGGGCAGCAGAATCCATTTTACTGCGCGATGGTTGAGGAATTGGATTACTACGTCGGCACGATCTTTAATTACCTGGACGAAACCGAAGATCCGCGTTGGCCCGGTCACAAGCTCAGTGAAAATACTTATGTAATCTTCACCTCCGACAACGGCGGCATGGAAGGAAGTACAAAGGAACGCTACACCGACAACGAACCGTTGGCTCGCGGCAAGATTTCGGCGATGGAAGGCGGGACCCGTGTTCCGTTGCTGATCGCAGGTCCCGGCATTGCGCCGGGCGTTCAGACCGACGTGATGGCCAACGGACTCGATTTCTATCCCACGATCCTGTCAATGACCGGAACACCCAAGCCACCAAACAAGAATCTCGATGGGTGTGACCTGCTGCCGCTCTTGCACAACAACCCCACCGATGCCGAGCTGGTCAAACACGCTGACGGGACGACCCGCGATACGATGGTGTGGCACTTCCCGCACGGATCGGCGATGGAAAGCACGATTCGCGTCGGCGATTACAAACTGGTCCGCAATTTCGACCACGTCGGCAATGAAGGAACAGCGCCTTTGGAGCTGTTTCAGCTTTACGATTCATCCAGCGGGGACGCGAAACGTGTTGATATCGAAGAAGCGAAGAACCTGGCCGAGTCGAATCCGGAACTAACCCAAAGCATGAACAAGAAACTGACAGCCGCGCTGGCAGAGATGAATGCAAGCTATCCGTATTACAACCCTGCCAGTGCGACACCCTTGCCAAACCAGGACAAGGTTTGCACGGTCGAGTCTCATCAAAGACACGGGCAACAAGTGAGCGTGACCTACAAAGAAAACGGCGCCCGTGTCACCAACGCGGACTTGATCTACACGCTCAACGGCGGCGAACAATACGAGGAATGGTATCGCAAACCGGCGACTCTGGCGGCAAACAACACGGTCACTGTCGAGTTGCCCGTGGGGACAACTCACTATTATCTGAACCTGATCGACGAAAATCAGTTTCTGCGAAGTTACCCGGAGGTTGTTGGCAAAGGTAAGTCGTTCATTGGCACTGCTCTGAGTACTCAACAAGAACCGTCTGCCGCGCCGAACAAGCCCACGAAGACCAGAGCAAAAGGGAAGGGAGATCGCAACATTCCTTTTGATCGCTGGGACACGAATAAGGACGAGTATCTTTCGCTGGATGAGTACAAGAACGGTCTGGTCGGGAAATCTGACCTCGAAGAACGCTTCAATCGTTTTGACATGAACGGCGACGGCAAACTCTCGCGTGACGAATTCGTGAGGAAGAAACGGTAACCGATCCTTGGTTGTGGTAAGAAACGTTTCGGATGGCATCTCGGAAAACTCGCGGCGAATTGCAGTTTGCTTCCTGCGAAACATCGAACCACTGTGCACAAAAAAACGACAATATTATCGGGTCTTGAGCCGATTTAGCACCTGAGTCACTCTGGCTCTGCTGACTCCCATTCTTCGAGCCAGTTCTGCACGCGTTTTGACTACACCGCTGTCGAGCAGTTCTTGATATTCATGAGTCAAACGCATGCGGTCACGCTTCGGTTTTGCTGACTCGGTTTCAGCACGAATTCGGTTCAAAATGGAGTTCCACTTGAATATTTCGATATAAGGCAATCGCCGTAACCTCTTGGTACGAAAGGCACCTAGCTCGACGAATTCTTGGTTCGGATTGAGACCGCCTCGGGGAGGCTCCACGCGGGATACAAGGAGTTCAAGATGAATCTCGGCCTGCAGGACCGCCATTGGGCCGGAGTGGAAGGGGGCTCGGAATGAGTACCGTATCCGACGCAAACCGTGAGATGAAACCAAGAATTCCCGACAGGTCGAATCGGATCCCCCGGGAATTAGTTCGATCGGTTCTTCACGGACTGTTACCGTGAACTCCAGGTGACCGCATCGTTTGGTCAGGCAGCAGCGCCAGCCATCTGACGGCACTGTTCGGCGCAGTCGCGGCAGGCCTGAGCACATTTCTGGCAGTGATCCGTTTCATGCTTTTGACACTCCTGAGCACATGCATCACAGATCGACGCACAAATGCGGCAGACATCTTCAGCAAACTGAGATCCCCGACTCATGAAAGCGGCGGCCGTCCAGCATGCCTGGGCACAATCGCGGTCAGTGCGAATACATTCCGCCATTTTTTGAACATCCGATTCGCTCAGGCACGAATCGGCACAATGTTCACAAGCCTGGGCACATTCAACACAGGCTTCGATACAGGAACGATACTTTTCGTGCGACATCTTTTCTTCTCCTCAAAATAGATGATGAGCTGGCACGGTCCGTGAACGCAGTCTGCAATCAACGTACCTGTCGGCTCAAAACCCTTGGGTGCTTTTCGAATCAACTGGAGAGACCACGATGCCTGTCGATCCCATCTGTGGAATGAACGTTCCCGCCGACACGGACCTGAAGCTTGAGCAGGGCGATGAGGTGTTCTATTTCTGCAGCCCCCATTGTCTGGAGAAGTTTCGGCGGTCGTCGAATGACACGACAGAAGCCGTTCCGGACAAAAAGAGCTGCTGTCATCACGGGGAATCCGTTTCTCTGGATGCGAAGTCCCAGCCGGCCAGATCGTCCGCAGCCTATTACTGTCCGATGTGCCCCGGAGTGGAGAGCGACAAGCCGGGGGATTGTCCGAGGTGTGGAATGGCCCTGGAGCCGACAGCGCCGGCTCGCCCCAAGCCCGGTCCAATCATCTATACGTGTCCGATGCACCCGCAGGTTGAAGAGCAGGGACCAGGATCGTGCCCCATATGCGGCATGGATCTGGAGCCGAAATCGCTTCCCGTGGAAAATGAACAGGGCGACGCCGAACTTCGCCAGATGACGCTGAGGTTCTGGGTCGCGACGGCTCTAACCGTTCCAATTTTTCTACTCGCCATGCTGCCGATGGTCGGGGTTCCGATCGACCGGTGGCTCGGTTCGCGAGCTCATGTCTGGCTCCAGCTCATACTGAGCACTCCGGTCGTTCTTTGGGCAGGCTGGACGTTTTTCGTTCGCGGCTGGCGTTCGATTCTCACCTGGAACCTCAATATGTTTACGCTCATCGCGATCGGTACCGGAGCCGCGTACCTCTACAGTGTCATCGCGATCCTCTTTCCGGACATCATCCCCGAGAGCTTCAAGCATCACGGTCAGGCGGAAGTCTATTTTGAGGCAGCCGCTGTCATTATCACGCTGGTGCTGCTTGGTCAGGTTCTGGAGATCCGAGCTAGGCGACGAACCAGTAGCGCGATCCGAGAGTTACTCTCTCTTGCTCCCCCGACCGCGAGATTACTGAAAGACGGTCAGGAACAGGAAGTCCCGCTCGATGAGGTGCAGACGGGAGATCGGTTGCGTGTCCGTCCCGGCGAGAAGATTCCGGTCGACGGAACGGTGAGGGAGGGACGAAGCGCGGTCGATGAGTCGATGATTACCGGAGAGCCGATGGCGGTGCAGAAAGAGCCCGGTACATCGGTCATCGGCGGCACGGTGAATCAGACCGGAGCCTTCGTGATGGAAGCCGAGAAAGTCGGTGAGGATACCGTTCTCTCACAAATTGTGAATCTGGTCGCCGATGCTCAACGGAGTCGAGCCCCGATTCAGAAAGTCGCCGATACCGTAGCCGGCTATTTCGTCCCGGCTGTGGTACTGATCGCGATCGTCACCTTCGCCGTCTGGGGGATTCTGCAACCAGAACAGCCCGCGCTGGCCTGGGCCTTTGTGAATGCGATCGCGGTTCTCATCATCGCCTGTCCGTGTGCCCTCGGACTGGCGACACCAATGTCGATTATGGTGGGCGTCGGGCGTGGCGCGAAAGAAGGCGTGCTCATCAAGGATGCCGAGGTCCTCGAAACGCTGGAAAAGATCGACACGCTGGTCGTCGACAAAACGGGAACCCTGACGGAGGGAAAACCGAAGCTGACCGAAACCGTACCGCACGGCGACTTCAACGAAACAGATCTCCTGCTGCTGGCCGCGGCGCTGGAAGAGCAGAGCGAACATCCGTTAGCCGCGGCGATTGTCGCCGGGGCTCGCGATCGAGAACTCAGTTTGCCATCGGTCGAAGAGTTTGATTCCATCACCGGAGGCGGAGTTCACGGCACCGTCGCTGGGCGAGCTGTCATCATCGGGAAACGCGGGCTGCTGGCCGACCGCGGATTCCCTGACGTTGATGCTCTTTCCACGCAAGTGGAAGAACTCCAGAAAGAAGGACGCACGGTGATGTACGTCGGCATCGACGGGACACTCGCCGGGCTGCTGGCGGTTTCCGACCCGATCAAGGAGTCGACTGCGGAAGCCGTTCGGACGCTGCACGGACTGGGGCTGCGAATCATCATGCTGACCGGAGACAACAGGAACACCGCGGCGACTGTCGCCGATAAGCTCGGGATCGATGAAGTCCACGCGGGTGTGGTCCCGGAAGAGAAGCACGATCGGATTCGCACGCTGAAAAACGAGGGCCGCATGGTCGCCATGGCCGGCGACGGCATCAACGATGCCCCTGCTCTGGCGGAAGCGAACGTCGGCATCGCCATGGGGACCGGCACCGACGTCGCGATAGAATCGGCCGGAGTGACCCTGGTGAAGGGAGATCTGCGGGGCATCGTCAAAGCCGTGAAGCTGAGTCGGGCTACGATGCGAAACATTCGCCAGAACCTGTTCTTTGCTCTGATCTACAATGCACTGGGAGTCCCCATCGCGGCCGGCATCCTGTATCCAATCAACAACGAACTGTTGCTCAATCCGATGATCGCCGCGGCCGCGATGAGCTTCAGTTCGGTTTCCGTGATCAGCAACGCGTTGAGACTGAGAATGTCGAAACTGACTTGATGTGGCCCGCTTGCCAGTCGCTTCCCCAATTTTGCCAGCTTTTCTGACCGGTGGATATGCAATGAGATCAAGATGCCGAAGGCGCAGGATCGTGATGAGCGTCTTCGATTATGGCCGAGCGTGCCACTGCGGAAGCCAATCTCGCTGATCTCCTGGAGGCAGACAGTTCTGCTCCAAATCCGGACGTTCGTACATGGGCCACGTCTGGAACTCCCGCGAGGCGGTTGAGCCAGCCTTCGTGCATCGTGTCGTTGCGGCCGGACGTCGTACATCAGTCGGCGGTGAGCATCAAAGTAAGTTCATCGCAAATTCAAAATGATTTCCCTTGTAATCGAGGCGAGGCCCTTACATAATCCGCCTAGCGACTGGTCGGCCGCTTGAGTGATTTTGAGATTCCATGCGCATTGCTCGCCGACCACTCCTGACTTTCTTACTCGCCCTGGGGATGATCTCCCTCTGGACGGGAGGAAATGCCTGGCATGCGGTGACCTGCGATTATGGTCACCACTCCGATACGCGTGCCTCAACGATCTCTGCCGACAGCAAGAGATCTGCATGCTGCGGACATACTGTCCCTGCTGCGCACTCCGGGTGCTGCAATCACTCGCATGCGGGAACGACGCCAACGCCTGCGGACGATGATTCGCGACCTGCCGATCACGATCACGATCACGATTCCTGTCCCGTTTGTCAGTGGTACACTCTGCACCACGCCTCGATCGTGTTGGCGGCTGACGTAGAATCGATTTCTGCTCTGACGGGCCAGGTTGCTTCCGGCCCCTTAAGCTTTGATGTCAGAGAACCTGCTCATCCCTGTCAGCCACGCGCACCGCCCGAATGGAGCTGAGTCTCTTGTAGCCAGTTAAGGTTGTCGCGACGTTCCGTCTTTTGTTCGGATCCTCGCGTAATGCGCTGGTGAGAGAACTCATGCCTTCGCTTCACCGCTGAGAATCTTTTCACGTTCCCACAGCGTCTGGGACTGGCGACGGTCTGCCGAAAGGCTGTTGGTTCCGCTCGCAGGGTGGGATACTGAAACCCCGTCATCCGTGGGGAACGATCCCGATGCAGACGAGTGTTCACCCAGCCCTGGACTGGCGATGCTTATCGCGATCATCGCAATATAGGTAATGCGGTCCTGGCGGCTGTGCGGCGGGTGGAAAGCGGCGCACCCCTCCGGTTGATTAAAAACAATCTGAAGCAGGAGAGAGAACATGGCGACCGTCTTAAGTCACCAGAAGCTCATCAACCGCGTGAACAGCGCGTTGAACTATGATTTTTGCCCGTCGGCGAATCGATGGGTGTACTGGATGAAACATCCCCTTGTCGGGATGGCCGTTGTCGCAGTCGCTGCGGGAACCTGCGCGCTGTTTGTTTCTCCGCAGGCCTGGTTGCTGGCGTTCGGACTGCTGATGATTGCCGGTGTCGGGCTGCTCTGGCCGCTGCTCGGAATCTGGGCCGTGCGAGTCGATGTGCACTTTGACAGGGCCTGGGTCGAAGAACAATCGGTCGTTCCCGTTCGTGTGCTTCTCAGGAATCGTCTTCCCATCCCCATGTGGGGACTTTCACTTTCGAGGCGTGAGGACGACAACGAATTGCTGGTCTCTTTTGCCCGGGTCCCTGCCTTGCGGACGACGGAATATACCTGGCAGTTCACACCGCAACGCCGGGGCGTCTTTCCCGGGAATCCGCTTCAACTGGAAACCGGCTTCCCGTTTGGCGTCTGGACTGCCCGCAAGCCGGCGGTTGTCGATGGCGAGATCCTGGTGCTGCCGCGACCTGTTGAGATCGACACCATTCCGGAACTCGATTCTCGAGGAGGGATGGACGAACTGTTTTCCGAATATCGCACGGGCGACTCGGGCGATGTGACGGGGACGCGGTCATTTCGGGAAGGAGACTCGTTGCGTCGCGTGCACTGGGCAATGACGGCTCGTTCCGGTCGGCTGATCTGCACCGAACGTCAGGCAACAATTCATGCATCGGTGACCTGCGCGGTGGATCTCATTGCTGATCATCATGAAGGAGGTGGATCTGACTCGTCACTGGAGTGGACCATACGGATCTTCTGCGGAATCTGTCGTGAGTTTCAGGAGCAGGGCGTGAATGTCCGTGCCAGTCTCGGGGGAACCACGCTTCAACTCTTACCGGGTAAGGCGGGATTGCGAGCCCTGCTGATCGCGCTCGCCCGTGTTCCGCGCGAAGGATATCCCCGCGAATCCGGTCGTTCCTCCTGGACACGAGCCGACGTTGTTGTCGGAACAGAACGATCGTCGATTTCAGCGGCGGCCGTGAGTGTCATGCTGCTGGCGCGGAACTTCCGGGAGGATTCGTCTGAGTCGCTGGGGGACCTTCAAGCCGACGATGTCAAACGTGGGAGTGTCGTTCTACGGAACCGAGACGAGATCGGTTCGAGCCTTCGAACTTCATGGAGGAAAGCCTGCCATGCGGCGTCCTGATACGAGTTCAACGTCTGCGGACTTCGGCTACTGGCTCACCTGCGGACTGGTTGCGATCGCCCATCTCGCCACGGAAATCGTTGTCGGCGAACCTCATGGCCAGATTACGTCGATTGTGATCCGATTCGTCCTCATCGGTCTGCTGGTGGCGGGATTCTGCTGGCAGTCGATCCGCCGGCAATGGCAACCGAGTTCCGCCACCACGCTGATGGCTCTGCTCGTGATGGGACTTCCCCCGGTGATCGAGCCCTTTTGGCGGTGGTCGTTTCAGAACGGACATGCGTTCGAGATCCAGTTACTGATCGGGTTTCGGAATCTTTCGCTGCTCGGGGTGGTGTTTGCCCATGTCCCCCGATTTGAACGACTGGCGGTCTTCACGAGTCTGTTCTCCGTGCTGTTCTGCATTTCAACCTCGCAGGATGCCAGCATGGCATGGATTTGCGGGCTGTATCTGCTGACGGGCGTCACATGGCTCTCGACGACCTACTGGTCGGTATTGCGCACGGATCGAATTTCGGGCAGCATTTCGGTGGCACCGTGGTGGATCATGGCCGCTGCTTCGGTGCTGCTCCTCGCGGTGCTCTTCACGATCGCTCTGCCAACTTCCGTCCGGTTGCGGATGGTCGAAGGCTTCATGCCGAGTTCTGGGGGAACGGGATCTGCTGATGCGAATGCCCGGTCGGGAGTCGGTGATGGTGATGCGCTCGTCGCTGCAACACAGGAAGCACTTACGTTTGCGCCGATTGAAGATGCCCCGTTTCTCGAAAGCGATCAGCCAAGTCTCTACGACGTCTTTCAAGACACATACAGTCCGCCGAAGCCGCCCAGTCGGTTTGAACGAGCAGTGTCGTTGCCGCCGGATCTGTTCAAGCAGAATCATCATCGGATGGCTCAGGCCCGCAAGGCCTCCCGCAGCTTTTCGCTGGATCGTGAGCAGACGCAAAAGAAGGAGCACCGACATCTTAAAGACACTGCATCAGATGCATTGCTGCATCTCGTCGGGCCAGTTCCCGCTCACTTGAGGCACACAGTCTACGATCTGTTCGATGGAACCGAATGGTACCCCGCTGAGAAACGGACCTTACACGAACGGGCCCTCAAGGTCGAACAGCATGGTGACAAACCGTGGATCACCTGGTCGGACCGTCCTTATCCCATTCTGAATGTGCGGGCTGAGCGACACGCGCTCCGGATTCTGAAAGTAGACACGAATCGCGTCCTGGCCCCAGCGAATCTCAACGGCGTACATATTGACCGTTGTGACCGGGCGGATCTGTTTGAGTGGGCGCAGGAAGACGTCCTGGCCATGGAGCGCAGTTCCCTCCCGCCAATGAGTGTGATTCATGTCGTCTCAACGAGACTCGATTCCGACGAACTCTCCCGCAGCCGAACGATGCTCGGATTTGGACTCGAAGAATACCGGACCATTCCGGAAGGTCCGGGAATGCGGGAGATCCAGGCGGCGGCGCGGGAGTGGACACGTGGCACAACTTGCGGGTGGGACAAAGTGTGCGCCATCTGTGATCGGCTGCGGACGGAATATCGACTCAATCCCGATGTGCGTGTCCCCGACGGTTGCGAGAATCCCGTGCATTGGTTTCTCACCGAATCGCAGGAAGGGCCGGACTATCTGTTTGCCACCGCCTGCGTGATGTTGTGTCGGTCGATCGGCATTACGAGCCGGGCGGTCAGCGGACTTTACGCCGGCCCCAATCAGTTCGACTTCAGTACGCAGCAGACATCGGTCAGGGCGGAAGATGCTCACTGGTGGGCTGAAGTGTACGTCGGCAGTCAGGCCTGGGTCACTGTCGAGCCGACGCCCGGCTACGCCGTTCGCGATTTCCCGCGAGGATTCCTGGCACAGGCCGGGTTATGGACGTACCAGTTGGGCCGTCTGGCGATGATCTACTGGCCGTTGACTCTGTTCTCAATTGGTGCTGCCGCAACCGGAGTCCGTCAACGGTGCTCAATTCTCACCCGTTGTCAGACCTGGTGGTGGGACTGGAAGTATCGCGAGGCGGCTGCTTCGTCGGCACAGCTGCGCAGCATGCTGCTGGATGCCGGCCGCCTGCTGGATCGCAAACTGACTCTGACCGGGACGCCGCGTCCCGCGTCACAGACTCTGGCGACTTTTGTTACTCAGCTGCAGGACTCTGAACATGTTTCCGCTGACGTTAGCGGGCTCCTGAAGCGGGCCTTCGAGTGGGCCGCCTATTCCGAATCTGATCCTTCGCCGGTCGGACTTCCGGCCTCGAGAATACGGGAAATCTGTCGATCGATGCTGCATCGGCGTCGGACGAATCGTGACGAGGGGAACCTACAGCCATCAACGGGAACGAACTTATGAGTGCGTTAGAACTTCAAACTCCCGACCTGCGAGCCGAGGAGCTTCGCGAAAAGCTGATGCAATTGCGGCGGCGGCTCAATGCAACGCTCAAAGGAAAGGCGGACACTATCGAGCAGGTTCTCGTCTGCCTACTGGCTCAGGGGCATCTGCTGCTGGAAGATCAACCCGGATTGGGAAAAACGACACTTGCCAAAGCCCTGGCAGAAGGGGTGGGCGAACGTTTCGCTCGCGTTCAGTGCACGCCTGATTTGTTACCCAGCGACGTGACCGGCTTCAGCATCTTCAACCAGAAGTCGCATGAGTTCGAGTTCCGTCAGGGGCCTGTGTTTGCTGAACTTCTGCTGGCCGATGAGATCAATCGGGCGACGCCGCGAACGCAGTCGGCACTGCTCGAAGCGATGGCCGAACGCCAGGTGACGATCGACACGGAACGCTATCGGCTGTCTCCGAGTTTCTTCGTCATTGCCACGCAGAACCCCATCGAACAGCATGGCACTTACCCTTTGCCGGAAGCACAGCTTGACCGTTTCGCGATGAAACTGAGCATTGGCTATCCCGAAGCCGAAGATGAGATCGCCATGCTCAGCCGCGCGGTTTCTTCCGGAACGGACGAGGACGAGGAAATCGAAACCGGATTCGGCCCTGGAGACCTCCTGCTTCTGCAACAGGAAGTGGCATGCATTCCAGTGAGCCGCAACGTGCAGGAATACCTCGTGGCTCTCGGCCGGCTGACTCGGCGTCATGCCCGTGTTCATTTGGGGTTGAGTCCTCGCGGACTCCTGACGTGGCAGCGATGTGCCCAGGCCTGTGCCTATCTGGCCGAGCGGCGTTTCGTCACGCCCGACGATCTTCAGCACGTTGCGCTGCCGGTCCTGTCCGTCCGCCTCGGCATCGATGATCTCGATCCTGAACGTGTCATTCAGGAGATTATCAACGAAGTTCCCGTTCCCGTCGCTCCCAGCTCCGAAGGGACTCGATCATGAGTTTCATATACAAGACATACCCGAGACTCTGCGTCGTGGCAGCCTCGTTATTGCTTTCTGTCTTCAGTGGTTGCATATCGTCAAAAGAGGATGAAGAGCACGGCGAACACGTTATTCCTGCTCATAAGCCAGCCGACTTTGTCGTGGCGGTCGACATTCTTCATTCCCGCATTCATTCCAGTCTCGAGACCGAGGAATCGGTCCTGGAACTGCGGGATATTATCGGCTGGTTGCCTGAGCTGGCGGCGCAGACCGACCTTGCCAAAGACGAATGGGACCGGGTTCACGAAGTATCGAGAACGCTCGCCAACGTCGCCTGGAAGAATG
This sequence comes from Rubinisphaera margarita, assembly GCF_022267515.1. NCBI lineage: Bacteria > Pseudomonadati > Planctomycetota > Planctomycetia > Planctomycetales > Planctomycetaceae > Rubinisphaera > Rubinisphaera margarita. The sequence continues at coordinate 1,034,567 of NZ_JAKFGB010000012.1, read as the reverse complement.
GAGCCGTGACCACCGACGAGATCGAGCGAGAAATTGATCGGTTGCGTGTGCTGGCTGACCGGGCTGCCGAGATTGATCAATACAACTCCTTTGAAACGAAGGATGGCGACAATGTTTGAAGCGATCATCTGGGGGGCGATCCTCCGAGTGGCTCAAGCGGTCAGCCAGGCCGCTCCGTTCATTCTCACAGGCTATATCGTCGCTGCCGTCTTTCGGAAATGGATCGGCCCGACCAATCTGCGAAAGCTGTTCGGTGAAGGAACGTGGCGGGCCTTGCCGCAGGCCTGGGCGCTTGGCATGTTGCTTCCCGTCTGCTCGCTGGGCGTGATCCCCGTCATGCGGGAAATGAAGCGGGCTGGTTTGAGTAGCGGAACGATCCTGGCATTCGGACTGACCGCGCCCCTGTTCAATCCGCTGTCGGTTCTCTATGGACTGACGCTCTCGGAGCCGTTTACCATTCTGTCGTTCTCTCTTTGCTCTCTGCTCGTGGTCACAGTAATCGGAGTCGTCTTCGACTGGCTGTTCCCCCGGACTGCCGATTTGCCGTCCGAAGAGCCTCCGGTCCCGCAGGGGATCCGTCGGATCGTGGGGGTTTTCGTGGCCATGGGCCGTGAGTTCTGGAGTTGGTCGACGATTTACATTCTTATCGGGCTCACAGGGATTGTTCTGCTGAACGTAATTTTGCCCAAAGGCTCGTTTCAGTCTTCTGTCAACGGAGGGGATCTCTGGGCACCAGTTCTGATGACCGGCGTGGCAATCCCCGTTTACGCGACGCCGATGTTGGCGATGTCGCAGTTGGGGACGATGTTCCAGCACGGCAACTCGGTTGGCGCCGCATTCGTGCTGCTCATCCTCGGGGCGGGCCTGAATTTTGGAATCATGGCATGGATGCTGTGCGCCTACGGCTGGAAGCGATCGGCCGGCTGGATGGTCCTGTTGCTGAGCGTCGTCATCGGACTCGGTTATGCTTTAGAAAAGCCGCTCTATCCGACTGATATCGAAGCGGCCGACCACTCCCATGCGTTCGACGTCTACTGCTGTCCGTTTACAGCTGACGAGACTGCATACGCCTCCCAGGTCGTTCAGAAACTGAACGACGACCTTCGGGCCGAGGAACTGTTCAGCCTGTATGTCTTGTTAGCCATCGCGGTCATCGGCCTGGCCGTCCGACTGATCGGACGATCGTTCGATCTCGATCGCTGGTTGACATCCGCGGAAACTCCAAACGATCCGCCCGCTGGGAACTGGGATCTGGTGCTGCCCAACTGGATCCTTGGTGGCGTGTCGATAATGGGGCTGGTCGTCGCCAGCGTCGCGATGTGTTATGCCTACTATCCTTCTCCCGAGGAATGCCTGGACGAGATCTTTATCGTCAAAGGAGAAGTCCTTTCGGCGGCGATGAGCGGCAATGCCCCTCACGCTTTGTATTGGATCCCTGTCTGGGAAGACTGGAACCGGCGGCTGCAGGTCGGCGTTTACCTGCGGGGAATGGCTTTGAGCGACTACCATCGCATGAAGGCCCGGATTGTCCGCGATCAACTCGAGATGCTCGAACACGCGCTCGAAGACGATGAGCATGAGGAAGTCGCCCACTACACAAGGCAACTTGCCCGGGCCCACGGCCGGTTGACGCGGGCATATCAACCCGCGCCTTCGAGCACCGGGAAACTGTGACTATCGTTTCGAACTTCGCAAGCAACTGGCCGGACCTCCTTTGTCTACGCAGCGTGCGCGGCTGGCGAATCTTCGCATTCCGGGCGTCAGCCGCTGCGGGACGGAGAGCCGGATGGAGCAGGGCACGCAGGAAGCAGGCGTGAAACCTACCGAGCCGCGGACACATTCTCCTGAATGACGACTGCGTCCGTTCGTGGGCCCTCGACGAGTATCTTTGTGTTCTCGCCGATCAGCAGATTGCCACGGATAACGATGTTACTCAGTTCCGGTTCGGTATCGATGCGAATCGCGGCGATCTGATGGCTGTCCGTTTCGATGATGTTGTCGGCGATCAGGTAATGCGCGGTCGGAGTGTCGAGCTTGTCTCCGCGAGCTTCGTTAATTGTGATGTTGGCATTCCAGATCAGGTGGCGTTCTTCGCCGTTCTCCTTGCGTCCGTTGAGCGAGAAAGCGTTCCCAGTGACCACGCAGCGGAGAGAATCGGGAATCCACAGGCCTTCCCGCCCGCTCCCCTGGATCGTATTTCCGGTCAGCGTGCAGAACTGGCTGCCACGTTCAATCGTAACGCCGCGCGAACCGTTGTCTCGAATGACGTTGTTGACTGCCAGCACGTGCTGGCAGCTTTCCAGAAAATAGCCGCCCATTTGTGCGCGAGCGATGCGATTGTCGCTGATATGGCCGTTGCGGCAGAAATAGAAATGCGTACCGTCCGAGCGGGAGTTCTCCATTCGACAGCCCCTCACGACAAAGTCATGTACGTGATAAAGAGCGACAAGTCCCTGGTCCTCTCGAGTGGATCCTTTCTCCGGTCCTCTGCGAGTTGGAGGCGGCGCCTGGTAGTCGCCATAGAAGTTGCAGCAATTATCAATAATGGTGTCTTTGATCCAGACGTCAGTCGCTGGATGCTGCTCGTCGGCCGCGAAGATGCCAATGCCATTGCTGGAGAGATCGCGGATCTCCATGTTCTGGATTCGAATATTGCGGCTCGCCCCTCTCAGATGGATTCCCCGGATGTTCACGCCCGTTGACCACGAACCGTTGTGTCCCACGATGCTTCCGCCGGAGACTGTCAAATTCTCAATGTTCTCTCCGTAGAACAGCTGACCATCGGAGTCGCACTCTTCGCCGAAGATGAACTGAGCCCCCTGCAGTCTCAAGGAACAGTTGGATCGGATCGTCAGTCCCCGCGGATTGTCGATGAGGTAGACCATAGGAGCGAAGACGATCTCGCCGCCACGATCGGGAAGGGCATCAATCGCTCGCTGCAGGTGCTTCTGGTAGGAGACGGTACCATCTTCGACGTGGTCCCCGGGAAGGAAGTCGACGACGTGAATTGGACGGCGGTACTCTGCTGATCCGACAAGGGGATGCAACAGGATGGTGAACGTCGCCAGGAATCCGACCGAGAGAAGAGAGCGCATCAACGAACCTCGCAGGCGTGAAATGTCGAAGTGTGAGAGACAGGGGCTGATTTAACGTAGTCGCCCTTTCCTTGAGACGCCAGTCCCACAGCCCGGCTCGGGGCTCTGCCGAACTTCTGCGTAGAGCAAAGCTGCGCCGCTGCCCGTTTTGTATTGCCGCAGTGTCGAGGAGAGGCGGCCAGGTCCGAAACGAGTGAAACTCTCGGCGGAAATCTGCTATCATCCGTGACGTGGGGCAGTAGGATCTCCCCATACGATGCGACTGGTCGCTCGTTTTTCAGATTGCACCTTTCTTCTTTGAAGAGTTTCCATGTTGAACGCATTTAAGTACCACCTGATGGCGATTCCGTTGGCTATTGGTTTGGCAGTTTGTGGGAGCTTCGAGTCGAACGCTCAAGCCGAAACACCGTTGCTGGATCGGGAGCTGTTCTTTGGCAACCCGCAGATTTCGAGTGGCCAGCTGAGTCCTGACGGAAAGTTCATTTCATTCATGAAGCCGTATCAGGGCATCATGAATGTGTGGGTCAAAGAGTTCGCCGAGCCGTTCGATAAGGCTCGCCCGCTGACCGACAGCAAGCGTCCTTTGTATGGTTACACCTGGACCGAGGACGGCAGGTACATCCTGTTCGTGAAGGACTCGGACGGCGACGAGAACATCAATCTGTTCGCCGTCGATCCGAATGCGAAGCCCGCTGGCGGAAAAGAGACTCCGGAGTCTCGCAATCTGACGCCAATGAAAGACGTCACGACGCGAATTGTGCACGCCAGCCAGAAGAATCCCGATCTGTTGTGGGTCGGCCTGAATGATCGGGACAAGGCGTGGCATGACCTGTATCGGCTCAACATCTCCACTGGCGAACTGAGTCTGGTTTATAAGAACGAAGATCGCATCACCGGTTATGAGTTCGACTGGGATGACAACCTGCGGCTGTTGAGCCGCACGGATCAGGCGGGCAATGAAACCCTGTTGCGGAAAGATGGCGACGAGCTGGTGCCGATCTATGAAACCTCGGTGACCGAGAGCGCCGGAGTCCGTGGATGGGATCCTGAGAATGAGAACTTCTACCTGACCACCAACAAGGGCGATCTTGATCTGACAACTCTGTTCAAGATGAATCCAGAGACCAAAGAGCTGACGCTTCTGGAGAGTGATCCGGAGAATCGGGTTGATTTTGGCAGCCTGCGAGTCGACCGAAACACGCGTGAGATCATTTCGACTTCCTACACCGACGACAAGACGCGTTACTACTGGCGCGACAAAACCTGGGAAGCGAACTACAAGTTTCTCCAGGAGCAGTTCCCCGGTCGAGAGATCGCGTTCCAGAGTGCGACCAACGACTACAGTAAGTTTTTGATCGCCGTGCACGGCGACAAGTACGCAGCAGAGGCGTGGTATTTCGATGCGAAAAAGCGGGAGTTGATTCACCAATACACGCCGCGGCCGGAACTGAAAGACGTCGAAGAGCATCTCGCTCCCATGAAGCCAATCCGGTACGCGAGCAGTGACGGCCTGGAAATTCCGGGATACCTGACGCTGCCCACCGGCAAGGAGCCAAAGAATCTGCCGGTTGTGGTTCTCGTGCATGGTGGCCCGAAAGGCCCCCGCGATTCCTGGGGTTACGACGCTCAGGCTCAATTCCTGGCCAACCGGGGCTATGCCGTGCTGCAACCGAATTTCCGGGCCAGCGGTGGATACGGAAAGAAGTTCCTCAACGCAGGCGATCTGCAGTGGGGCAAGTTGATGCAGGACGACATCACCTGGGGCGTGAAGTATCTGATCAAGGAAGGCATTGCTGACGAAGACCGCGTGGCCATCATGGGGGGAAGCTACGGCGGCTATGCGACGCTGGCGGGACTGGCCTACACCCCCGAACTCTACGCCTGTGGAGTCGATATCGTCGGACCGAGTAATATCTTCACCTTGCTCGATTCAATTCCTCCTTACTGGGAAGCAGGGCGCGCCTTCCTGTATGGCATGGTCGGAGATCCGAGCACTGAGGAAGGCAAGAAGCGGATTCGAGAAGCCAGCCCGCTCTTCAGTGCAGACAAGATCTCGAAGCCTCTGCTGATTGTGCAGGGAGCAAATGATCCCCGAGTGAAACAGGCCGAAGCCGACCAGATCGCAATCGCTCTGCGGGATCGAGGACACGAAGTCAGTTACCTGCTGGCAGATGATGAAGGTCACGGCTTTGCCAAACCTGTGAATCGGATGGCCATGTACGCCGAGATCGAAGCTTTTCTGGCCGACCAGATCGGCGGTCGTTACCAGAAAGAGATGCCCGACGACGTCGCCAAACGACTGGAAGAACTGCGGGTTGACGTGAGCAAGGTTAAGTACGAAGCGGCCGAAGAGTAACAGGAGCAGAGTGGAAACTCGTTACTGGTGAGGACTGTTGCGATCGAAGGCGGAGCCATTCGCGCAACGTGAATGGCCGACTTTTTCTCCCGGCTTGGAATGGGGCAGTTCGAACCCACTCGAAGCCGGGAGTTCTCTTGCGCGTTTGTCCTCACAAGCTGGTCGCCGGCGTATCTGCAGAGAGTTCTTCTGGACGAACTCACCGGAGTCAAACCTCGTAGCAGAATCCAGTGCATCGAACGGCTATCCACTCGTGGCCGCTTCGACGAATTCTTTGGTGCGACGCTGTTAGGCACGACAATACGCAATCGGCGACATCCTGCCGCCGATACGGATCGCTTTAAAGGGCAGGCTTGAACGAAGGTGAGTCGGCAGCCTCGGCCGATCGCCGTCCCGCGAACTCGTATGGTTCTACACGCTGCTCGCAAGTCGGTACGGTGCGGCCCAAAGTTACCCTGAGGAAGAAGCGGCTGAACGTGAGTGGGATCAAGCGGTCCGAGACTATCATGCTAAGCAGGCTCTTTCAGAACGTGCTCCGGAACACGATTATTCAATGCCATCCCTCATCCTGCACACGATTGCGTGGCTGGCTCTTTCGGTCACGTTGGTGCTGGCTATCATCGTGATGTTCGCCAGTGCCGACATGGCCGATTACAAGCAGAATGTCGGGGTGTTTTACACCTGGAGCTTCGTCTGCACGATCATCTATTTCGCCGCCTCGTACTGGGCTCTGAAACGAACAAAGAAACTCAATCAGGCACACACGCATGAATTCGTCCCTCCCACTGAATCAACAGAACCTGTCGCGGCTTCCCGGGGAGATCACTCGCCCGGGGTATGACCGGAGTCGACTCACCACGGGAATTGTGCATGTGGGGGTCGGCGGTTTCCATCGGTCTCACGAAGCGTTCTATATCGACGAACTGCTTCAGTCAGGCGATGCGTCAGAGTGGGGGATCTGCGGCGTCGGATTGCGTGAAGCCGACCGCCGAATGGCGACGATTCTGCAGGAGCAGGACTATCTGTACACGTTGATCGTCAAGCACCCCGATGGTCATCGAGAGACTCGTGTGATTGGTTCGATCATTGATTTTCTGATGGGCTGCGATGACCCGACTGCGGTCATCGACCGGATGGCCGCTGAAGAAACCAGGATCGTTTCGCTGACCATCACCGAAGGTGGCTACAACGTGGATCCCGACACCGGCGAATTCGATCGCTCCAACCCCGATGTCCAGTACGATGTCACGAATCCAACAACGCCGCGACTGGTCTTCGGCTACCTGACGGCTGCTCTGCGAAAGCGGCGTGAAGCGGGACTGACGGCGTTTACGGTCCAGTCGTGTGACAACATTCAACACAACGGGAATCTGACACGTCGGATGTTGCTCGGCTTTGCCAGAATGCAGGATCCAGAACTGGCGGACTGGATCGAAAGCGAAGTCCATTTTCCCAATGCGATGGTCGACCGGATCACGCCGGTCACAACTGACGCCGACATCGAATACTTGAAGAGCGAGCATCATCTTATCGATCGGTGGCCGGTCGCATGTGAACCGTTCTGTCAGTGGGTGATTGAAGATCAGTTTTCCGCCGGACGTCCGGCTCTGGAGAACGTCGGCGTGCAGTTCGTTCCCGACGTGACGCCGTACGAGACAATGAAGCTTCGACTTTTAAACGCTGGGCATTCGGTGCTCGGCATTCCCGGGGCAGTGTATGGCTACCAGACGATCGACGAATGCATGCGGGACGATCTGTTCGCCACGTTCCTGCGACAGTTCTTCGACAACGAAGCGACGCCGGTACTCGATGCCGTGGCTGGGATCGACCTGGACGAGTACAAGCAGACGCTGGTCGAGCGATTTGGCAACCCGAGCATCTCCGACAATCTCTCACGAATCTGTCTGGGGAGTTCCAGCAAGTTGCCCGTGTTCCTGCTGCCGACGGTTCACGAGAACCTGCAGCGAGGCGGACCGATTGAGCATTCCGCTTTTGTTCTTGCCGCCTGGTGTTATTACAGCGACCATCACGCCGACCGCCACGGCAAGGCACTGGAGATTAACGACGATCAGGAAGCGGCGCTGCAGGAAGCAGCCCGAAAGACCGTGGACGATCCGCTGGCGTTTCTTCGCCTGAAATCCGTTTTTGGTGACCTGGTCGAGAACGAGAGGTTCGCGAATTCCTACGAACGGCTGGTCTCGGAAATCTATCGCAATCCGGACGTAACGGTATCGATGCGCGCGATCAACCAGACCTGAAACGACCTGACTGGTTAACTGGGCATGCTGAGCCGGCCTCATCGTCTGCCGATGGGCATCCCGGCTGGCGTAATCTTCTGGTGCCGACCAGATCGATCCACAGTCGGCGGCTGCCGCCCGCCTGCGCACTCATCGTGCTCCTCCTGGAAGATCCGGTCGCCGCGACGGATGCATCGTCGTTGACCGCTGTTTCTTTTCAGTTTCCGAAAGGTCTAATCCAAGGAACAGGAATGTTTGAATGTTCGCGATTTTTTTGAATTATGCCTTAGCATAGATCGTTCGGCCCTGTACGGTACAAGAGGCTGGAGAAGATGCCCCGATCGGGCCCACGTAGTTCAGGGCTGCTCCGGCTGTCGCGCACAAGATGCTGATGCCGCCGTGGTCTTCGAATCGATTGTCGCGCCATGTGCGGTCCCGCCTCAGCTTCCTGCCGACAGATGACTAAAGTTTAAGACAAGGTTAAAGACACATGCCTCGCTGGACCTCCTTTTCCAGTCGTTTTGCTCATTGTCCCATGTTTCAGGCCTTCGCGTTTCGCGCGTTACGGCAGGGTGCCGCCCGGCGGTTACGGCGGTCACACCACGAACGCTCTGTTGGTCTGACGGACAGTTGCGAAGCCCGCGTCCTGCTGGCAGCGATCACGGTCGATGATTCTGGCGGAGCGGACTATACGACGATCGGAGCTGCTGTAAGCAACGCTGCCGCCGGGGATGTCATCACAGTCAATGACGGCGTTTACAACGAGACGGTCCCGCTGCAGAGCATCGGGGCGGGCGGCACGCTCACAATTCAGGCGGCAAACCCGCAGCAGGCATTGTGGAACGATAACGGCATGGCGTTCACAGCCAGTTCAATTACCGGGAATTTCGTCATTTCGGGATTCGATCTCGGGAATTCGCTCATCGACGACGTGAGCGGCGTGATAACGCTGCACGATAATCGGTTCGACAATGTCTCCACCGGTCATGCCATCAGTGCGTTCGTCTCCGGCACGATCGATACCGGGCTACACGTGCTCGACAATCAATTCGTGAACGTCAGCACGTTCGATGCGATTGTTGCCAGAGCCGGCACGAGTGCAGGCGGAAGCCTGGATGTGGTCGTTGATGGAAACACTTTCAGCGGGTTGACTTCTGAAGGCCTTAGTATCGAGGAAACCGCTCAGCTCAGCGGAGGGACACTGACTGCGCGGGTGACCGATAATGTCTTCAGCAATCGAACCGGCTCTGGAACCGACATCTCGGCCATTGTGGGAGGGAACAACAGCGTTGGTTATTTCAGTTCGATTCTGATTGATAACAACCGCACGAATCTCGGCTCGGCTCCCGCTCAGGCTGGCGACGCCCTGTGGGTCGATTTCGATGGAGACAATACGACACTGCATCTGACGGTGTCCAATAACAACTTCAATCATCACGTATCGGGGATATACCTCGACGGGGACTCGACGGAGAACGGCGGACTCTTCAATTCCCGACTGGATGGGAACACGCTCGCCAATATTGAGTTCGAAGGGATTCATCTCCGGCCGTTCAGTGCTTCAGGAGGAAGCCGGACAGTCTGGAATTCCGTGGTGACAGGGAACACCTTAACGAACATCAACTCTTCGCTCTTCAGCGGTCAAGCCGGGATCGAAATCGAGGTCGATAATCCCTCCAGTCCTGATTACACGCTGAATCTCGATCTCGACGGGAACAACGTGTCAATGGCCAACGGGAGTTCGAATGCTCCGTTCGTTGTGGATGCGAATGCGACCAGTACTGCGACCGTAAACATTGAGCGGGATATCGCTTCGAACAACACTGGAGCCGTGACCATCGACGATCCCGGGATGATCGTCACGATGCCTTCGGCGAATGCGGTGACGGACAGTAATGAAGTCCGCACGATCTCCGGATTCGTGTTCAACGACAGCAACCAGGACGGCAACCAGACAGGGGAAGTCGGGGTTGGCGGCGTTCCGGTGACTCTGACGGGCACGCAGGCGGTCGGCGGTTCGGTCAACCTGACAACCTATACCGACATCAACGGCAATTATTCGTTCCCGTCCGTCGTTCAGCCAAGCGGGGCCGGCTACACGTTAACGGTCGGCACCACGCCTGAACTCAGCTCTTATACGTTGCAGAATGCGGTTGCGGATCACATTGACAGCGATGTGAATCCGACCAACGGGCAATTCAACGTGATGTTCGTCGGAGCCGGCCCTGCAATTGATGTCGACGCGGGACTGTACTCCATTCCCGATCCGAGCATCGATGGTACGTCTGGTAACGATACGTTCGATGTTTCCGTCGACGGAACTGAACTGGTTGTCGAACTGAACTCGACGGAAGTGTTCCGACAGGCATTGAGTGTGACCGACTCGCTGACTCTTAACGGGCTCGATGGGAACGACACCTTCAACATCGACCATTCCGGTGGCGTTGTCGATCTGCCCATCAACGTCGCAGGAGGAGCCCCATCGGGGATATCGGGCGATGTCCTGAGTGTCTCGGGCGGATCCTTCACGAATGTAACATACGATTTCACCAACGCCAGCGATGGCACGATCGATTACGACGGCACGTTGATCACCTACACCGGACTGGAGCCGTCCATCGATACGTCCACCGCGATGAATCGAACGTTCGAGTTCAATGGCGCGGCGGAAACAATTCAGCTGTCTAACAGTCTGGGCGATGGGGAAATGGTCATCGACTCCACCCTGGGAGCGTCAATGGCCTTTGCTGCTCCAACGGACACCTTGCGGATTGACTCCACCACAGGAACTGGCGCCGACGGAATTGAGATTCTCGAGCTCGATGGGACGTTTACGGGGAATCTGACCATTGTCGGCGACAGTGATTCCGGCGAAGAGGACAGCGTGACAATCGAGTCGAATGCTCTTTCAATCGGAGCCGGGAATCTGAGCGTCACGGCGAGCCAGATTCTTCTGGGCAACGACATCACGACCAGTTCGGGAACACAGACCTTCACCGGAGCCGTCCAGCTGACCGACGATGTGCAGCTCAACTCAACGGGGGGAGCCATCACGTTCGTCGGCACGGTCGATGCGGACCTGGAGAGCAATACCCGCATTCTCGCAATCGACTCCGGCTCAGGAGCGGTCGAGTTCCAGCAGACGATTGGCGGTAGCGAAGCCCTTGGAAGCCTGTCGGTTAATTCGACGTCGGGAACCGGAGCGATCACCGTCGGCAACATCGGAACCTCGATGGATGCCGGCATCACCGGCGAAACGACGTTCGGTAACTCCTCGGAAACGGCCTCGCTGCTTCTCGAGGGAGTCAACTACAACACGTCCGGCAATCAGATCTATCGAGCGGGCAGCGGTCAGGAGATTCTCATCGATGCTGAGGCTGCGGTCTCCTTCGTGGCGACCGAGGACACGATCACCTTTACCCGAACGGTCCGCCTCGGGGACGGCTCAGATCTCACGATCAACGCCGGGGTCGGCAGTGGAACAATCGTTCTGCTTTCAGGCGTTCGTGGCACGAGTGATGAGACTGTAGACGTGGCTGCCAACGTCGTCCAACTGGGGCAGGTCGGCAGCGGCAATGAGATCCTCTCTGTGCAGGTTACGGGAGTGATTCTCGACCTGAGGGGCAACATTGTGACCAGCAGCACGGCGTCGGGGAACTTAGTTTCGCTCGGCTCGTCGTTTACGCAGTTGCAGGTCGGGGGCAATGATATCACCATCGATACCTCGGCAGGAAATGGCGATATTTCCATCGGGACCATGCAGGGCGGACAGCGGAATCTGACGCTGAATGCCGGCGATGGAGACGTTATTGCGGGCGGTCAGTGGGGGCTTCCCAATCAGGAAATGCATACAGTCGCTGTTACGGCAAGTACTCTCACGCTCCGCGGCGGGATCGTGACGGCTGCCCGCGACGAATCCGGGACCGACGCGCCCGGGAATATCAACCTGAATGTCGACCTGATCAACTTCACGGCCAGTTCGAAGTTCACGACGACCGACGACACGGGCGGAAGTGTTGCCGATGGAACGCTGAATGTGTTCGGAGCCCCGTTCGATGCGAGCGGCTTCACAACGATCTTCGACGTGGGGACGACGGATCTTGTCCTGAGCAATGCGGCGAACAACTTCGGTACGCTGGATGTTACTGCAAACACCGCGACCATCGTCGATACCAACAGTGTGACAATCTCCGCGGCGACGATCGGAGCGACGACCGGAACGGGGCTCGATGTGACGTCGGGGGCGGAGCTGCACGTGAGTGGAGCGGTGACAACCTCGGGAAGCGATGTCGATCTGACAGCGACCGGGAATATCACCACACCGGGTGGCGCCAATGCCTTCGCAATCACTGGCGGAACCGTGGCTCTGAATGGCGATGTCGCCCCGGGGGCTTCGCCCGGCGATCTGGTGATTGATGGCGATGTGACCTTCAACGGCAGCGATTCCTTTGAAGTCGACATCAATGGAGCCACGCCGGGAACGGGCTACGACCAGGTGCGGGTGACTGGAGCCAATCGGACCGTCACGTTGAACGGCGTGACGCTGTCGGCCTCAATCGGCGGAGGTTATGAGCCAGCCGAGGGAGTGCAGATTGTTCTCATCGACAATGTCGAGGCCAGCTCAACGGTCAGCGGGACATTCGCGGGCCTCGCGGAAGGGGACAGCATCACGATCGATGGCTATGTGTTCCTGCTTTCCTATGCCGACGGAACGGACGGGAACGACGTCACTCTGACTTTGACGTCATCACCGTCTCTGTCGACCCAGAACTTCAACGCGGCGGAGAATCAAACGGCGATTGGAACCGTGGTCGCTACCGATGCCGATTCCCCCAATGACACGGTGACGTTCTCGCTGACCGGCGGGGGAGCCGATGCGGGGCTCTTCTCGATCACCGCAGGCGGCGTGCTCACCTTCGACAGTGCTCCGGATTATGAAGCGCTGGCGGATGCCAACATGGACAACGTCTATGAAGTCGAAGTCCAGGCAGCCGATTCGTACGGGAACAGCACCACAGCGACGATGTTGGTCACGGTGACCGATGTCAACGAAGCCGCCACGCTGTCCGTCACGAATGTGACCAGCACGATCTCGCAGGACGTCAACAACGCGAATCGCATTTTCGTCGAGAGCGTGAACATCATCGATGCTGATGCGGGGATGCAGCAGAATAATCTGTCGCTCACCGGAGCGGATGCGGGACTGTTCGAGATCGTCGGCAACCAGGTCTTCCTGATCGCCAACGCCGGTCTCGATGCCAGCTCGAACCCGGATCTGGACGTGCAGGTTGTCCTCGATGATCCGACACTCGGAAGCGGCCCCGAAGCGACCGCGGATCTTTCCATGACCGTTACCGATCCCAATGCGAATCCGCTGCCGGCACTCGGCTCGTCGTTCATCGGCATGACCAACGGAAACTGGTGGTTGGGCCGTCCGGATGCGAACGGAGACTACGACACCGCGATTGCAGTCGAAACGTCGTTCGCTCCGAACAATATCGCCCAATCCTTCCAGGGGGACTTCACCGGCGACGGGCTTGAGGATACCGCGATTCTGCTGACGAACGGTCAGCTGTACGTCGGAGCGGCGACTCAGAACGGGGAGTTCGTCTTCAGTCTCTGGACCACCCTGCGAACTTATGGAATCAAGACGCTGCAGGTCGGTGACTTCAACGCCGATGGAATGGCTGACATCGTCGGGGCCTTTGAATCGGGCTCCCGGGCTCGGTTGTGGGTCTTCGAATCGACTGGCACGGAGTTCCTGCCCGATGAGTATCGCCTCTACAACGATTACGCGGGGCTCCAGACCATGCTGGTCGGGGACTTCGACGGAATCAACGGAGACGACCTGGCGATCCTGAACGACACCGGCGTCTGGTGGGTGGCCAAGTCCGACATCGCCGGGACCGAGTTCCTATACGGCGAGTCCTGGGGACAATGGGACGCCAGCCGCACGATCACGAACTTCAACGTGGGCGACTTCAACGGCGACAATGTCGACGACATCCTCGGCGTCTTCGATATTCCGCTCGATCCGAATCGACAATCCGTTGTCGTCGGACTCTCGAATGGCGGTGGGTTCGATTCCGCGGTCTGGCGGAAAGTCCCCACTGATGGTTCGCTGAATGCGTTCCTGGTTGGTGACTTCGACGGCGATGACAGCGACGACTTCGCCCTGCTGGACAACTCCGGCAACTGGCGGACTGGCCTGGCCGATCCCACGAACGGACGCTTCATCGACGCCGACTGGGGCATGGCAATGATCGGTGGTTCGATCAGCACGATCAGCGTGGGCGACACGAATGCGGACGGCATTGCCGACATCCTCGTGCGTAACGACACCAATCGCTGGCAGTCGGCCGAATCGACGGGCTCGGCGTTCAATACGCGTGTGATCGAGCAATGGAGTCCGACGGCGAGCTGGTATAGCGTCCAGATCGGAAGCTTTGCGGCGGCCCCGGTGGCTGTTGCAGGCGACGTCGCAGAGACCGAGGAAGTCTTCGGCGACGAGCGTATTCTGGACCTGCTCTACGGAAGTTGATTGATGAGGCCTTGCGGGGCGGGCGCTTCGACCGAAGCGCCCGCGATCCTCGGACGTTGACTCGTCAACGACTCATCATCAGTGATGCGACGCGGCTGCCTTGTCCGTTGAGGGAAGCAGACGTTTCACGCCGGTGACGATCAACAGGACGATCGATCCGGCCACGAGTCCGATGATCGCGTTGAGCAGCATTTCCGTGACGCTGGCGAGAACCGCGCCGACGGTTGCGATCTCTGCGGCGTGATGGACGCCTTCTTCAATGAGATGATGCAGAACCGGGATGCCGTGCCCGATGATTCCGCCTCCAACCAGGAACATCGCGGCCGTTCCGGCGATCGACAGGAACTTCATCAGATAAGGGGCGGCTGTCAGGATCCCGTAGCCGAGCTTCTGTTTGAAGGTCGACTCAGGTCCTTCCGGCCCCGATTTGACGAGCCGTGTGCCAAGATCGTCCAGCTTCACAATCCCGGCGACAAGTCCGTAGACGCCGACCGTCATGAGCATGGAGATGGAAACCAGAACCAGTAATTGCGTGAGGAACGGCGAACTGGTGACCGTTCCCAGCGTGATCACAATGATTTCCGCCGAGAGGATGAAGTCGGTCCGAATGGCGCCTTTGATCTTCTGCTTTTCGAGGGCGACCATGTCGATCTCAGGCGTGACGACGGCCTCGTGCAGTTCCTTTTCATGAGCTTTCGCTTCGGCGGAGTGAAGGAACTTGTGGGCCAGCTTCTCGCATCCCTCGTAGCAGAGGTAGAGCCCGCCGATCATCAACAGACTCACGATGACCCACCCCGGCGTGAACGCACTCAACGCCAGCGCGACCGGCACCAGGATTGCCTTGTTGACGAGCGATCCCTTCGCCACCGCCCACACGACCGGCAACTCCCGACTGGCATCGACGCCAGAGACCTGCTGGGCATTGAGAGCCAGATCGTCGCCCAGCACGCCAGCCGTCTTCTTGGCCGCGACTTTGGTCAGGACAGCAATGTCGTCGAGGATCGTCGTGATGTCGTCGAGCAACATCAACAGGCCACTAGCCATGCGCTTCCTTTCAGCGTTTTTTGGTGCAGACGGTATGGCCGGAAGTGTAGCAGCGGAAACGCTGACGGTGTAGCGATGTCGAACCGAGTCAGGGAAGAGGAGCTTTATCGATTAGAGGGCTATCTCGTTCGGCACAGCTTCAGGGATCGTCTTTTTTGACAGGCGAGAAATTGGAACTAGATTTGAGAGTACACCACGACTCTCATTTGAAAAACTTCCATGGTCGTCGATCACGCTCCGAACCTGATTGCGTCGATTGCGGTTTCGTCTCCGCTGGAGTCGTACTCGCGTTCGTATTCGACACGGATCGATATTGACGATGAGTACGTGATCGAAACCGTAGGGACGGTGACTGCGCTGGCTGGCTATTTACCCAGCTGGAAGAAACTTGCCAGTGACTGTCTGGTCTCGAATCCCTTCTACGAGCCGTTTTTCCTGCTGCCGACGCTTCAACGTTTGCCGGCTGAAGGCCCGGTTTGTTTCGCCTTCGTATTCCGCAAGGCCGATTCTCGCGGTCAGGAAGACCAGCTTGTCGGGTTCTTCCCGTTAGAGAAGAGATCCAATGGCGTTCTGTCCCGTCCGCGCTGGAGATTGCTGACCAACAGTCTGATGCTTCGAGCCGTTCCGTTGCTTGGAACGGAGCATCCGGAACGAACGATCGCCGCATTCCTGACATGGGCCACACGCTCGGACCTGGGGCTGCTGGAGTTCGACCGCGTCCTGGCCGAAGGGGCTTTCCAACATGCTCTCATCTGTGCCTTTCAATCGACGGGCACGGCTCCCTATATCGTCGGACAGACCACAAACGCAGTTCTGACGAAACGGTCGGGGACTGCTGAGCCATCCAAAAAGGCAATGCGGGAGATTCAGCGGAAACGTCGCCGGCTCGAAGACATCGGAGACCTGCAGTGTCGCGTCCTCGACGAGCATGAGTCGCTCGATGCCTGGCAACATGGCTTCCTCCGGCTCGAGGCTTCGGGCTGGAAAGGGCGGGGCGGGACCGCGATGGTCCAGTCTGATCAGGAACGCGATCTGTTTTTGACAGTGACCCGTCAGGGATGGGCGCGACGGAAGCTGCAGATGTTCGGACTGTTTCTCGATGGTCGCCCGATCGCAATGAAGTGCAATTTGCACTCCGGCCGCGAAGGGATGGCCTGGAAGATCGCTTTCGACGAAGCTTTCTCGAAGTATTCGCCGGGGTTGATCCTCGAGGTGGAACACAAGCAATCGTTCGACCAGCAGTCGGAACTGGATCGAATCGACTTTTGTGCTCGCGCGAGTCATCCCCTCTGTCAGCGACTCCCGCACGAACAGCTTTGTATGCAGCGATTGCTTATCCCGTGTGGCTCCCTCAGAAGTGAACTCTACTGCAGTACGCTCTCTTTCCTGAGACGCGTCAAGCGACACGCCGAACGCTCGCGCCGATAATTCAGCCGACGCTCGGCAGTTGGATGCCCTTCTGATCTCGTTCTTCTGAAGGCGACGGAGGGGACTCCTCAGTAGTTTCGACTTCTCAATGCCTGCAGAAGTGGGTAATCTACAAAAGCGTGCTCGCCAGTAAAGATGTCTCTGACAGACATTCCTCACCTCTGGAGTCCTCGATGGAGTTTCACGCCCCAACCTCCTCTTCCTTCCCCACGGGAGCCGCCTCGCTCTCACGACGGCAGTCCCTGCAGGCCATCGGTGCCGGCCTGGCCGCTTTTTACTCTCCGCTCACTTCGATTGAATCACAGGTTCAGGCCGCGGTCCGCTCCGGCAGTGCCAAACGCGTGATCATGATCTTCAACTGCGGTGCACCGAGCCATATTGATCTCTGGGATCCCAAACCGTTCGCCGATTCAACGGTAAAAGGCGAGTTCCAGCCGATTGATACCAGCGTCCCGGGCATTCAGATCAGCGAGCTGCTGCCCGAGATGGCGAAACGGATGGACAAGCTGGCGATTGTTCGCAGTGTCCACCACAAGCACTCGGCTCATAACTCAGGAATGTACTGGTCGATTGCCGGGCGTCCGTACAAGCAGGATTCAACGCTTATTAATCCAAGTCCGGCAGATCTCCCGAGTTTCGGGACCTTGATTGGCTGGCTTGCGAAGAAGGACGGCTATAGCAAAGCGGTTCCGCCGTATGTCATCACGCCGAAGCCGCATTGCGATAGTTTCGTGTACCTGACACCGGGCCAGTTTGGGGGATGTCTGGGGATCAAATACGATCCGTTTGTGGTGAATGAGGATCCCAATTCGAGCAAATTCAAAGTTCGTGACCTGGCTCTGTCCCCCGACATGACGCAGACCCGGTTCGAGCGGCGGCTCGACTTTCTGGACCAAATTGGCTCGCTGAATCAGCCGATCCACTCTCCGACCGCGACCGAGATGGACACGTTTCGAGCCGAGGCGTCCCGAGTCATCAAGTCAGGGGAAGCCGAGCAGGCCTTCGATCTGTCGCAGGAGCCGGAGGATGTGCGTGACCGATACGGCCGGCACAGCTGGGGCCAGTCCCATCTTCTTGCAAGACGCCTGATTGAAGCGGGAACGAAGTTCGTCTCGACGGTCAATGGCCCGAGCATCACCTGGGATACTCATAAGGACAACTTCAACAGCCTGAAGAACCGGCTCGTTCCGCCAATGGAGAAGGCGTACGCGGCCCTGTTGGACGATTTGGAAGAGCGAGGGCTGCTCGATGAAACGCTGGTCATCTGGATGGGTGATTTCGGTCGGACGCCGAAGATCAATACCGATGGCGGCCGGGATCACTGGCCCGGATGTTATTCGGTGGTGCTCGCCGGAGGCGGCGTCCGCGGCGGCCAGGTGATCGGTTCTTCCGATAAGATCGGTGCCGCCCCAGAGACCCGCCCCGTGACGCCGGGAGATCTTCATGCGACCGTCTATAAGGCCCTGGGATACGAGCCGGCCGGAATGACCTATCAATCCGCCGATGGCCGTCCGATCGCGCTCACCGAAGGAACGCCGATTCCCGAACTGCTTGGCTAAGTGGTTCTGCCGGGGGCGTATTCATTGGAGAATACGGGCAACAGAACTCGACTGAACAAAATTGGGAACTTTTATTCCGAAGAGACTTCTGACGATGGATTCCGGGTATTTCTGGCATGTATAGTCGTGCACATGTTTTTCTGAATACCAACGATCCAAGTGTGTACGTCAAGAAGGTCTTATGTTCGTTCGGAAGTTTGCGCTCGCCCCATTTCCTTTTTACTCCTTTCGTCAGACTGCTTTTGAAGTCCTCTCTCGAGGTGCTCAGCGTCGTAATCGGCGATTTCGAGAAGTCTCTCCGCTGGCAATGGTAGAGCGATGTGAAGATCGCCTTCTGCTCACCGATTTAAGTGTCAGTATCACGGAGGATGCCAGTTCGATCGTCACGGGCGAGAGCATTCGCTACACGGTTCTGGTGACCAATAATGGTTCAGAAGATGTATCGGGAGTCGCTCTTGAGAGTGCGATCTCGTTCTTCGGCGGAACGTACAGCATTTCCGGCGAGAGTCTAACGTTCCCCGGCGGTGGCAGCGGCACCCTGGTTCCCGAGGCGGATGGCCCGGATCTCGAGAATCTGTCTCTGGCGGCGGGGACGTCGGCGAGACTGACTTACACTCTCACGGCTCTCTCGGGAGCGGGCACCGTTCTGAACACATCCACCGTCGCGGGCAGCACTCCGGAAGACACGGATCTCTCGAACAACACGGTGGTCAGGATCAATTCGGTCGACGTCCCCACGACCGACCTGGATGTCAGCCAGACGAGCAGCGCCGCCGAAATCGCCACTGGAGAGGGGACGGTTTACTCCGTCGTCATCAGTAACCGAGGGCCCCAGGCGGTCTCCGGGGTTTCCTTTGTGAACACACTCGCCTATGCCGGCGGAAGTATCTCCGTCTCGAACGAATCGCTCAGTTTCTCAGGAATCAGCAGTGCCACGCTGGTCATCGAGGCGAACGGACCCGATTTGACCGACCTGTCGCTGGCGAGCGGAGAATCCGCGACCTTGATCTTTACAGTGACTCCCACTTCGGGCACGGGCGCGATCATCAGTTCGTCGACGGTTTACGGAGGAACGCCGGCAGATACGAACTATTCGAACAACTCGGCCGTCATAGTGACTCCGGTGAACGCTCCGGCCGCCGATCTGGCCGTGTCGCAATCGGAGAGTCGCGATTCCATTTACTCCGAAGAGAGTACGGTTTACACGGTCGTGATCCGGAACAACGGCCCGCAGGCCGTCTCTGGCGGTTCACTTGTCGACACAATCAGTTTTCCCGGTGGCACTTATACTGTCTCCAACGAGAGTCTGGTCTTCTCGGGCACGGGAAGCGGGACCCTCGTTGTTAAAGATGATGGACCTGATCTATCTGACCTGACACTCGCCAGTGGAGAGACGGCGACCCTCACGTTTACTGTTTCCGCGGATTCAGGGACGGGCAGTATCACGAATACGGCAACAGTTTCCGGGGGTTCTCCTTTCGATCCGGATGAAGCGAACGATACTTCCGTCGAAACCACAACGGTCAATCCGATTCCGGCAGATCTGTCGGTGACTCGATCAGGGAGCAATGCTTCCCTGCTGACCGGCGGAAGCGCGGTCTACACGATTGTTCTTACAAACAATGGTCCGAAGCCAGTGACCGGGGCCTCGCTGACGGACACAGTTTCGTTTACGGGTGGCACTTATACCATTTCCGACGAGAGTCTGGTCTTCTCCGGGAGTGGAAGCGGAACGCTGATTGTCGAAGCAGACGGCCCCAATCTCACCGATCTGTCGCTGGCCAGCGGGGAAACCGCGACGTTGCAGTTCACAATTTCGATTGTTGACGGAACGGGTGTGCTGACCAATTCGGCGGTGGCTGTCGGAGGTGCCCCCGTGGACGATAACAGTTCGAATAACGAATTGGTCGAACAGACTATTGTTATTCCACTCGAAACGATCGTGGTGACGACGGTCGCCGATGAGAATGATGGAACGATTGATTCGAGCAGGGGAGCCGGCGTGTCCCTCCGGGAAGCCCTCCTGGCGGCGAATCTTAATGCTGATATTAATACGGTCACGTTCCATGAAAGCCTGAATGGCAGTGAGATCCTGCTCACTATTGCGGGGCGGGGCGAAGACGGCGGGGCGACAGGCGACCTCGACCTCACTCAGCCGATCATCATCGCAGGGAACGGGCAGACCGAGACGGTGATCAACG
Source organism: Rubinisphaera margarita (assembly GCF_022267515.1). Classification (NCBI taxonomy): domain Bacteria; kingdom Pseudomonadati; phylum Planctomycetota; class Planctomycetia; order Planctomycetales; family Planctomycetaceae; genus Rubinisphaera; species Rubinisphaera margarita. Next base: position 1,014,106 of record NZ_JAKFGB010000012.1, on the reverse strand, counting down.
GGAATGATCTTGATCGCGTTTTCGACATATTTAACCCGAGCGATGTCCAGTTCGAGTTTCGTGATTTGACGATCACCGGAGGGGATCTGCTGATCGCGACCAGCGGCAACCGGTCGGGAGCCGGAATCCGATCGCAACGGGGAGACCTGGTCCTCAACAGAGTCACGATGACCGACAATCATACCTACTCGAGTGGAGGAGCGATCTCATTCCGTTCCGGAGCGCTTGTGGTAACTGACTCCGTTTTCACAGACAACACGGTTTATATCGGGAATGGGGGCGTCTTCGATAACGGTTTGGGAAGTTTTACGATCTCGGGCAGTCGGTTCGAGAGAAATCTCGCCGATCGAGGCGGCGCGATTCACAGCACCAGCGGCGTGAACTCAATCACCAATTCGGTGTTCATCGACAATGTTGCCGAGTCGAGAGGGGGCGCTTTCTCGAGTATCGGTAGCGACCTCGTGCTTCATTCCAGTCTGTTCGAAGGAAATGAAGCGGCCATGGGAGGAGGAGCGTTCTACACGTATCTGACCGACCTGGAGATCATGAACAGCACGTTCTCCGGCAATACGTCCGGAACAAACGGAGGGGGCCTCGAACTCTACGGAGGTGATGTCCGCATCGTGAATTCCACGGTGACAGGGAATGTTGCGCGGTCCGGCAACTCAGGCTCCGGTCAGGGGGGCGGTATCAAACTGTGGGACAGCTTCGGAGAACGGTATCTCTTCAATTCCATCATCGCCGGGAACTTCGCCGGTACGACCCCGGATGATCTGGGGACGGAAATCGGAAATCTGCATACGTCCAGTGCCTATAACCTGATCGGCGATACCAGGACGGCGGAAGATTTTACCAACGGCACGAATGGAAACATTGTTGGCGTCGACGTGGCAGAGGTCCTTGATCCGCAGCTTGCCGATAATGGCGGGTCAACGCGGACTCATAAACTCATCGGAGCGACTGCGATCGACGCCGGACTGAATTTGTTTGCGATTGACGAAGATTCCAACGCACTGCCTTATGATCAACGAGGCGAAGGCTTTGAACGCATCGTCAATGGAATCGTCGACATCGGAGCTTTTGAGTTTGCTCCAGCCACACCGGTTCTGCTCGAACAGAGCTTCATCGCCGCCGAGAACCAGGTGCAGGTGGGCACTGTTGCAGCAAGTGACGGCGACCAGCCGCGTGACGAATTGACCTTCACGCTCACCGGCAATGGTGCCGATGCCACATTGTTCGCAATCTCTCCGACTGGCGAGCTCAGCTTTATTTCGGCTCCCAGTTTTGAAACACTCGGCGATGCGGATAAGAACAATGTTTATCAGGTCGAAGTCCAAGTCGAGGACCAGTACGGGGAAGTTGCTGTCGCCGTGATGTCGGTGACCGTTCAGGACGTGAACGAACTGCCGACTGTTGCTTTAGAGAACGCAGTGACTGAGCTCCCGGAAGACGCGGACACGACCTCGCGACTGAAAGTGGCCGATATTGTCGTTAGCGATGACGCACTGGGAACGAACAGCCTTTCGCTGACCGGTTCCGATGCTGACCTGTTCGAGGTCGATGGGGGAGTTCTTTATCTCTCGGCGGGAACTCAACTCGACTTCGAGACGAAGTCGCTGCTCAGTGTCACTGTTGAGGTCGACGATGCTGCGCTGGGGAGTTCGCCAGACTCCAGCGTGTCGCTGACGATCACAATAGGCGATGTTGCGGAAGGACCGTTTCGCCATCCGGAGTCGTCGATTGTCGGTTTCGTGAACGGAAAATGGTGGATGGCGCGACCGGAGGACAGCGGAAACTACACGAATCAGGTCGCAGCTTCCGGTCCAGCCAGTTCCTTCCAGAAGACGCTCCAGGGGGATTTCAACGGGGACGGCCTTCAGGATCTCGCCGTCTGGCTGCACAATGACCAATGGCGCATCGGTCTGGCCGATGGCAACGGACAGTTCACATTCACGACGTGGACGACCTGGGGACATCCCGACATCAAGGAGGTCCACGTTGGGGACTTCAATAACGATGGAAAGGATGACATCATCGGGCTCTTCCGAAACGGCACTCGCGGACGCTGGTGGGTTGGGCAGTCCGATGGTTCACGATTCGTCAATCGTCACTGGGGTGACTACGGGAATTACGACGGCATAGAGACTGTGCTCGTTGGAAACTTCGATGGTCTGAAGGGAGACGATCTGACCGTGGTCGCGACCTCGGGAGTGGTCTGGATGGTGAAGACGAGCAACACTCGCTTCCAGTATCTGAACTCTCATCGCTGGAATCTTTCCAATGGATTCGAGTTCGCCCAGGTCGGCAACTTTAACGGAGACTCGCGCGATGATGTCCTCGCCGTTTTCGGCACCGGTCGGGAACGCTACGTGGTCGTCGCCAAATCTATTGGCGCGGCTGATGGCTTCTACAGCGGTCTCTGGTCGACATGGACCGTGAACGATGCTCTCTCAGGCGTGGTTGTGGGGGATTTCGATGGCGATGGACGGGACAGTGTGGCGGGCCTGTTCAATGGTACGAATGTCTGGATGGGACAGTCGACCGGACAACGGTTCCTGATGGCTCACTGGCTCGACTGGACGGTGTCGGCCGGACGTCTGCATGATGTGATGGTTGGCGACAGCAACGGCGATGGACTCAGCGATCTGTTCGCGCGAGCCGCCGATGGGACCTGGCACGCTGCCGAATCGACCGGAGATTCGTTTGTCGATCGTCCCCTGTCGGAATGGTACGCGGCCCTCGATTGGCGGTATGTTCATATCGGACGCTTCGCCACGCCGCCTTCTGTTCCTTACACACCTGCTGCTTTCGAGATCGCAGTCGATACTTCCTCGCCACCTCCGATTGCCGTCCGGCAAATCGATCAGTTCGCGGGGCGATGGGTTGTGAGTGCGGAGGACCGATCTTCAGACCTTCCTGAAGCCAACAGATCGTCTTCAAGCTCCCCACGTTCGGGGGAAGGCTTGAAGGTCGATGCTGAATTCGAAGAGTTCAGCCATCTTGGACTCCTCGAGTATCTCGATGCTGTGGCCCGTTAACGGGCCGACGACGGACATGACGTCGTGAACAAGGGCTGGTCGACTCACGAAAAGAGAAGCTCTCTTGGCTCGACGCACGTTTCCGCTCGAGTGGAACGATGGAACCCGTGCACTGGAACTCATCGACGATCTCCGGCAAGATAAGCTCGTGATGTGAGCGTGAACAGGTCGCCGATCTGTCAGCCTCACATGAAGTGAACGTCGATTCTTCCCAGGAGCTGCAGCATGATTCGAACACTCGGAATTCTCTTCGTGATTTCAGCAGGCATGGTCTGGAGCAGCGTCGCTCAGGAGAGCCATCCGAAAGCAACTGATCAAACGGCCAAACTTCCCGGCGCCCGACCGGAGATCAATGCGGCCGAGTATCCGTCGCTGCAGGCCGCGTTTGACGCCATTCCGAGCGAAGGGGGAGTCGTACGCATTCCTCCGGGAACGTTCGAAATCTCCGAGCCTCTAATCCTGTCGCGGGGCGACGTGCTGATCGAAGGAGCCGGGACCGCGACACACATCAAGAATATTAACACCGACGGCAAGCCGGCTCTTCTCGTTGCGCACTCGGATGGGGAAAAGGTCAAAAGCGCCGACAGGCTTTGGCGAGTCATGCTGAGCAAGTTCCGGATCACCGGGCAGGAGAAAAGCGGACACGGGATCGAAGCGGTTCTCGTTAACGAGATCTTTCTGCATGGCGTTACGGTCAGTTATCACGGAGGTGACGGGATCCGGCTCGATCGCTGTTACGAAGACCCGCGTGTCAGTTCCTGTCTGATTACCTACAACAAGGGAACGGGCCTGGATTTGCCGGGGTGTCACGACATTGTCGTCTCTGGCAATCAGTTTGAAGAGAACCAGGATGCGGTCCACTGCTTCGATGCCTACAACCTGTGCATGACTGGGAATTGCGTCGACGATCATCTTGGCGACGGCGTCGTCATCGAGAACACCTACGGCTCGGTCATTTCCGGGAACATGATCGAAGAATGTGAGAAACGGGCAATTGTCCTGGCGCGAGACTGTTACGGCATCACGCTTTCGGCGAATGTCATCGCTCACAACGGTGGCGGTATTGATCTTGTTGATGCCCACGGCTGTGCGGTTTCCGCCAATACGTTCCCCCTGCTGAAGACTCCGATCAAACCGAAGGACGGTTCAGAACCGACTCTGGTCAATACCGGCTGCCTGCGAATCGGACCGGACAGCGGTCGGATTACGGTAACGGGCAACAGCTTCAGCGACAGTTACATCGGCGAAGGAGCCGTCCGGCGGAAGGTCAATGATCAGCTTTCCGGCGGTCTGGTTCTCGAAGGGACCCGCGATGTGAACATCTCCGGCAACACGTTCTCCAGTGTTCCCAAAGCGGTTGAACTACGCGGTGAAAAGAGCGAGAACATCCATTTCAATGACAACCTGCTGATCGATGCCCCCAGCGATCTGGCTCAGGAGTAACGAACGCGCTCCCTCGACCGGTCAGATGAAATTCCTGGCCGGTCGAGGGATGCTGATCGTCTGGGCTGCAACCCTGGGTGCGGCTTAGCGAAGGTTGGCAAAGCTTTCGCCGCGCAGTTCCCGTCCGTCGTTCAACGTTCCGGAGAGTTCGACAGGTACCGTCCCGGGGTTCAGTCCCGAGCGATCAAACTCGAATTCAACGACAAGATCATCCCGTCCATCTCGGTCCACATCTGAGTAGGAGATCTTCGGAGTCTGCCATCGTCCTTTGGTCTTGAGCTGCATCAGCTGCCCGTCGATTCTCAGTTCGAGACTGCTCACGTCGACATCGCTCAAGTTGAACTCGGACGTTGAGAGCAGGGCGACCTTAACCGTGCGTGTCTTCCGAAGGCGGAGCTGATTGTCGGAATCCTTCGGGGAGAAGTCGATCTCGGCCGACAAAACCTCTGCTTCATCAAGCAGGTTGACCGTGACAGCAGCCGAGGCGGTCAGGCTTCCATCGGTCACACTGACCACGAGGTTGAACGTGGGAGTCGTCTCAAAATCGAGCGGAGCGGAATCGACAACGGTGATTTCGCCGGTGACTGCGTTGATCGCAAACGCTCCGGCTTCATTTCCGGAAGTGATCGCATAGGTCAGATCCGACGAATCAATGTCGTTGCCGGTGACCGCGCCGACCGCCGTCCCGACGTTGCTGTTCTCCGCCAGACTGAACGTCGCCGGTTCCAGACTCGGGGCATCGTTAACCGGCGTCACATTGAGAGCCACAGTCGCGGGAGTGGACGACTCGGTTCCATCACTGGCGAGGAATGTGAAGGAGTCCGAACCGAAGTAGTTCGCATTCGGCGTGTAGCTGTAATTCCCCGAAGCGGTGAACTGCAGAGTTCCGTGAGCGGGCTGCTGGACAAGGCTGAAGGTAATGGCGTCGCCATCCACGTCCTGACCCTGAACACTGCCGGTCACGTTGCCATCTTCGGAAACGTCATTCTGACTGTCGAAGGCAATTGGAGCATCGTTGATCGAACGGATCCGAATCAGATACTCGACGACTGAAGACGTGGCCGTCCCATCGTTGCTCACGAAGGTGAAGTGATCGTCGCCGTGGTAGTTCGCATCCGGCGTGTAGGTGTAGGCTCCATCAGGGGCCAGCTGCAACGTTCCGTGCGCGGGTCCACTGATCAGCTCAAACGACAGCGTATCGCCATCGGCATCGAAGCCGGTCAGTTGACCGGTAACGACGCCGTCTTCACCCAGCAGGGCCACGCCTTCATAAGCAATCGGCGTATCGTTCACGGACTGAACGTCGATATCCACGGCCGCGAGATTTGAATCTTCGGTTCCATCGTTGACACGGAATGTGAACGAGTCGGTTCCATGATAGTTTGCGTGCGGGATGTACTCGTACGATCCGTCAGCATCGAGGATCAGCGTTCCGTGATTCGGCTCCTGCACGAGGCTGAAAAGCAGTTCGTCTCCATCGATATCGTTCGCGGTCAGTTGTCCACTCGCCGATTGATCTTCATTCGTGATGATTGTGCCGCCGACCGCGACAGGAGTGTCATTCGTTGGAGTGACATTGAGCGTCACGAAGCCGAGACCGGACTCCAGCGTGCCGTCCGTCGCCCGATAGGTGAAACCATCGGTCCCGGTAAAATCGGGATCCGGCGTGTAGTCGAACGATCCATCCGCCCGGAAGGTCAGAGTCCCATGTTCCGGGCCATCGACCAGCGTGGCGGTGATTTGATCTCCGTCGAGATCAAAGTCGTTAAAGAGGACCGAGCCGACGTCACTCCCGTCAACATAGTTGTAGTTGATGGCTCCGGTCATTCGCGGAGCACCTTCGTAAGACGCCTGCCAGAACGTCGCGGCGAAATTCTCGATGGATCCATCGTCGGCAGTGACGAGCTGGGTGATTGTGAACTCGCCGACGGACGTGTTATAGCCGCGGTGCTGGCCACTGATCGAGAGACCGGGGTCTTCGGCATCCTGGAACGGATAGCGAGTCGCTCCCGTATAAGTGCCAGGAGACAGCGTTTCTCCGGCCGGAGCGGCGAAGTCGACCGACCAGTAGTCGCTCGTATTCGTGTAGCTGCGAATGGAGAAGCCGATGAAGCTGTTGGTCGACGATCGGTAAACACTGAAGTGCGCGTTCTCCGGAGAGTAGTCGAGTGTCTGGCCGGCTCCGACATACTCGCCGGATTCGCTGACGAAGCCGAAATCGGTTTGCGGAACGATGAAGCTGATGGAGCCGTCTTCGGGAACATCGTAGCTGTCGACAATCGCAATCGGAGCATCGTCGACCGGCGTCACTGAAATCCGCGCGGTTCCCTGGCTGTAACTGTAAAGCTGGCCGTCGTAGACCGAGTACCGGAACTCATCGGTCCCATAGAAGTTCGCATCAGGGGTGTAGGTGAATGTGCCGTCGTTCTCAAAGACCAGCGTGCCATGGCTTGGCTCTGTCGTATTGGCGAACGTCAGCACGTCTCCGTCGATATCGGTGCCGATCACCTGCCCAAATATATGACGGTCTTCAGGCGTGGTGAAACTGTTGAACTGAGCGGACGGACGATCGTTCACGGGGAGCACGTCCAGCCCGATCATTGTCGACTCGCTGGATGCGGTCCCATCGCTTGCGCGAAAGCTGAAGAAATCCGCTCCGTTGTAGTTGGCGTCGGGACGATATGTGAAGGTTCCGTCCGACCGGAATGTCAGCGTTCCAAAGAGGACATCGTTGACCAGTTCGTAGGTCAGAGAATCTGCCACGTCGGCGTCGGTCGCCTGAACTCGGCCATTGAACATGCTGTCTTCATTCAGCTCGAAGACGGCGGTCTCAGCAACAGGAACATCGTTCACGGACGCGATGTCGAACGAGATCTGCTGTTCGGTCGTTGAAGTTCCATCACTCACTCGGACCGTGAACTGATCGATGCCGAAAAAGTTGGCGTCGGGCTGATACTCGAACGTGCCACCCGGATGCAGGGTCAGACTGCCATGCGACGTGGTGGTTCCCTCAGAGAAGGTGAGCGGATCGTTCTCGAAGTCGGAAGCCTGGATCCGACTTGTAATCCCGTAATCTTCCGTTCCGCGGAAGGTCTGAGCGGAGACCATCGGGGGGCTGTTTACATCTCGCACGGTAATGTAAACCGTCGCCGGTGCGGAATCGGCCTGGCCGTCGTTGACGACGTAGGTAAAGGTGTCGAGGCCGGTATAGAAGTCATTCGGGTTGTAGAAGAAGCGTCCCCCGACGCTGCTGTACTGCATGAATCCATTCTGCGGCATGCTGATCACGCGATACGTGAGTGGATCGCCGTCGGCATCCGTCCCGACCATCTGGCCGGAGATATCCTGCATTTCGTCCGTCTCAAGGTACACATCCTCAGCAACGGGGCGAGCGTTCCCGGTGATCGAGCCATCGGTGGGCTGATCGATCAGCAGTCCAATCCATTTCAGGCTGTCGTTGCTGCCCGATCCGAGCGTCATGTTGATCCCGAAGCGTTCATCGTTCGCCACAATTCCATCGACCGCTCCGGTGATGTTGAAATCGTGCATGTCCCACAGGTTCCCGTTGCTCGCGCGACTTGATTGTTCGCTGGGCACGGTGGTTCCATCGAGGAACTCGGGATGGTCGTCGAAGACAACCGGCGGGGCCGACGAATTGATCGCGCTGAAGAGCAGCGACGCGTCGACGTGACTTTGGCCATCGGCAACGATCAACTGAGCGTTCAGATCGCCGCCGTTGTAGTACATGTTCTCTGCCTGAAGCGTGAGAACTCGGCTCTGGTTTCCGAAATACAGATGAAGATCGCGATTATTGTCAGCATCGCCATCGTCGAAAATGACAATCAAACTGGCCCCGTTGGCCGAGTGCCCCGGCTTCGCCGAAAGATCGTCCAATTGATAAGTGCCATTCCCTGTGACGTACTGACTGACATTGGCCAGAAATGTCTGACTGCCACCAGGGCCCCACCCGGCTGTGTCACTCGTGCCCCGAGAGAATCCCGTGATCGACTGACCATTGAACTGGATGGTGGCATTGTCGTAGACGCCATCTCCTCCCCAGTTGGTCTGATCAATACCATGCCAGACGAGCCACGCCTCGGCAACGTTTCCCGAGATGCCGTCGATCTGAATCTCGCCGCTTCCTCGACTGATCGGGAGGTCCGCGACGGGAGATTCTTCTGAGTATCTCGAAATGCCCGAGACGCCCGCTGACGTCCAGTCGATGTTGTTGAAGTATTCGAACGGCAGCACAGAGTTGAGGACGATTCGTTGCTCCAGAGCGTCAACGGCTCTCAGAACAGTGCCTCCACGACGATATCGTCGTTTCTGCTTACCACGAGAAAGGGCCAGACCACAGAGCGAGCGCAGTTGGATGGACATCACCAACTTCCTCCCGGCTGAGAAAGGCAGCATCAAGAATGCCGCAAGTGTCGTTAGTTCCCGCAGAGAAACGGGATAATGAAGATCGCCCGACATTAACACCCGCTTATGGGACCAGCAATGTTGATCGATTCGATATTTAGGAATTTCCATGATCTTCCTGCCGGACCTATGTGCTGCTTGCCACAGCGGTTAGGGAAAATACTGACAGTCTTCGCTCTGGCATGAACGTCCGGCTATGGCGGATTTAGGACGCGGTTTCGCGCGGGGCTCTGACTGATCACTCTGGCGACCCCAAAATGCCAAGGATACGAGGGGGGAGCAAAACGTGGTCGGTTTCTGGAAGCCTCCTGCGGGAGAATGGATTTGGGGACAGGAAAACGCTGCCGCCGTGCATTCTTGCAGCTGGAATGATGGCTTAACGTGCCGGAATCGAATACAAAGGAGGCGGTCAGACCCGGATGTCGGGGGCCAGTTCTGCAAACCAGTTCCGCAAGTACGAGTAGATCTGTCTCATGGGAAGAAGTTTCGAAAACCGCAAGCATTCCATTGCGAAGACCGCCTCACAGAAGTCCAAGCTCTACTCCAAGTACGGGAAGATGCTTTACGTCGTCGCGAAGAACGGGGTGCCGGAGCCGGAATCAAATCCGCCTTTAAAGAACATGATCGAGAAGGCGAAGCGCGAACAGGTGCCGGCTCACGTCATCGAAAAGGCGATTGAGAAGGCCAAGGGAGCGGGCGGAGAAGATTACTCCGAGGCCCGCTACGAAGGGATTGGCCCCGGCGGCAGCCCGGTCATCGTCGACTGCCTGACTGACAACCCGAATCGAACCATTACCGATGTCCGCAACTGCTTCGTGAAAGGGGGCGGAAAGCTCGGCAGTGCCGGCTCGGTCGCTCACTTCTTTGATCACCTCGCGGTGCTCTCTTTCAAAGGCGACGACGAAGACCAGGTCCTCGAACTGATGCTCGAAGGCGATGTGAACGTCGATGAAGTCGAAAGCAATGATGGCCAACTGACCGTCTTCGTCTCTCCGAACGACTTTTTCAAAGCCAAGACGATCCTGCTCGAAGCCTTCCCTGAGATCGAATTCGACGTCCAGGAAATTGCCTTCGTGTCGCAGACCAACACCGTCCTCGAAGGGGAAGACGCTGCCGCTTTCGAAAAATTCCTCGACCTGCTCAATGAATGTGACGACGTCCAGACCGTGCACCACAACGTGGTGATGACACCGAACGAAGCGTAACGCCGATCGCCTCGCCCGCTGGCGACCTGACCCGTGCGCGACATGTCCGCTGAAACTGTCTCCATCCGAAGCGTCAGCGAGGTTAGTCGACGTCAGCCGTCACTTGGGCCGGTCCCTCACTCACGTTTCAGGGTGCCAAACACGCGACTGCATGTGAGTCTGTAGTAGTCTGCCCATCGCAATTTGTCAGCCGAGGGGTGCCACTACTGGCTTGCCCAGCAGTGCGATCTCAAATTCGACGACTGACAGTTATCGACGGCCAAACAGTACAGTGCGTGATGTGGTCAGGTAGAAATCGAATGGGGCGTTGTGGCGTAGCGGCGACATTGGTTGCGTGCGCTGAAGTTGACCTGATGTGTCAATACGCGTCCCCCCTTTCTCGATTCCTGATCCGAAGAGTTACGGCAGTTCGAACTCCTTCAGGACCGCCAGTTTGTGTTCGGGCGAGAACGTGGGGTGTCCGTTAAAAAACAGCTCGTTCGTTTCCGCCACGTAACGTGGGCAGCTGACGTAGGGGGGAATCAGGTCATTCTCGATCTTTTCCGCTTCGGTGAAGGGGGCATCAGTCGACTTGCGATGCAGGACCATCGGCTGCGGGGTGGAGGGGGTATTGATCATCGTCAGCATCGTCAGGCCGTCGCTGGTCAGCGAGGACCAGCGGAAATACTCTCCGCTGCGGGCGGCCAGTTGCTGCTCAAGCAGGGGCTCTGGAGTGGACCAGCGGGAACGGAGTGTTCGACGGCTTGAACTCACGATTCGAGGCGGACGGCTGCTCGTGTCACGGAAGCAGATCGTCAGACCGTCCGGGCTCAGGAAAGGGTATTCGGGCTCCGGGAAGCGGACAAACTCAGAAACAGGTCGCGCTCGACCAAAGTCCTCATTGAGGCTCTTCCGTTCGACGGAGTGAAGAATCGACTCGTTCTTGCGATTCTGGTCCAGATAAATTAGCTCGGTCCCATCGCCGGAAACCGCGGGTGAGCGTCCGGGGAATAACGGGGTGGCACCGGTGAACTCGGAGGCGGGATCCTTCCGGGACGCCGTCCAGATCCAGACGGCGTCCTTAAATGGCTTCTCGTAGAACATCGTCAGCCCATCTGCGGTGAGACTTGGATAGTCTCCGTCCAGCTCAATCGCATCGGATGCAGGCTCGAGGCTTCTCGCAAAGATCTCGGTAATGGTGCGACTCTCATCAAGTGTCAGTCGAGCCTTCATGCCCGATTTCACGTCTGCGAGTGTCGCCGGTTTGCCGTTGATCTCCACCCGCAGCATTGGTGAGATTTTGAGATCAGTCGTAGCCGGACCGAGCACACTGTCGTGCGTGAAACGGATTCCGTCTTTCGCGACGAACTCAACGGAGCCTTTCATCTCCGAGGCGCTGGCAACTGTTGAGACAATCAGGAAGAGCAGGAACGGGGCTGCCGCTGACAGACCAACTTTCATGAGAGGACCTTCCGATCACGGGGAAGAGGCGTCTGGACGGATGGCCATTTATCGTGGCGACTCAAGCCAGTCTCGTCAAACGACCGGGGTCATTGCGAAGGAAACTCTCGCCTGGCAATCAGAGTCCAGTTGCAGCGGCGGCCATGCCGAGGGCGGCGGCGTAACGGGCTTTAGCGACATGGTACTCCCGCAGGGCCTTCACCTCGCCTTCAGCCGCTTCAATGGCGGACTGCTCGCGAAGGAAGACAGTGAGCAGTTCAGACTCACCCAGTTCGAACTTTCGTCGTTCGATGCGGGCCAGATCCTCGGCGAGTTCGCGGGCGATACGAGCTTTCTCCGCCCGCTGGTAGGCGGCATCGAGAGCGGTGTAGACGTTGCGGACCTCGGCTGCGATTTTGTCCTGCATCAGCGACGTCTTGAAGGCCAGTTGAGTCATCTTCGCTTCGACCTGTTGAATCTTTCCTTTGGCCTTGCGGCGTTGGAGTGGCACATCAATGAGGACTCCGACTTCGAGTTCCGGGTCGGTCTTCGTATCGGGCAAGCTGGTCGGATTGCCCAGGTCGTTGGACGAGACGATGAATGTATCGACGTTCGCCAGGAGGTCGTTCCGAGCCTCGGCGAGATCGACTTCGAGCTTTCGGCGATTGAGGTGATAGGCGTAGAGTTCCGGCCGTTCCGCCAGCGCGATCTGGATATCCGCATCGAGCCGAAGCGGATCAACCGGTTCCGGGGCAGGGAAGTCAATCAGGCTGTTCAAGCCGAGAATGAGGGGCGTGCTATCGACCGCACGGTAGAAGATCGAAAGTTTCACGGCCGCCTGCTCGACCTGACGGAGTTCCTCCAAAAGAGTCGCTTCGCGAAGAGCGATGGTGCGTCGATTGTCCTGCAGGACCGGGGGATCGTATGCACCCTGCTCGACGAGCCGTTCGATGCGACGGTTCCGCTCGACGGCGATATCGAGAGCCGAGCGACCAATCTGGTAAATCTGTCCATAGGCGACCCAGTCCCAGAACGCGACCGAGGCTTCCTCCACAGCCGAGATCACCTGAGCCCGAATCTCCGGTTCCGCATTACGAATATCGAACTCCGCCCGCCAGATCTCCGCGCGGCGAGCATCAATCGAGCGGTTCCGGTTCAGGGGCTGTTGAAAGCCGAGCTTGAACTCTCCGCCCGTGTTGGTTTGTCGGTAGCCGTACCAGTCTGGAAAACTGCCGCGTCCGAGACGATAGCCGCCGTAGATCTCACCGCCGCCCATCAGCGGCTGCATTAAGGCAATGTTCTGGCGGTAAGTCTGATAGTAGCTCAGCACGCGATTCTCGGTCGAAGCCTTGAGCTTGGTATCGAAGGCTCCCCAGGCCTCAATCGCGTTCCCCTGGGCCAGCATCGTCTCGAGATAGGCGCTCTGCACGAGCGGATAGGATTCGTGGACTGACTGAACAACGGCTCCGAGACTGACTCCGTCCGAAAAACGATCCTCCGCTGGTTCCGGTAGAGGCATCACCTCCGGCTGTTCGGTCATCTCGGGAACCTGAATGACGGACGACTCTTCGTCGGGAACCGTTAACTGTTGAGGAGTATTCTGCTCGATGCTGGAAGCGATCTCGTGAGCGACAGGGCGAATTGTCCCCGCGACCGCTGATTCAGACGGAGACTGGTTCTCGCCGCTGGACTCCTGCGTAAGCGTAGCAATTCCTGAGGGAGCGGGCGTTTTCTGGTCGGTGAAACTTCGAGGAGCCGAACGGCATCCGGCGAGAGCGATCGCCAGCATCAGCAAAGCCACGAAGTGGCGAAGCCGGTCCACTTCCGGAGCTGCTGGGAAGAGCATAATAGAGTTCCGAACATCCGTTTTCGGGGGAGCAAATCGCGCCACGTGCAGCCATCCTGGCTTAACGATCTAATCGTCCACAGCCGGGCGATGGCTCCAGTTGAGCCGCTTTCTCCAGCGAACCCCTCGAAAGGAAAATCCGCCTGACCCTTACATTTTGCCATGCCTGCTTCTCTGCGCGGGGTTACGGCTTGGGAAGTTTGGGGACTTTGATCTCGTCCTTTCCATCTTCCACGTCGAGCGAAGGCGGGAAGCCGTTCATGCGACGCCAGATCTCATACCAGAGGGGCACCTGATCCAGTAGAACCCACGCGTTCACTCTCACCCCCTGCCGGAGATAGTGGTCGTCTGGCCACGAGTGGTCGATTTCGTCGGGCAGGACCAGCGTTCGGAACTGGCCCTTTCCGTTGTCGGAAGCATCAACCGAAACGACGGTGCCGCCGAAGGTTCCGACTGCGACCGACGGCCAACCGGCGAACTGAACCGCCGGCCAACCTTCGAACTGCAGTCGCACGTGCCGCCCCGGAGTCACGAGCGGTGCATCGCGTCCCGAAAGGAGCACCTGGACGGCTCGGTCCTTGGTTGCCGGGACGATTGTGCAGAGGGGATCGGATTCTTTAAGAATCTTCCCGCCCTGGTTGGGGGTGATTTGAGTCAAATAGCCATCGAATGGTGCGGTGATTTCGTTGGGTTGACGAGCGACCTGAGTCTCCGCTTTCAGCAGATACTCCTGAGCTTTGTTGACCTCCGATTCCGCCTTGGCCAGTTCGCTTTCCGCTTTGGCAATCTCGGCCTGCGATTTCTGGACAGCCGCTACGGCGTAGTCGATATCGACCTGGGCCTTTTGAGCTTTGGCTTCACGGTCATTCTTCTTGGCTTCGAGCTCGTTGTTCGCCGAGTCGACATAGTCCCGTGATTTGGCCATCTTGGCTTCAGTCTCGCGAAGTTTTCGCTCGGCTTCCTGAAACTTCAACTCTGAGACGATGTTCTCTTCGAACAGCTTCTTCTGGCGATCGTAATCGGCTTTGATCTGGGCGAACGCCGCCTGGTGTTCGACGAGCTGGTTCTCTTCGGCTGAGACCTTGTTCTTCGCCGAGGCGACCTCGGCATCCGCTGAGGCCAGAATGACGTCCTTAGCCGAGCGATAGGAACGAAGCTGAGCCTCTTGCGTAGCGACCATCGATTTCACGACTGCGAGATTTCTCTGGTTCGCATCGCGAATCATTTCGGCTGCTCTGAGTTGCGCTTCTGCGGCAGTGCGTTGAGCTTCCAGTCGATCGCTGTAGGACGCGTCGATGTCCTTGACGACGGCGATCAGGTCACCCTTGTGCACAAACGCGTTCTCGTAAATGCCGTCGCCCCAGCGTTCGATTCTTCCTTTGATCGGCGTCTCGATGACCTGTTGCCGCTCTCCGGGAGAATAGGCAATCACATTTCCCGTCCCAGAGATCGACTGTTGCCACGGAGCGAACGCGACGAGAAAGAACAGAAAGACGAGCGTAGCCAGCAGGACGCGTCCGCAGAGCCGGGCGATGCGTGAAGACCGGGCCAGACGCAGTGATGGCATCAACGATTCATCGTAGGCCACGGGAGCCAGTGGAGAGACGCGCTGGCGGGTCATTTCACTCATGATTTATCTCGATCAGTAGTCTCGGTCGGTAATTGAACGCATCCGAGGAGGGCTCAATGCGAGCCTGGTGTGTCCTGCAGACTCCAGACAGAATTCAGGCAGGCAGCGATATCACGGCGGCCAGTTGTCACAACCGTGACGAGTTGCCGCTTCGGGGCAAGCAGGCAGCTCAAAGCCCGTTCGAGATCATCATCAGGCAGGCTGTCGAGGGCACGGTTAATCAGCAGAATATGCGGGCGTCCGACCAGAGCCCGGGCCAGCATCAGCAACTGCAGCTGATTGCGGTTAAGGGGATGCCCGGTGGAATTGAGTTTCGTGTCGTATCCGTCGGCGAGATGGAGGATATCATCGGCCAGTTCCAGCTCGGTGGTAATCTCACGGACGGCTGCAGGGGAGATCTGGAAGCGGTTCAGGTCGACGTTCTCTTCGATGGTTCCGCTGAAGATCTCAATATCATCAACCAGCGCGACCCGTTCGCGGAGAGTGTCCGGCCGGAAATCATCCGGCGAGAGTCCGTCGATGAGAATATGCCCTTCGTGAAGATCGTCGAAGCCGTAAATCGCGTGCAGCAATTGCTCGCCGCTCATCTGATTCTCCTCGAGAATTGCCAGCGTTTCTCCAGGCGACAGGATGATGGATCGTGATCGACCACCGATCACGACATCTTCCAATTGCAGGGAATGCATGTGCCCCGGTGGCGAAATTAACCCGGACGGCTTCTCCGTCTCCAGATCAAAAAGGACGCCGAGCTTGTCGACTGAAGCCAGCAGGTCGTAGAAGCTGGCAAGGTGCTTCCCGAGTTTCGCAAATCCTCCAACAATGACAGCGACGATCAGTTCGGCGGCCACAAGCTGGCCGAGGGTCAGTTCGCCAGAAATGACCAGCCAGCCGCCGAGACCGAGTAGCAAAGTACTGCTCGCCGCCTGAAGGAAAAGGGCGAAGATAATCTGTCGCATGAGGACCGAGAAGTGCTCACGACGAGCCGAGAGATACGCGGCGATAATGGTGTTGGCGCGATCGGCTGCGAGTTCCCGCCCCGCCGAGGTATGAAACGCGACGGGACAGCGAGCGAGCTCTTCAAACCAGGCGGCGGCCGCGTACTTCTTCTTCGATTCATCGATCGCCGACTTCACTCCACCGCGACCGAGCACGAACACGATGAAGGTGATTGACGCCAACAGCACGACGTCGAAGCCGAGCAGAAACGGATGGTAGAACGCCAGGACGACCATCCCGATGAACGTACTCAGCAGCAGGCCGACACCATCGAGGAGTAATGAGGTCGTGACCTTCTGCGTGAGCGCGATATCGAGAAACCGATTCACGGTTTCGGGGACGTCATGGCCTTTCAGTTTGTTCTGACTGGTTCGAGGCAACCGGTAGGAAAGGTCGGCTGCGACGCGTGCAAACAGCCGACGTTCAATGATCTCGACCACGTAGGTCTGCAGACCAATCACGGCTGCAGAAAATGTCAGGAAGGACATCAGGAGGATCGCAAGTACGATGACCGGCTGCAGAAACCGGCCGAATGCCACCGTGTTTACCAGGGATTCGACGGCGATTGGGGTTGCCAGCGTGAGTAAACCGACAACGAAGGCGAACACGACCACGAGCCAGATGTCTGACGATTCTGGCCTGAGAAGCTGCCAGACACGTTGCAGTGGCTTGACCTTGGCCGGTCCCATCGATTTGACCAGATGCTTCTGGTCGGGATCGATCACGACGCAGCGAATCATCCCTGTTCCGCCGCCACTTTTGAGGAGGGAGCGAACCTGCTTGAGCCGGACGTTCCTCCGCTGTCCTTCCTTGCGAATGGAAATCGAACGCTGAGAGCGGCCATCGATAACGACGGGATGAACTCCGCTCTCATCATGGTCGGGCGCACACAGCAGGATGGCTCCTTCGCGTGCCAGTTCAATCGCCTCGGCAACCGTGCAGTCAACCGCCTGGGCGCGTACGCCAACGCTGTCGAGCGTTTCGGTCGTCCAGCGCCACCACAGCTCCCGGGCATCGCCGGCCCAGAAGTTCGTGGCCGAATGGAACGCGCGTCGCAGTTCCACCCGGCTGATTTCTGGCATATGAACGACGAATTGCTCGACGGCACGCAGAACCGCTCCTTCGGCTCTTGGTCGATTGTCTACCGTTTCCACAACTGCCATGCTGATCCTTTATTGAATCCTGCCCTGTTCCTGCGAGCTGGAAAACGTCTTATGATAGGCCGCACGGACGTCCGTGCGAGTCCGGTTCAGTCGCAAAGAGTGGCCGGAGGTGGAAAATTCGTCCAGAGATCGGATCGCTGGCGACCATATCTGGCAGATTGTAACATACGACAGTATTATCGGCAATAAAATGTCGTGTAAACAGTGTCGCCTGAGACTGCCCAGAGCCCCAAATGGCCCTATAACTTCATTGTCGGGCGACGGCAGCCGTTTGTTTCGTGAATTTGCTTTCGCAATTGGGCTGATATACTGTTTGCTTCCGCCCCCGTCGCTTCGGTGAACGCCGACCAGCGAAGGAACTCGACTCTCTTTGCCCGCAAGACTGATATGCCTCGAAAGAAAACAGCAGCGGCCGCATCATCTCCCGTGTTTGCGGAGAAAATGACGATCGCTCCAGCAGTTGAGGGGCCATCAAATCGCTGGACGTTCCTCACGAACCACTCTCATGTCTTGATCGTCCTCAAGTCGAATCCGGATATGGTTCTCCGGCAAGTGGCTCTGCATGTCGGAATTACCGAGCGAGCGGTGCAGCGGATCGTCCAGGATCTCGAGGACGAAGGTTTTCTCAAGCGGGAGAAAGTGGGGCGGAAGAACCACTACGAGATCATCACCGACCAGCCTCTGCGTCATCCGCTGGAATCGCATCGGACGATCGGCGATCTGCTGAGCCTGATCACCGATTAACCGACGATCTGCGGACGCGGAGAGGCAGGATCAACTTTCGGTTCATTCCCCAATGCACCACAGGCCTTCGGTCGTCCGAATAAAGATTCTGCCATTTGCCACGGCCGGCGTGGAATTCGAAGAGCCGGGCAGTTTGTTTCTGGAGACCTCTTTGAATTCGAGCGGACTGGCCTCGAAGACTGTCGTGACCGCGTCCTGATTGTTCGCGTAAACAAGATCACCGACTTTCACGAGTGAAGACCACATCGATCCGATCGCACGATCCTGCCACACGATTTCACCGGTCTCGATGTCGATGCACTCGATCGTTCCCGGACCGGCATTCGGGCGGAGCACGTGACCTTCGATTACGACGCCGCTTCCAATGTTCTGCGGCTGCCGATCGTTTCGCCAGAGGCGATGTGTCTCTGTCACATTGCCGGAACCGCCCAGGCGGATCGCCATCGCGGGTCCCCTGAATCCGCCGGTGACGAAGCAGAGCCCATTGTCGATGACTGGGGACGAATAGGCCAGATCGCCCCGGTCGTGTCCGACCCCTTCACAGTACCAGAGGATTTCTCCCGATTCCGGTTCATAGGCAACGACTCTTGTGCTGTGGATAACAATGAGGTGCGTCGTTTCGCCGTGAGTCGCCAGAACCGGGGTGCTCCAGGAGCCCATGTACTCGCCCGCTGCATTTCGCTCGCCGGTACCCGATTGCGGCTCGTCCTGTCGCCAGCGAAGTTCTCCGGTTTTGAGATCGAATGCGGCGACGAACACCTGCCGACCCGGTCCGGAATGCAGGATGACGAGATCGTCGAAGAGAATCGGCGAGGTGCCGAACCCCCACATGTGCCGAAACTCTCCGAGGTCCCTGGACCAGGTCGCGTTCCCGACATGGTCGTAACAGTGAAGGCCGGCCGACCCGTGCCAGACGACGACAAGCTTTCCATCGGAGGCGGGTGTTGTCGGGGCGTGCGGATTCGTTTTATGCGTCGGCATCGCCCGATCGATTGTGACCGTGCGTTTCCAGAGTGACTCTCCCGACTCTTCGTCGAAGCAGAGCAGGCTCCGTTGCCGTCCCTCATCGTCTTCTGCGGCGGTCAAGAACACCTTGCCATTCGAGACGATTGGACTGCCATTCCCCGCTCCCGGCAGCTCTGCTTTCCATCGCACGTTCTCGTCAGCAGACCACATAATCGGCGCCGACGATTCGGTGGCCACGCCGTTGATGTTTGGGCCTCGGAACATGGGCCAGTCCCCGGCGAGCGAAGCATTACTCATCCAGATCCCAATGAGGGCCGCCAGCGTCATGAGTCGTTTCATGCGGAACTCTCCCCGTGAGTCTAAGAATGTCTGGTGCATCATATCGCGACGCTTGTGAATTTACGTCTTTGACGACACCATCATTTGAAGAACGTTCTCGATCGCATCCATCGCCTGTCCGGAACCGAGGTCTGATCATGTCGCGTACAATGTCGCTGCTCCTGGTGTCGCTGCTGTGGTCCCTGCCAGCCCGAGCCGCCGAGATTCCCGAGTTCAAATGGCGAAAGGTTGAGATCGACACCATTCAGATCGGTTACGGCGTTCAAATCGCGGACGTGGATGGGGATGGTCGAGAAGACATCGTGCTTGCCGATAAGGAAACCGTGCAATGGTATCAGAACCCGGACTGGCAGAAGCATGTCATCGCGGAGAAGTTGACTGAGCGGGACAATGTCTGCGTGACCGCCCGCGATATTGACGGGGATGGAAAATGCGAGATCGCTGTTGGTGGACAGTGGAACTTCCGCGAAAGTCTGAAAGACGGCGCCGTCTTCTACCTGATCCCACCTGAGGATCGCACACAGAAGTGGACTCCCGTCAAACTCTACAACGATCCGAGCACGCACCGCATGCATTGGATTCGCGCTCGCGACAACGAGTATCGGCTGGCGGTTAAGCCGCTACGGGGACGGGGCAGCATGGATGGCGAAGGCCCGGGGCTGCGGGTTCTAGAATATATCAGGCCCGAGGATCCGCGAGCCGACTGGAAGCACGAGGTCATCTGCGATTTCATGCACCTGTCTCACAACTTTCATCCGGTCAACTGGGACGATGACGCGGAAGAAGAGCTGATCGTCGCAGGGAAGGAGGGGGTCTGGCATTTCGATCGCGAAGAAAGCGAGTGGGTAGCCGAGCGTCTCACGGAGAACTTTGCCGGCGAGATTCGCGATGGGCGACTTCCGAACGGTCGAAGATTCATTGCCACGATTGAACCGATGCACGGATCGGTCGCCGCCGCTTATGTTCAACCGAAAGACGGGGTCGCTCCCTGGGTCCCGCTGAAAGTGCTCGATGAATCCCTGAAAGACGGTCACGCTGTCGCATGTGCCGATCTGCTCGGCGTCGGTTCGGATCAGATCATCGTTGGCTGGCGTGGAATGAACGATCCCGGCGTGCCGGGCATCAAGTTGTTTACTCCGCTGGACGACAGCGGAAGTTCCTGGCGCGAGACTCGCGTCTCAGGAGAAGAAGTCGCCGTCGAAGACCTGAAGGTTGGCGATCTGAACGGAGACGGCCGCATTGATATTATCGCCGCGGCCCGTCAGACGAAGAATCTGGTCATCTTCTTTAACGAAACCTCTCGCTGAATCGCGTCGTGTGATTCAGGTCGGGGCAGGGAAGTCCTTCACCTTCAGTTCGAAGTCGTGAGTGAAACCGGGTGTCGCCTCGACCTCGACCTGTTGTTGTGTCTTCTCGTAGTCGCTGAGCTGTGACGGCAACGATTCCTTCGCTCCGAGTGCCATTGCATCGGCATCGGTCGTGCCGGGCGGAACAGCGGCCCCGTCTGGCATCGTGAGCCGGCTGATGGTGACCTTATATGTACCGGGGAGTGCACCCGTTGCCTGGGCATCCACGCCACCCGGCCGAGCGGTGATGAGTTGATACTGGCCAGCCTCATCCGTCACTGAGGTCGCAGTCTCCCCGGATTGTCCTCCGGCAGGAACGAAGGTAATCAAGGCGCCCGGCAACGGAGCACCATTCACGGTCACCTTGCCGGTCACACTGACCAGATCGGCTGCGAACTCGGGGACTTCCGTCTTCGTTCCGCAACCGGCAAGCAGGACGATGGACAGGGTGAGAATACGCTGAAGGGGCGCAGTCCGCATTCGTTAGCCTCCTCGATGAAACGGGAACATCAGGCAGAAGTTTAATCAAACAGCTATGCCAGAGCATGAGGATCTAGAACTCGCCGATAACGGTTCCATCGGCGATTCGCTCCAGAGACGAACGGATACTGCCGGCGACATTTTCGCTGAGGAAGCGAACACTGCCATCGGCCAGAACCATCTGCATGCCGCCGTCGTGATAACTCCCGGTCCAGCCCCAGTCGCCCAGGTTCGGTTTGTGATCGACTCCCGATCGTACGGTGAGGTTTGGTGGCGCCGAAGAGAGGCTGAGTCCGACCTGCACCCATCCGCGGGCGCCCCAGTTGGCGTTCTGTCCGTTCCCGCAACAGGCTTGCCGCGTCTCCAGGACCATGGCCGTGTTCGTTGTCCCGTCAGTCACATCACGAATGCGGCAACGGCTACCGTCTTCGAACATCGCTTTGAGCGAGTTTGAGCGTTCGACCCAGTAGTTGCAGTTCTGATAGGAGTTTCGATAAGTGCTGAAGTCGTAATTGGTCCTGTGCTTCTTACTCTGATTCGGGGGATCATAGGAGCTCGATAACGTCTGGCTCGTGGGGCCGGGGTCCGACGGGCAGATGAAGATGTCGAGGTCCCGGTCGATCAATGCCGCGTTGGTCGTTGCTTCTCCACTGGCGAGCGGAATACTGCTTTGCACCTTTGTGTGGAAAGCGCGGTTGAAGTCGAGCTGATCGTAAAGGTTTCCGTACTCCAGCCCCGGAAGCAGCATGACAAGACCATTGAGATTCATGGCCACATTGGGAGCGGTGCCCGAAGAGTCGCAGTCCCCTGCGCCAATCTGCCCGGGAGGGAAGACGCTGAATGTGTCGTGATAGTTGTGGAGAGCCAGACCGATCTGTTTCATCTTGTTCTTGCAGGAACTTCTCCGGGCGGCTTCCCGGGCCTGCTGAACCGCTGGAAGCAGTAGTGCGACCAGAATCGCGATGATCGCGATCACCACAAGCAGTTCGATCAGTGTGAAAGCAGTGCGCCGCTGCTGAGAAAGCAACATCAAGAAACTCCTGGAGCTGAGAAGGCATCGTGAAAAGACGTGTCGAACTCTCTGATTCGATGGGAATGCGCTCCACCACTGGAGAGAGAATGCAGTTTCCGCGCCCGCCGTTGTCAATTTTACAGCGGAAGTCGAAAGGTACGCGGATCGTGGCATGTTTCCATGGAAAGTAGTCCTCCCATCCACACGTGCTTACATCCGCATGATCAATTCGAAGGCACGGCGGCCCATGTCTTCGGCAGCTGAGGTCCTCCGGGGTGGGCCGAGTCGCGGCAAGCTGATCTCTCCCCAAAGTGGCAATGAGCGGTTGCAATGCTCATACTGTTACCGTTGACCTGTTTCCCGTGTCCCCCCCCGTTCTGAATGTCTTTTCGGAGATCTGTCATGGCTCAACTGTCTCGTCGCTCGTTCCTGCAGAAGTCAGCCGTCGGTGGATTGTTCATGGGGCTCTCGGCAAAGAGTTATCGGGCCACCTTTGCCGCGGTTCCGCCCAGCGAACAGGTCCGGATCGGCATGATTGGGGTCGGGAACCAGGGTGGCCCGAAGAACAATATGAAGTACTTCCTGAACAACATCGTGGCGCTCTGCGATCTTGATCAGAATTATCTGGGGGAAGCGGCTGGCTTCCTCGATCAGCAGATCGGCCGGAAGGCGGTCATGACCGACGACTATCGCCGTCTCCTCGATTCCAGAGACATCGACGCCGTTGTTGTGACTGTTCCTGATCAATGGCATGCTTTGATGACGATCGAGGCCTGTCAGGCGGGGAAGGATGTTTATTGCGAGAAGCCGCTGACACTCGTCGTCAACGAAGGCAAACCGATGATCGCGGCGGCCCGTAAGCACAAACGAGTTGTGCAGACGGGGACGATGCAGCGAAGTGGCGAGGAGTTCAAACTTGCCGTCAGGCTGGTCCAGGAAGGTCTTCTTGGCAAGATTTCTTCGGTAAACGTTACACTACCGGGGCCGAACTGGATTGCCCGGGCTGGTAAGCCAGTGCCTGACAGTGCACCGCCGGAGGGGTTCGATTTCAATCGCTGGCTGGGTCCGGCTCCACTGCGTCCTTACAACCAGAATCGCGTCCACTACCTGTTCCGTTTCTTCTGGGACTACAGCGGAGGGCAGCAGACCAACTTTGGCGCCCATCATCTCGACATCGCCCAATGGGGCCTGGGGATGGACGACAGCGGTCCGGTGACCGTCGAAGGCTCCGCCGTCTATAACCCGGATGGCTGGTACGAAACTCCCGACTCAACCGACATCGTCTACACCTACTCGAACGGTGTGAGGCTGAACTGTCGTCAGAAGCCGGGGACGCCCAGCAAGGAGCAGGGGACTGAGTTTGTCGGAGAGAAAGGCAGTCTGTTCGTCTACCGTGGCGGACTCATTGCCAACCCGCCGGAACTGCTGAAGGAGGTCGAGGTTCCCAGGATCGTGAACTCCGACGCGAACTTCGCGCACGTCCAGAACTTCATCGACTGCATCAAGTCCCGCGAAACGCCGGCGGCTGATATCAGCATCGGGCACCGCTCGGCAACGGTCTGCCACCTCGGCAATATCGCCGTACGCACCAACAAGAAGATCAACTGGGATCCGCACAGCGAAACTATCGTTGGCGATACCGAAGCATCTGAATGGCTGACGAAGGAGTACCGCAAACCGTGGACTCTGGCCTGACCGAGGATGCTCTCGCAATTCGCCGGACGCGAGGAGCAACGCTGCCCGCTTGCAATTGCCAGAGTAACCGATGTCCGCCCAGCCGCGCGGACGACGAGATTCATTCCATCTATTGACGCAACACCCGGGAAAGCGACGTGATCATGGTCCGATTCCGTTTTCGAGCGATTTTGGTTGTCATCCTCTGCCTGACTTGCCACCTCTCAGTTCACGGAGGCGACCCGCTTGCGGGGACTACTCCTTTGACCATGACCGGCGATCTCGCCTCTGAGATGGTCGACGGAATCGATCGATTTCTACGGGACGAGATTGATGCCAGTATCGCCGACAGGGCGAACCATTGGTCTTACGATTTCTCCTCGACTGATGCTTTCAATCAATCGATTGTCGAGAATCGTCAACGCCTCGCTTACATCCTGGGGGTTCGCGAACAGCGCGAGAAGTTCGATGCCCCCGAACTTCTCGCAACGACGTCTCGACCGGCACTCGTCGCTGAAACAGATACTGTCGACGTCTTCGCAATCCGCTGGCCGGTCCTGAAGGGGATTCATGGAGAAGGCCTTCTGCTGGTCCCCAGAGATGGCAAAGTCTCAGCGAACGTTGTCGTTGTTCCCGATGCCGATCAGACGCCGGAGCAGATCGCGGGACTCTCGCCAGGTCTCGAGTCACAGTCCCAAGTCGCATTGCGACTGGCCGCTGCTGGGTGTCGGGTGATCGTCCCGACGCTGATCAGCCGTGAGATAGAAGCCCGAGGAGCTCCCGGGCATGCGAAGCGGGCGAAAGTTACGAATCGAGAGTATATCTACCGAGCCGCGTTTGATCTGGGACGCCATGTCATCGGTTATGAACTGCAGAAGGTGTTCGCCTGCATCGACTGGTTTTCGAAGGACGCCGGCGTTGACGCGGAAATCGGTGTGGTCGGTTATGGCGAAGGAGGGATGCTTGCACTCTATGCGGGGGCCCTCGACTCGCGAATCGACCGGGTGCTGGTTAGCGGCTACTTCGGACCACGTGAGCGGATCTGGGAGGAGCCACTCGCTCGCAATGTGTTCGGGCGTCTCGATCAGTTCGGCGACGCGGAACTCGCCACAATGATCTGGCCACGGCGTTGCATCATTGAGCACGCGAAGGCTCCCGAGGTTGTTCTCCCGACGGAAGGCGGAGCTCCCGGAGCGATCTCCACACCATCGGCCGAAGAAATCAAGGGAGAGATTCAGAGGGCGGTTCGACACGAACACATCGAATTTGGGCCGGAAGAGTCTCCGAAGTCATTTGGTTCGGTGTTGGACCAGTTCTTCCTCGAATTGACGGTCCCTTCGAGCGAGAACACTCTACGAATTCTGCAGCCAGCGGATGCGGCATCGCAGCAGGAGCGTCAGCAACGCCAACTCGCCGAGTTGATCGACTACACCCAGCAGCTCATTCCAGAGAGCCATTTCGTTCGTCAGGAGTTCATGAAAGAGCTGGAAACGAACTCGCTGACGGAGCATGAAGCCAGAGTCGAAGAGTATCGCGAGATTTTTCGACACGATGTGATCGGTCACTTTGACCATGACCTGCTGCCGTTCAATGCGCGAACCCGCCGGACCTGGGACGAGCCGGAATGGACGGGCTATGAAGTGATGCTCGACGTCTTCCCCGATGTCTTCGCGTACGGGGTGTTACTGCTTCCCAAGGATCTCCCGCCAGACGAGCGTCGTCCGGTCGTCGTGTGTCAGCATGGGCTCGAAGGGCGACCGACTGATCTGTTTGGCATGGAGCATCGAGCCTATAAGGACTTCGCTTCCGAACTCTGCAAGAACGGCTATATCGTTTTCTGTCCCCAGAACCCGTACCTCTTCCAGGATCGCTTTCGGACTCTGCAGCGGAAATCGAATGCGATCGGGAAGACGCTTTTCTCGACCATCGTGCCGCAACATCAGCAGATTCTGAACTGGCTGAAGACGCAGCCGAATGTCGATCCTCAGCGAATCGCCTTCTATGGTCTCAGCTATGGCGGAAAGTCGGCCATGCGGATTCCGGCTCTGGTGACCGACTATTGTCTGTCGATCTGCTCCGGCGACTTCAACGAATGGGTTCTAAAGAACGCCAGCACACGGCACAAGTTCAGCTATGTCTGGACCGGCGAGTACGAGATCTGGGAGTTTGATCTGGGAAGTACCTTCAACTACGCCGAGATGGCCGCCCTCATTTGCCCGCGTCCATTCATGGTCGAACGGGGCCATTTCGATGGTGTCGGCGACGACGAGTGGGTCGCCTTTGAGTATGCCAAGGTTCGCAACCGCTATCAGGCGAAACTCGGCATCGGTGATCGCACCGAGATCGAATGGTTCGTCGGCCCGCACGCCATTAACGGGGAGGGGACATTCCGTTTCCTCGACCAGCATCTGCGGCCCGGGCGATAGCACGATCCGATAACACGGTACGGCGACTTCTTCGCCGCCACTGGCGAGGACTTCGCCTCGCGCCGGTCGGCTTTCGCGGAAACACGCCCGTTTTAATGCCAAATTGGGCAATTCTCGGTGCGGCACGAGGCTTGCTGTTAAGTAAATCAGGCAGCTGTGGCCGGTTCCTCTAACACACCCCGGCTCAGCGGCCTGAACTCCCGAAGCGGGCAAAGCGACCCATTTCCCCTTCGGACACTCTCGCGCAGTGGGGAACATCCGGTTTCATTCCGGCTCCTGAAACCGGACCCCCACTTCGTTTTCTTCTTCCTGTCCGGCTCAGTTCCGCGACGCGGAACTCGGCTCTTGTCCGGCAGATTCTTCTGGAGTCTTTCGCCGATTCCGACTACGATTGAAGCAACGATGATCAACGTTGACCGTAGTCGAGCTGAGGGGGAACGATGATTGACGCTCCTGAGTTCCTGATACTCGTGATTGCTTTGGCAGTCGCCATCTTTCTCGGCATCCATTACCGCAGTAGACGCCTGCGCAAGCCCGGCGATTCCGAGTAAATCGCAAACACTTTGTCCGGCTTTCCGGAACGGCGCCCTGCGAGGTCAAGCAAGAACGTCGTGAACCACTTTAGGTGTTTCCACGCCGGTCAGTCGCTGGTCGAGTCCCTGGAAGCGGAAGCTCAGACGGCGATCGTCGATCCCCATGCAATGCAGGATGGTCGCATTGAGATCATTCAGGTGGACCGGGTTCTCGACGACGTTGTAGCTGAAGTCGTCGGTCTCGCCGTAGGTGAGTCCTTTCCGCACGCCGCCTCCCGCCATCCACATGCAGAAATTGCGCGGGTGGTGATCGCGTCCGTAATTCTCTTTCGTCAGCGTCCCTTGTGAATAGACCGTGCGGCCGAATTCGCCGCCGAAAACGACGAGCGTATCTTCAAGCAGACCTCGCTGTTTGAGGTCTTTAATAAGGGCCGCAGTCGGCTGATCGACGTCTTCGCATTGATTGCTGATCAGCTTCGGCAGATTGTTATGCTGATCCCAGCCACGATGCAGAATCTGAACAACTCGAACACCACGTTCGATCAGTCGTCGGGCCAGAATCGCGCTCGAAGCGTACGTCCCCATTTTTCCTACGTTCGGGCCATACATTTCGAGCGTTTCCTTCGATTCGCTTCCAAGATCGGTCAGTTCGGGAACGCTGGTCTGCATGCGGAACGCCATTTCGTACTGGGCGATTCGCGTCTGTGTTTCCGGATCTCCTAATCGCGCATGTGTGGCCGCGTTCAATTGTCCCAGAGCATCGAGCATTTTACGGCGATCCTCGCCACTTACGCCGGGTGGGTTGCGAATGAAGAGGACAGGATCGCCGGTGCCTCGCAGAGCGACGCCATTGTGCGACGTTGGAAGAAATCCGCTGCTCCACATCCGCGTGAAGAGCGCCTGGGCCTGGCTTCCTGCCGGAAAGGTCGGCGTGAACACGACGAAGGCGGGAAGGTCGTTACTCTCGCTGCCGAGGCCATAACTCAACCAGGAGCCGAGGCTCGGCTTTCCCGGAATCTCGCTGCCGGTCATCACGAACGTGCAGGCGGGATCGTGATTGATGGCTTCGGTATGCACCGACTTGATCATCGTGATGTCATCGGCGATCTCGTGCATGTGCGGCACCAGTTCGCTCATCAGGATGCCGCTTTGTCCACGAGGCTTGAACGCGAATTTCGAAGGGGCGACCGGGAATCTCGCCTGGCCGGAAGTCATCGTGGTGATACGTTGTCCGTTGCGGATCGAATCAGGCAGATCCTTGTCGTAGTGCTCCTCCAATCCCGGCTTGTAGTCGAACAGGTCCAGCTGCGAGGGAGCCCCATTCATGTGCAGATAGATCAGTCTTTTCGCACGAGGGGCGAAGTGCGGCAGTCCCGGTAGAGGCGGATGGACTTGACCGGTACTTTCTACCGCAGCGGCGGTCGACGAGCCAGACAGCATCGCGTAAGCGAGACCGCCGAGGCTGAGGCCGCTAGAGGCGAAGAACTGGCGTCGCTGTGCCAGCTTGAAGTAGTCGATGGCAGGTTGCATGGCGAGGGGCTCAGTTCTTGTTGATCGTTTCGTCGAGATTCAGCAGCAGGTTTGCGACGAGTGTGTAGGCCGCTAGCTCTGAAGGATCGAGCTTTTCGTCCGGTTTGCTCTCTCCGAAGGTGATAACTTCCTTCGCACCGGCGGCATCGTTCTGGTAGCGTTCGCGATAGTCCTTCAGAAGAGATGCCACAAGAGACAGTTCGTTATCGGTTGGCGGACGTGAGGTGGTCACTTCCCAGCCCCATGCGAGGCGAGATTCCGGTGTCGAACCGCCCGCTTTCATCATCCGTTCAGCGAAAGCACGGGCGGCTTCGAAGTATTGCACGTCATTCATCAACTGCAGCGCCTGGAGCGGAGTGTTCGTCCGCTCTCGCCGGGTACAACTTTGCTCCCGACTCGGGGCGTCGAATGTCGACATGAAGGGCGGGGGGGCTGTTCTTTTGAGGAACGTATACAGACTACGGCGGTAAAGGTCCTCGCCCGTGCTCTGCTTGTAGAACCGGGTGTTGCTGCCACCAAACGCGACGGGTTCCCAGATGTTGTCCGGCTGGTAAGGGAAGACTCCTTCGCCCCCCATCTTGTCGACAAGCAAACCACTGTGGAACAGTGCCTGATCACGGAGCACCTCAGCCGACAGTCGCAGGCGTGGACCGCGGGCGAGATGGCGATTCTCCGGATCCCGTTCCAGTACGGACGGCGTCACCGTGGAATCCTGGCAATAAGCTTCGCTTGTGACGATGAACTTGATGAGCCGTTTGATATCCCAGTCATGCTCCACGAAATCAACCGCCAGCCAGTCGAGCAGTTCCGGATGCACGGGCGGTTCGCCCTGCAGGCCGAAATCGCCGCTTGTTTTAACGATCCCTGTGCCGAAGAACTGCTGCCAGAACCGGTTCACGGTTACGCGAGCCGTCAGAGGGTGTGTGCCGCTGACCAGCCAGTTCGCCAGGTCGAGGCGGTCGTAGTCACCGTCCGCGCTTTCGGGCAGAGGGGGAAGAAACGCCGGAACGGTTCTCGAGACTTTATCTCCCGGCTTATCGTAGGCGCCACGAATCATCACGAAGCTCTCACGAGGCTTATTCAGGTCGGCCATCACAAGCGTGACGGGGACATCGCTCTCCTTCTTGTCGATCTCGGTCTGCAGCCTGGTTTTCTTCGACTTCAACGCGGTCAGGTCATCGTCGACTCCGGCGTAGAAGTTCTCAATCCAGAACTCGTAGATCTGTCTCGCTTCGTCGTCGGACCATTGTGCTGGCTGCTTGCCACGGACCAGGTTTCGCAGATCGTCCGGAAGATCGTTGTTCCGTTTCCCCTGATTCTTCTTCTTCCAGACTTCGAATGACCACGAAGGATCGTTCGCTCGATCGATCTTGGAAACGACGCCCAGGCGATCCCAGCTCACCGTGCCCGCGAACTGGGTAAAGGCGTATCCGGTTATTTTCTGCCCCGGCTTGAGTCCCATTTTCGCGGCAGGAACTTCAAGCCGAACCCAGCGGCCGGCTTCGGGAAGTTCGCCCATCAGGACTTTCTCAGTCGAGTCTGATTTACCGAACGGAATCTTCTCTTCTGTTCCCCAGACCGCCCGATGCTTCCAGCCATCGGTATGGAACTGAACCATGATCGCTTCAGGAAGGTTCTCCGGGTCGAGATAGCAGTGGGTGAAGATCGTTCCGCCAGAGGGAACGGAAAACTCGGCGCCGCTGCTGAAGAAATCCTGTTCCAGACCACCGGCCGTCCGCTGCAGTGCTTTATCGCCACTGAGCACCGGTCCGTCGCCGGACGAAATCAACTTCAGTGGAGCTCCGGATGACTGGACGTTGGCGCCGGATGGAAAACCATCTTCGAACCAGACCGTTTCGGTTTCTTCCGGCTTTGGAGTCGGTTCAATCGTGGCCGGATCGGAATAGTCGAAGCTGGTCACCGCTTTCCGCACCTGCAGTTCGACCGTTTCGAGATCCTTCCGAAGTGCGGCGATAACGGCCTTCTCCTCCTCAGAATAGAGTTTGAGAACCGGTGGAGTGTCTTCTTTGTTCCCATCCATCGCGGGGTCGGCCGCACTGTGGAAGAAGGCGTAGAGGGAATAGTATTCGTGGGTTGAAAGTGGATCGAACTTGTGGTCGTGACAGACCGCACACCCGGCCGTCATCCCCATCCAGACTTCCGCCATCGTGGAGGTCCGGTCGACTGCATAGCGGTAGATCCACTCTTCATTGATGCTGCCGCCCTCGCTGGTCGACACGTTGCAGCGATTGAACCCCGAGGCAATCTGCTGTTCACGCGTCGAATCGGGAAGCAGGTCGCCGGCCAGTTGCCACCGCGTAAATTCATCGAACGGAACATTGTTGTTAAAGGCCTGAACGACCCAGTCGCGGTACGGCCACATCGAGCGAATGTTGTCCAGATGCAGTCCGTGTGTATCGGCGTAACGGGCGAGATCGAGCCAGCTTCTCGCCATGTTTTCCCCGTAAGCCGGAGTCTTCAGCAGGCGATCGACGAGGTGCTCGTAAGCCTTGGGACGTTCGTCGGCCACGAAGTCTCGGACTTCATCGAGCGTCGGAGGCAACCCGGTGAGATCGAGAGTGACTCGGCGGATCAGTGTTCGACGGTCGGCTCGCTCATTGTGCGGCAGGTCTCGTTCGCGACGACTGCTGTCCAGAAAGGCATCGATCGGGTGATCGAATTCAGAAGCTGGAAGCTCGGTTTTCTTCGGAGCCACGTAGGCCCAGTGCTCGCGATACTCGGCTCCCTCTTCAATCCATCGGCGGATCACTTCTTTCTGATCAGCGGTCAGCTTCTTATGCGACTCTGCGGGTGGCATGATCAGATCGGTGTCGCTGGTACTGATTCGTTCCCAGACAAGGCTCGCTTCTGGATTCCCGGGAACAATCGCCGGCGAGCCGTCGCGGTCCGCTGTGGCATCGATCGCGTTGTCGAGTCGCAGCTCAGCTGCCCGCTGTTCCTCGTCCTGTCCGTGACATGCGTAGCAGTTGTCAGACAAAATGGGAATGACGTCCTGATTGAAGTCAATCCGCGATTCTTCCGCGGTTCCGAGCTGACAGAACGCGAGCGAGTTTACTAACGCAAACACTGCGGCAGAGAGGCGGCGGGCCGGGGCAACTGTTCTGGTCATAATCGGATTCACCCTCGGGATCAGATATGCGGCGAGACCGGCGGAACCGGAAGTCGCTCAACGGCAGGCAAGCAGCCCGAAGACTGTGGCGGCTGGACATAACAGATCAGCATAATTTGACGTGAAAATCAAGAGGAATCCCCGCCATCCGGTCAAGCGAGAAGCCTCGGCGTTACGGCGACGAGGCTTCTCGAGGAGAGCGTTCCTGCTGGTCTCAGCCGATCAGTTCCGGAATGGCTTCGCCGTGGTCCACGATCGGTGTCGGGCGTCCGTTGAAGTCTTCGATAAATGTGTTTTTGTAGTCGATGCCAAGATGATGATAGATCGTGGCCAGAAAATCTCCGGGACCGCAGACCCGCTCGATCGAGTCCTCCCCTTTGGCATCAGTCGCCCCAATGAAGCGACCGGTTTCGATACCGCCGCCTGCCCAGAGGTTGGAAAACGCTCGTGGCCAATGATCGCGGCCCGGCTGTTTCGTTCCGGCCGGAGCACTCGCGTTCCCGGCTCCTGTACTTGGCTGGTAGCTGATCTTCGGCGTCCGGCCGAACTCTCCGGTCACCACGACCAGAACGCGCTCATCGAGTCCACGCTCGTAGATGTCCTCAATGAGAGCCGAGACCGCCTGGTCGTAGGCATCGGCTCGAAAGCGAAGCGCATCGAAGACATGATGGTTCACAGCGTGATCATCCCAGTTGCTGACACGTCCGCAGAGAGGACCGTGCAGGCTCGACGTCAGCACATCGACGCCAGCTTCCACCAGCCGCCGAGCGAGCAGCAGCTGCTGTCCCCACGTATTTCGGCCGTAACGATCGCGGGTTTTGGCATCTTCCTGACTGAGGTCGAATGCCTCTTTGGTCTTTGGATTCGTGAGCAGCGTCATCGCCTGGGATTCGAACTCGTCGAGGGCGGCCAGTTCGCCGGCTCGATCGAAGGCCCGTTCCATCGTGTCGAGGTTCTGCCGCAAAGTCTGCCGCCGCTGAAGGTGCCGCACCTGCGACTGATCGGAAAGTCCGATGTTCGGGACCGTGAACTCCGGCTTGCTGGGATCGCCGCTGACCACGAATGGGGCGTACGCATCTCCCAGATAGGCCGAGCCGGTGTAGCTGGTCGGAGGATTGACGCCGACGTAACGAGGCAGGGGATTGTCGCGCGACCCCGCTCCGGCTCGAACGTAGTTAGCGACCGACATCCAGTCCGGCAGACGCGGCTTGTTCTTGTCTCGTGTGTCCGAGTCTCCGGAAAGCAGCTGCATTGAACCGGCGGGATGGCCGCCTGCGGACTGTCTCATGGAGCGGAGGACGGTGAACTTGTCGGCGATGGCCGCCTGCCGAGGCAGGAGTTCGGAAAACAGAAGCCCTGGAACCTTGGTCTCAATTGTCGCGAAGGGACCGCGATACTCGCTGGGGGCATCGGGCTTCGGATCGTAGGTATCGATGTGGGAACATCCACCCGGCTTCCAGACCATGATTACGGCGTTCTTCTTCCGCTCGGGAGCAGGCGTGCCTTCCGCCCTCAACCGAAGAAGACCAGGAAAGCTGAGAGACGTGAAGCCTGCCAGACCGAGTCGGAGAAAATCGCGGCGAGCTTCCGGCCCGGCGCAATAGCGTGAATAACTGTCAAAGAACTGACTCATTTGCTGACGACCTCCTCAGCGGGGGTGACACGAATCTTAATCGGCGGAGTCACAACGATATCAACGATATCCTTGGGAGCGGCTTTCCGTGTGGCATCCTGCAGACGTTTTTCAATCGCCTTGATTTCGGCTTCGCCGGCGGTGCGACTGGTTTTCAGTTGCGCCAGCGATTTCTCAAGTTCCGGCTTCGCGTCTTCAGCGGCCGCCTTCAACTTCTCGGTGGCTGCCTGTTCCTGAGCCTGCAACTCGGCGGTCTTCCGCTTCGCCTCTTCCAGTTCGGCTTCAATCCCGGCGACCATCTCCGGGCAGTAGCTGTATTTGGCGACTGCGCCTCCGTAGAAGGCGATCTGATAATCACCGGGTTTCGTCTTCAAGGCCGCCAGATCAATAACGGCTTCCGAAGAATCGGAATCGAGGGAAATATCGATGACCGGAGTTCGCTCAAATCCGGCTCCAAATGTCTTGAATCCGAGGTTCTTGCCGGAGAATTCGCAACGGCGAACGTGCTTCAGGGGAATAGTGAGTTTCTCGCCGGCTTTGGCTTCATAAACGCGTTCTTCGGCAGCGGCGATCGAGATCGGAGCCGCCTCGGCATCGCTGACAGAAACCGGAACATCGGCGAGCAGACGGGGAGCAGGAGCTTCACGCCAGTGGTCCGGGACGGGCCAGGCCATCGAAGCCAGTTCGGCCCGCCGGGTGATCTTCTTCCCGTTCAAGGTTGAAGTGGCCGTGAACGTTGCTCGCGTGAATCCCCGGGGAGCATCTTCTGCAGCCGTGAAAATGACAGTGCTGTTCGACTTGTCGGCGGGAATCTTGAGACCCGAAGCGGTCACGCCTTCGGGAAGGTTGTCGAATGTCAGCTCGATTTCTCCATCAAATCCATCCCGACGGAAAACAATCACGTCCAGAGGCATGCTCGCCCCACGCCGCAGAGCGATCGGTTTGGAGAGGGCGTTGCGATCTCCGTTCCGCAGTTCCATATGCGTCGCCCAGGCAACGACAGCGAAATCGGGCGCTGCCTGACGGATGGATAACCGGTACTCATTCTGGGGATCGTTCCTGGTTCCTCCGAACAGATCGGTGACCTGGACCCGGTAAGTGCCATCGGCGGGGATTTCCAGCTTGCCGAAAGCATCGGCTGATCCCGTGTTGTAGCAGGGGCCATCGAACGCGTACCCATTACTGGAGACTTTGATCGGACTGGGGAGGTCGGTCAACTGCAGCACATCGGTTAACTTCTCCTCTTCTCCCGTGCCCTCGACGCGTTGAACGACAATCGAAGGATCGGTCGACAGGCCGAGGCGCGACGAGGCGATCTCCAACCACCAGACTTCCCCTTTCTTCGCGGTGAACTCGAAGACATCGACGTCGGCAGCCGGGTAGAAACTGCCGGAAATCGTACAGGGAATGGAAACCGGCATGATCTGCTGCGAACCGTCCTGCGACTCGACTTCCGGGATTACGCTGGCTTCTGAAAAATCAGCAGGCGGCCACGAAAATGCGTTGACGTCACGTGTCGAGGGGAGCCGGGTGATCGATTCTGCAGGTTCGGCATTGCGAAGAGCCAATCGATAGAAGAAGTGAGGCCCCCCGTCGAACGTCAGATCGTGGATCTTCACCAGATAGCCGCCTGTCTCCGGGACCTTGAAATCCAGTAAACCACCACGCCGTTCGACAATGAGATCCTGCCCGGCGGCGTCGGCGATAATCACGACCGGCGTCAACTTGGAATCGATTCCTTTGGCCGCACAATCGACCACGATCCGATCTCCCTGTTGAGCGTCGAAGGAATAATGATCGACTCCACGGGCTGTGAGAGAGCCGTTGCAGATCGAGTTGAGCGGAACCTTCTGAGCAGATTCAACGCTGATGTTCTTTCCGGCCTGTAAGACTTCCTGCAGGTCGGCAATCTGAAACGTCCGGGCACTGGAGAGACCGAGCCGGGAAGTGACGCGAGCGTCATAGTTTCCGGCAGGACAGTCTTCGGCGACGGTCACCGTAAACAGATTCGGAATTGGTGTGCCTGCGGAGTCGAGCTTCGGCGTGGCGGTGATTGCGTCACTGGAGAAGTGAAGCGCTTCCAGCCCCTCCAGAAAATCGCCCGACACAGTGACCTCGACCGTCGTTCCGGCCTGGGCTCCCATCGGACTGAGAGTAAGCAGGCGGGGAGCCGGGAGTCCCACCGACTGGGCAGAAGCTGTCTGAACCAGGGCGGGGCACCAGATCAACAGCGCGAACAGGCTCAGAGTTGGAAACGTCCTGAAATGCATCGGATGGTCTACTCCAGCGAAAGCGAAGAATGGCGATCAGTGATTGAACAGAAACTCTTTCGAGTTCATGAGAGCCCAGATCAGGTCACGATATTTCTGGGGGGCGGCCTGCTGCGGAGGCAGCGGCTCCCCTTTTTCATTCAGAACGGGCTCCTGCAGATACGCTATCGCCGTTTCCAGTTCGTCTGCGCGAGGCTTTCTGGAGAATGCCAACATGTACAGGCGGTGCACGCGAGCTTCCTCGGAATCCGGAGATGTGGCGAGCTGAGCGGCGGTCCCGTTTCCAGCCGCAAGCTTGTTTTTGATCTCGCTGGAGTTGATGAGATGAAGCAACTGAGCGAGAGTCGAAGTCTGGACACGTTCGCATTCACAGACACTCGTGTTATCCGGACGACCGAAGACGCGCAGGAACTCGGACGAACGGTTGTAGCTGTTATCCGGCAGGGCGATGGCTCGGGTCGTGGTCGGCAAGTTCGCGAAGATTGTACGGCTGCCGGTCAAGTCGTCGATGGAATCGAGCAGGACTTCGGCCTGGAGTCTTCGGGGATAAAACCGCGAGTAGTTCTGACGGTCAACCAGATTGGCCTGGTTCGGCTCCGAGCTGAGCTGATAGGCGTTGGAACGAACAATGATCCGAACCAGTTCTTTCAGGTCGTAGCCACTCTCCACAAAATGCTGTTCCAGATCGGCCAGCAGGTCCGGGTTGGTCGGGGGATTCGTATCGCGGATATCGTCTTCCGGTTCGATCAGCCCCCGAGTGAAGAAGTGCTTCCAGTAACGATTGACAACCGCCTTGGCGAAGAACGGATTCTGCGGATCGCTCATCCAGTCGGCCAGGAAAAGTCGGGGGTCCTGATCGGGGAGAATCTCGCCCACGCTGTCGCCCAACGCGGCGGGGCGAAGAGCTTCGCCGGATTTCACATTCTTTGCTGTCGCCACGCCTCGTTCGTGGAAGATCAGATCTTCCCCGCGAATTCCAGTCGGCTTGCGACCAACCTGGCTGAAGAACGCGGCCAGACTGTAATAGTCGTCCTGTTCCCAGCGTTCGAACGGATGATGATGGCATTGCGCACACTGCAGCCGCACTCCGAGGAAGAGCTGAGCGACGTCTTCGAGCTGCTCCTTTGGATCTTTGACTCGCTTGTACCAGGCGACCGGTGGGTTCTCGACTACGGTTCCCGTAGCCGCCAGCAGCTGACGGACAAGCTGGTCGTACGGGACGTTGGCCAGCAGGCTGTCGCGAATCCAGGCGTGAAAAGCAAAGTTCGAAGTAATGTCGCTGGCGTCGTCGCGGCGATTCTTGAGCAGAGTCGTCCATTTATTCGCGAAGTAATCGGCGTACCCGGGGCTTTTTAGCAGGCGTTCGATCGCCAGGTCGCGTCGCGTCTCGCTGGAATCGGCCAGAAAGGCGGTCGCTTCCTCTTCAGAGGGGAGTCGTCCCGCGATGTCGAGTGTGACGCGGCGTAGAAACGTTCCGTCATCGCAAGGTTCCGAAGTCGGAATGCCCAGCTCCCGCAGGTTTCCGAAGACGTGCTCGTCGATGAAGTTGCGGGCCGGTGGAAACTCTCCCGTCTCTGCCCCCAGAGGAATGGCCGCGGAGTAAACCGCCGTTTTGTCCTGGAACCGAACCATTACAGCGGCTCGTCCCGGGAGCGATTTGGCTTGCGCAAGCCCCAGTTTGTCGACGTGCAGCATCGCTTCGGAATTGGACTCGAACAGAGCCAGCCGGGAAACATCTTGAGTTGACTGATCGCTGTAGTGGGCGATCGCCTTCAGCTGAACAGATTGACCGGGCGGAACAACGCCTCGTTCGGGTTCGACGCTCAGTCTGACCAGCTCGACATCGTCGGGAGTGCGAAAGGGCATTCCCTGTTCGATCCACTGAATCAACTCTCGATACTCCTCAGAGGTCGACTCCAACCGGACTCCGCCGCCGTGCGAGATCTGGCCGCTTGCCTTGCGAAGCAGCAGACTGTGTTCAGGAGCTGCGGGGAAAATCCGCCGGCCATTCCCTTCAATCACGAGGCTTTCGTAGTCTTCGTCCGGTTCGAAGCCGAACAGAGATAGCTGAAAACCATTGGGACCGCCGCCGGCCTTCGCATGACACGGTCCAGCATTGCAGCCCGCCTTGGTGAAGATCGGAACAATGTCGTTCACGAAGCTGATCGGCCGGGAGTCTGCCGCAGTTGATGTCGAGAAAGGGAGCCCGAAGCAAAGG
Source organism: Rubinisphaera margarita (assembly GCF_022267515.1). NCBI lineage: Bacteria > Pseudomonadati > Planctomycetota > Planctomycetia > Planctomycetales > Planctomycetaceae > Rubinisphaera > Rubinisphaera margarita. Next base: position 976,643 of record NZ_JAKFGB010000012.1, on the reverse strand, counting down.
GCAAGGAGGCCAGCACGCAACGCAGTCCGCATGGGAACCATCATGAGGTTGCCACCAATCGGGAGGAGTCAACAGGCGAGACATTGATCATCGTCGGTGATGATCGTGGGGAGCATCTATCGAGTGCTACCGATATGTTAATGGACGATGAAGGGGCCGTCCAGCAATTTCGGCTCGAAACAACCTTGAAAATCGAATCCTGACGCCGGTCGGCCCGGCGGGGATGGGTGTTCTTCTGGATCGCCAGGCAACATTGCGATTATCGGCACAGTCTGACACTCCCGATAGCGTCCCGTTCGACGTCTTCGGTTGTTCAGGTTATCCTGAATTGCGGTCATTCTCTAATGGGTGAGCCCTTCCAGTCCCCCTCGGGACCAGGGAAAGAGGAAATGCGGGAGATTCGCCTCACCGGGCCTGATTATCAGCTCGAAGATCGCGTCGCTCCTGCAGTGCCTGCTCCTCCTTAGTCTTGCCCTTTTAGAGAATGTCTCCCTGAATCTCTCCTCCTCTGAAGTGGACCTGTCATGACACGTTGTCTGTTTCCGGCTTTTCTCCTGATCTCAGCAATTTTGGGCACGCTTTCGTCTGCCGCCGCCGGGCAGCCGAACATTCTGCTGATCTTCGCCGACGATATCGGGTACGAAGCTCTCAACTGCTATGGAGGGCTCGACTTCGAGACACCACGTCTTAACGCGATGGCCGAGCAGGGCGTGCGGTTCGATCGAGCTTATACCAGTCCGGTCTGTACGCCCTCCCGGGTCAGCCTGCACACAGGGCTGTATACAACGCGGCATCGCCACTACAACGTGCTGCCGGTTCACAAGGGGACGGACCGTCAGGTCAACTTCCAGAAGATGCCGACGTTCGCTCAACTGCTGCGGGACAACGGATACTCCACCAGCGTGACCGGGAAGTGGCAGCTGGCGACGCTCGAAGTCTGGCCGGGGCACATTCGGGACGCCGGGTTCGATTCCTGGTGCATCTGGCAGATCTGGCTCAAAGGACAAAAGACGCTCCGCCACTGGACTCCGACCTTCAATGAAGACGGGAAAGTCCGCGATGACATCGCCGACCGGTTCGGGCCCGATGTGCTCGTCGAGTATGTCATTAAACAGATGCATGAAGCGAACGACGCCGGGAAGCCGTTTCTGATTGTTCACAACGAACTGCTTCCACACGATCCGATCATCGAAACGCCGGACGATCGAGCGAAAGGACGCCCCGCCAGCCTCGGCTCGATGATCAACTACATGGACAAGCTCGTGGGACAACTGCTCGACGAAGTCGAAGCGATGGGGATCCGGGAGAACACGTATGTCATTTTCATGGGCGACAACGGAACGCATGAGGTCGATTTCAAGAACCCCCAGGCCGGCGAGCAGGGACAACGGCCGCACACGCGGCACACTGAGGCGGGGAACGTGAATGGCGGCAAGGCGACTTTGACCGATGCCGGTTCGCACGTGCCGCTGATTGCCTGGGGACCGAAGCAGGTCGCAGCCGGAACGGTGTGTCAGGATCTGATCGACGTAACCGATCTGTTTCCCACGTTCTGCGAACTGTCTCAGACGGTCATGCTGGAATCGGTTCCGGTTGATGGTCGCAGCATCGTGAATCAGATTCATGGCGAACCGGGCACTCCACGCGAGTGGGTCCATCATGGCCTTGCCGGGAAAGAGAATCTGTTCGACGGTTCGTGGCGGGTCTTTCGCAAGAACGGACCGGTGATTGATGCCCGCTCGCTTCCCGAAGAGAAGCGACTCTCGCCGGATGATCCCCAGACGCTCGATGTCAGAGAGCGAATTGATCCGATCTTTGAGGCAATCACGGAGAAAGGGCCGCGTCCTCCGGTTCCGTTTGAACCGAAGTAATCGCCGCTTTACCCCTCCTCTTATCTGCTACAATGAACAGTGGCGATTCTTCTGGCGATGAGATGAGGAGGGGATCAATGCGAAGGCTCAACACGAATCTTCGAAGAGGCCCAGGCCGGCGCGGAATCACGTTCATCGAAGCCGGCGTCGCGATGCTGATTATTGTTGTCCTGGGAATCCTGCTGCTGCCCGGAATCCGATCTGCCCGGCCGGCTGCCCGGCGGGTCCAATGTCTCAATCATCTGAGGCAGGTCGGGACCGCGATGCTGAATTATCAAACCCAGTACGGAGTGCTGCCTCCCGCCTATACGGTTGATGATCAGGGAAATCCGCTTCACAGCTGGCGAACGTTGATTCTGCCATTTCTCGATGAAGATGCTTTGTATCGCTCGATCAAACTCGCTGAACCATGGGACAGTCCGGCGAATGCGGCCGCCCTGAAATCGGCTCCGTCCGTTTATCGATGCGCGGAGTTCCACGGCGACCAGTCCCACACGAACTACATGGTCATCGTGTCCCCCGAGAGTCTGATTCGAGCGACCGAGTCGCGAGACCTTTCGACGGTCACAGACGGTCGCACCCAGACGTTGATGGTTGTGGAGGTTCCTCACGAACACGCCGTGCCGTGGATGTCGCCGCACGATGCCGACGAGGCACTCATGATGAGTATCACCCCGGGGTCTGAACTTCCCCACGAGGACGCCATCAATGTCATGTATGCCGACGGCCATGCAGGTTCACTCAACGCAGAGATTGACCGCGAAATCCTGCACAAGCTGATCACGGCTGACAGTGGGGATACGTTTGAGGATACGAATTTCTAGGACGTGGCAGAGACTGCTGTCAGCTCGTTTTCGGATGGGATCAATACCGGTCGACGTCCGGGCTTCGTCCTCCATAGAGAGATTTCGAACCCGAGCAGTGGCAGTCCCCAGCTGATCCATGTAGCGACCGGGTCGTACCATTCCGCTTGAACGGCCAGCACGCTTCCCAGCCCGCCGAACAGTCGCAGAACGACAGCCGAGCAGAGTAGTAGAAACGTGCGTGTCATCCAGCGACGGTGCTCCGCGAACTGCCGCCGTATCGCGGCTTTCCACCCGAGTAGAGTCGTTGTTCCCGTCAGAATCGCGAGCAGGGCCAGACTGACCCCGGCGACCGGCCCCGAGGAGGCGTACGCGGCCATCCAGAGTCCGCTCGGGACAATCAGGAGCAGCACCGTCATCCCCTGAACGCGGCCGAGTTTGCGATGCCAGCGGGGAAAGCGCGTTCGGAACCGCGTGCTTATCAACAGCAGTCCCAGCATCAGCACAACCGGTCCCGCGACGATATGCGCGTAGAACGCCCCGCTGTATGCCCCGAAGTAGTAGTCCTCACGACCGCGGAGAAAGTCGGAGTTGAAGTTCGCCGGGAAGTAGTTTCGATAGCCGAGCACGATGCCGACCGTGACTTTCACGATCAGCACAACGACCACCACATTCAGCACGCGGCGGAGCGTTCGGAGAGAGAAGGGCATCATGACAGAAACGTTCGAGACGGGATCGAAAAGAGCTCAGCTTCGAGTGGCAGCCGAGCCCCTTCAGTGTCGCTCCCTGTTCGACGATTGTCCAGCAGTTCTCTGCAGTTAGCGACTTGTCCGCGTCGTCTGCCCGGAATCGGCACCGAGGGATTCGAGATAGGCGATCAGATCGGCCAGGTCCTGTGGACTGAGCATGCGATGGACGTCCTCCGGCATGATGGACGTGTTCGACGGGATAATCTCTTCAACGGTCTCGTTTCGGACACGAGTCGACTTCTCTTTGTCGATGCCGATGTGCAGTTCCTCGGGCCCTTCGCCGAGAATGATGCCGCTGGCCGTCTTGCCGTCTTCAGTCACCACCGTGTAGGGAGCGAAGCCCCGCACAAAACTGGCGCTGGGGTAGAGGATCGCTTCGAGCAGATCGCGACGGGACCGGCTCTTGCCGATCGTCGAAAGATCGGGACCGACCTGACCGCCGGTGCCACTGACTCGATGGCATTTGTTGCAGGCCGCTTTCGTGCTCTCAAAGACCGTGCGGCCGTGGTTGAGATCTCCCTTCGGAAGTGTCTGCTCAACAGTCAAAAGCCGATTGCGATCTTCATCCGACAGAGTCTTTCCGAGCGAGGCGGCTGGGATCTCAAGCCAGTTCTGGTCGTCCGGATTGACCTGTGGCCGGCGAAGCTGTTCCAGCGCGATGGCTGCCGCCGAACTGACGCCGGGACGCGGATCGATCAGCAGTTCCGAAAGTCGCCTCCGGTCGCTGGCGTTGATGAGACCGAGAATCAGACCATGGCGGATGAGCCGATCGTTCTCCGGGCGAGCCAGTGCTTCAACCAGAACGGGCATCATCGTCGCATCCTGTTGACTGTGGCGTCCGAGCACCAGCGCGGCGACTCGGCGTTCCCCCGGTTCGCCGTTCCGAAGTCGATCGATCAACTCCGGCTTCAACGTCTCGGCCTGATTCCAGGGGACATCGAGCAGCGAGCGAATGGCGGTCTGGCGAACGGAGCTGTCCCCGTCCTTCAGGAAGTTCGGCAGTTGACTGATCAGTTCCGGCAACGCGGTCCTGCGAAGATGCCAGATCGTTGCCATTCTCGCTTTGGGGGAATCATCATCGTGGATTGTCGCGACGGCGGGCTCCGCCGGGGACTTCTTGCGGATGCGATAGATTGCTCCTCGAATATGCGACTTCGCCACCTGAGATTGCGGACAACCGATGCGGAACCAGCCGCCGGTATCGATGACGAGCAGCGAGCCGTCCGGGGCTTCCAGAACATCGGTCGGGCGAAAATCCTTGCTACTGCTGACCACGAAATCTTCGAGCGAATCGACGGCATAGCTCGAACCATCCGGTTTGAGTGTGACTCGCGAGATGCGATTCGTGTTGAACTGCGTCACGAAGATCGAGCCGTCGAAACCCGGCCCCAGTCGGTCTCCGTGAACACGGCAGAGTCCCGAAACAGCGACATGACCGAAGTTGTGGACTTCCTGCAGCAGGTCGCCCGTCCGAATAAACTCGCTGCCGAGACCTTCGGCGAAGTCTTCACGCGGGTAGACGCCGCCGTACTGCCAGTTGACCAGACAATCGCCTCGCGGCTTCGAATACATCAGATTGACCGTGCCGAGCATCTCCCCTTCCGGCGTAAAGACGACCTCGACCGGATTATCCATACCGCCCATGCAGTAAGTCTGCACATCGGAGCCATCGGGGAGGCACGAGAAAATGCGAGCCGCTTTCCCCTTGCTGATGAGGTTCCCGGCGGCATCGGTAATCTCGTGACCGTGCCGGCCTTCACACCAGTAGATACGTCCTTCCGGCCCGAGAAACGGACCATGCACATCGGCTGCGTTGCCGGTGTACCCGAAGTCGCCAACCAGTTTGACCCGCTCGTCGGCCACGCCGTCGTCATCGGTGTCAGTCAGCTTCCAGATGGCCCCACTCGATGCGACATAGAGGGACCCCTGATGCCACAGGCAGCCCTGCGGAAACGTCATCTTGTCGGCGAACGTGGTCGCCTTGTCGAAGACGCCGTCCCCGTCGACATCTTCGAGTCGTTGCACAAAGTTCGGCAGCTTCTCTTCCAGTTCCGGCCGCCGCAGGTTCTCGCCGGCGTTCGCGGCCAGATAGAGCCGCCCCTGTTCATCAAAGTCTCCCATCAGAGGATGAGCGACCAGCGGCGGAGCAGCCGCGAGTTCGACGGTATATCCTTCAGGCACCTGGAGAGGAGCGGGTTCAAAGCTGCCAGCGGGTTCTTCGAGATCGACCTCCGAGGTTTTCTTTGCTTTCGCTTCCTCGAAGAGTTTGGACATCATCAGATAGCTCTTCGAGCCGCCTCCGTTCCACAGATCCCATTTCGGATTCGCGATCTCCTTGAAGTGAGCGTGAAGCTGTTCGCGGAGTTCGACGACATCGACGGCATAGGCTGGATCGTCGATCAGGTTGTTTCTCTCGCCGGGATCTTTGGTGAGGTCGTAAAGTTCGTTCGGGCTCTCATGGATCCGCTCGATGTACTTCCGCCTCGGCGTGCGGATCGCGCGGACGTTCTCAAATTCATAGTAAACGGTGTCATCCCAGGTTCCGTCCCATTCTCCTTTCAGCATTCGAGCATAGCCGCGGCCCGGTAGACCTTCGGGTTGCTTCAGGTCGAGCAGCTGGCACATTGTCGGCAGGAAGTCGGTATGGTCGACAACCTGTTCGACCCGCTGGCCAGCCGTGATCTTGCCCGGCAGCTTGTAAATCAGCGGAACGTGAATGGTCCAGTCGAAGGCGGTGAGCGGGCGGGTGTGATCGCCCATCCCCCAGTAGCCACTGTGCCCGCCAGCCAGTCCCTGATCGGCCGTGAAGACGATTAGGGTATCTTCACTGAGGTTGAGCCGCTTGAGAGTTTCCAGGATGCGACCGACGCCATCATCGATTCCGCTGATCTCGGCTGCATACTTACGGATCGTCGGAAGGTCGCCAATGCGGTCACCGTAGTTGAAGTTCCAGGGTTCCGGCTCCGTTCGCGGGAACGAGGGAAGCTCGGCGTCGCCGTAAGTTTCGAGATGACGATTCCGAATCGGTTCATCAATCGCTCCGCCGAGTCCGTAAGGCCCGTTGTAGGCGAGCATCAGGAAAAAGGGGCGGTCTTTGTTCTGCTCGATAAACTTGACGCCATGATCGGTCCAAAAGTCGGTCAGGTACTGTGGCTCGACGCGGATCTCTTCGTTCTCGATGATCTGCTGATCGTAAAACCCCCGACTTCCCCCGTGCGGTTTGGTCACCCAGTAGGAACAGCCATCCTGAGGATGCAGGTTGTCGCCCAGGTGCCACTTCCCGGAGAGGCCACAGGCGTACCCCGATTCATGCAGCAGCTGCGGAAGCGTGTCGAACTCTTCGAGCGTGTAGTAAGCGTCTGGACCGATCTGGGCATTGTTGGCCCTTAGGAAACAGTGCACGCCATGTTGGCAGGGCATGAGACCAGTCAGCAGAGTCGCTCGGGTGGGCGAGCAGACCGCGTTGTTTGCGTACGCCCGTTCGAAGAGCGTTCCCTGTTGAGCAAGCGAGTCGATGTGGGGCGTCTTCACGTCCGGGTTGCCGTAGCAGCCGAGCGACCAGGCGCCGTGGTTATCGGTCAGAATGAAGATGACATTCGGACGCTTGTCGGTCCGCTCGGCTGTCGCAGCCGGGGGAAATGCCATCAGGCAGAGAAGAACCAGACTGCTGACTCTCAGTGCTCGCATCGTAGACCTTTCGCTGGAGATCGGACTCAGTTGTCGTCTCTCAAGAAGAGATGGCGCGGCGCAGGAAGTTGTGAGTAATTTGCTGGACGCGTGGATCGGGGCCGTGCGGGCGACTCCAGTGAGACCACGGAAGCACATGCCCCGGCGGCGAACTCAACCCCTGTGCCCAGAATATTGTCGCGGCATTGAACACGAAGTTGCCTTTGGGACCCGGGTAGACAGTCGCCGTCCACTGCTGTGGATTCACGCCCCCTTGCCAGGCCGTGCCGCCCGCAACCACTTCGAGCCCGGAGATGTCTGCCGGATCACCGTGATACTCCCAGCCGATCAAACCGGGGATCGCGTCGCCTGCTTTCACACCGGTTCCGTTGAAGATCCAGTGGTCGGGCTTCGTGATGATCCAGTCTCCACCTCCGTTGACCGGTTCCACGTTTCTCGCGCCCATCAACAGTCCTTCGTCCGGTCCACGATGCGGGAACGGGCCATGATCGTTATGACGATTTACGGCGTAGTCGTTGTCCGCTCCGTACGGGCCGCCCCGGAAGATGATGCGGTTCTCGATGCCGCTGCTGCTCTCCCGGTAAGGCGTGACCCAGCAGACCGAATTTCCCGAAAGAAACATCAGGTTCACGCCGGCATCGCGCATGGCTTCGACACTGCGGAACTGTCGCAGATCCCAGTACTCGTCGTGTCCGACACTGATAAAGCATCTGGTTTTCAGCCCGCGGTCCGGCGTCAGCATGTCGGCGTTGGCACAGTACGTGACATCATACCCGTGTTGTTCGAGCCAGTAGGCGAGCGGAAACTCGAACGGCAGAAACTCTCCGGAACCGACCGTAAGGGGATCGTTCACGACCCCATCGTACTGGGCTTCGCGACCATACGGCCGATCGAAACTGACATCCGCCCACGGTCCCTGATTTCCTTTGGGGTGCGTGTAAATCGAGTAGTTGTTCGGCCAGCGGTTGTACGCCTGCCAGGTGTTCTCACTCGTCTGAAAGAGAATATCGGCCGGACGATTATCGCGGACGACGAACACGATATAGCTTTGCCAGTACGATTCGTTGCCTTCGGGGATTGTCGTCATTCGACCCAGGTAGACTCCGCTGAGCCAGTCCTCGGGAATCGTGAACGAGACCGTCGGCTCCCACTGACATTCATGCAGGTTCTTCTCGCCGGGCTGAGGCGTCGGTTGTGTCTGCGAGGGAAGCGAGTCGAACGTTCGCACGAGCCGCGCCCCGCGTCCACCGTAGTAGCCCATGCGAAAGATCTCGAGTTTGAACGAGCGAGCCGGGTTGGAGGAGACCATTACATCGAGCTTGTCGCCCACCTGCACACTCTGACGAGAGCAGTAGCCTTCAATCCAGGGAGAGCGGAAGCGTCCGCCGTCGACACGGACGCGCGTCAACTGCCAGTCCAGCGATCCTTCACGCTGATTCTCCGCGGCAATGCGACCGGAGTCCCGCGGTCCTGCGGCTCGACTGGTTCCACTTGAGTGGGCAGTGACCGCGGCGGCAGCGAGTGTGCCTTTCAGAAAATCCCGACGGGGAACTTGTGGCGAATCGTGGTCACTCATCAAGGAGGGCTCCGTGAGGAAAAGGAGGCGAGTGCGGCACCGGGGTCGTATTGTATCAACGGGGGCCACGGCATGCGAGAATAGTGGCGAGTGAAGTCCCTGAGTTGATGAACGGTTGTGTTCACCCCAGCCTTTCGTATAACGGATGCTAATCGGCGTCGGTCCTGTCCTCCTTTTGAAAGCGACACCTCCATGAACAGTGTTTCCAGGTTTCTTACTTTGATGATCGTCGGGGTGTTGATCGGACTTCCGGCTCTCGGCGACGAGCGGCGATCGAAGCAGACCGAAACGAAGTCGACAGAGACAGCCGTCGCTCCCACGAAGTCGAATGTGCGATATGGCGATCATGCAAGAAACGTCCTCGACTTCTGGCAGGCCGATTCGAAAACGCCGACACCCGTGGCATTTGTCATTCATGGCGGAGGATGGCGTGGCGGCGATAAAGATCGCGTCGATCGCTTTGCCGACGTGCAGGCTCTACTGAAAGCCGGGATTTCCGTCGTCGCCATCAACTATCGCTATGTGCAAAACGGAGAAGAGGAGGGCGTCGAACCTCCTGTAAAAGCACCGCTGCACGATGCCGCCCGTGCTCTCCAGTTCGTGCGGAGCAAAGCGAAGGAATGGAATCTCGATAAAGAGCGAATCGGTGCGGCCGGCGGATCAGCGGGCGCCTGTTCCAGTCTCTGGCTGGCGTTCCACGACGATCTTGCCGATCCTGACAGCGACGATCCTGTCGCCCGCGAATCGAGCCGCCTCTGGTGTGCCGCTGTGATCGGCGCTCAAACCACGCTCGATCCCCGTCAGATGAAAGAGTGGACTCCGAACAGCCGTTATGGAAGCCACGCATTCGGCTTGAAGTCTTTTGCGGACTTCCTTGAGCAGCGAGATGAGATCGAACCATGGATTAACGAGTACTCGCCCTATGCTCTGGTGTCAAAAGACGACCCTCCGGTTTACTTAATCTACCGCAGCGCCCCAGCGATTGGCGAACCTCAGAAAGACCCGACGCACACATCGAACTTTGGCATCAAACTTCAGGAACATTGTCGGGAGCAGGGAACGAAGTGCATTCTCGTCTACCCGGGATCACGCGAGCAGTCCTTTGAATCACCAACCGCGTTTCTGGTTGCCAGGCTCAAGCAGCGAACTGAACAGGCATCAGAATGACGCTTTTCACGACCGCACTCTGGACCGCCACGGTTTATGCAGTTCATCTGCTGGTCGCAGCGCGGGCCATTCTCCGACCGCATCGAGAGCCGGCCTCTCGTCTGGCCTGGATCATTGTGATTCTGGTCCTTCCGGTTGCGGGTATCATCGCCTATATCCTGCTGGGTGAAACCAATGTCGGCCGCCGGCGAGTGGCCAGAATCAAGTCCGTGCTGAAACAGATGCCTGATGCTCTCTCGGTCTTCGATTCGCAAAGCTCGGTGCTGACCGTCACCCTCGATGAGCGATTCGCACATCTGTTCCGGGTGGGGGAGACCGTCAACGGTTTTCCACCTCTGGGAGGCAATCGCGGGGAATTGATGGCCGACTCCGATGCCGCCATCGATCGGATCGTTGCCGACATCGATGCCGCTCGGGAGAACGTTCATCTTCTCTTCTACATCTGGCTGCCCGACAACAACGGGATGAAGGTCGTCGAAGCTGTGAAGAGAGCGGCCGCTCGCGGAGTTCAATGTCGCGTCATGGCCGACGGCCTGGGAAGTCGAACCATGACCGGTTCGTCGCACTGGCAGGCAATGAAAGATGCTGGCGCTCACTGCGCCGTGGCACTCCCGCTGGGGAATCTGCTGCTGCGGCCACTGCGCGGGCGGATCGATCTGCGAAATCACCGTAAGATCATCGTTATCGACAACTGCATCACCTATTGTGGCAGCCAGAACTGCGCCGATCCCGAGTTCCGTGTCAAAGCGAAGTTCGCCCCCTGGGTCGATGCCTTGATTCGTTTCAAGGGGCCAATCGTCTGGCAGAATCAGCAGTTGTTTGTCAGCGACTGGATGGCTCATGTCGATGAGGATCTTGAAGAACTGCTGCGAACGTCTGTGCCGGCGCAGAAAGAAGGCTTTGCCGCACAGGTGATCGGCACCGGACCGACAATCCGCTACTCCGCGATGCCCGAGGTGTTCGAGAACCTGATGTATACCGCTCGCGAAGAGCTTTTCATCACGACGCCCTATTTCGTCCCTGATGATTCGATGCTGAGCGCGATCTGCGCCAGTGCCCGGCGGGGCGTCGACACGACGATCATCTTCCCGGCTCGCAACGATTCTCTTTTTGTCGCCGCTGCGAGTCGAAGTTATTATGCCGACATGCTGGCCGCCGGTGTGAAGGTACGCGAGTACGAAGGCGGTCTGCTCCATACGAAGTCGCTGACAATCGATGGAGAAATGACATTGATCGGCTCGGCGAATATGGATCGCCGCAGTTTCGAACTCAATTACGAAAACAACATTCTGTTTCACGATACCGAGTTAACGGCCGCGGTCCGGGAGCGGCAGGAAACTTACCTGCAACAGTCGCGGACGGTCGATCCCGAAGCGGTCGCCAACTGGCCGGTGTATCAGCGGTTCTTCAACAACGCCGTCGCGATGCTCGGCCCCGTTCTGTGACGCTTCTGGAAGCCTCGTTCAGATCGCAAGGATTTCGACCATGGAGAGTTTCAGCCGACTGGCCTTCAGGAGCGGCAGCGCATTTCTGTTTGTTCTGGCCTCATTACTGACATCCGCAATACGCCCCGCGGCAGCCGAAAACGTACGGGTTGACGTCATCCAGGACAACTCTATTGTCATGGTCGGCGGTGAATGGACGGTGAACGGTGGTCGGCAGGGGCGTATCCGCATCAAAGGCAATCAGCATATTGTGGCGATGGGCTTTGATCTGTCTGCGGTCCGAGGACGCGAGGTTCGGTCGGCGAGCCTCGTTTGTGCTCAGGGGGATCACATGATTGAGGGCGTCACGATTTCGACGATCGCCACGCCCTGGGATGAGTACCAGTCGAATGGGCTGACAGCCGGTGTTGAAGGAATTGTTGACTGGGGGTATCCGGGAGCACGGTTCCCGGCGGTCTGTGGAGGAAACAGCTTCACGCTGGTGACGAGCATCGACTCCACAATTGTGGACGGCAGTTATCGCTGGGCTCTTCCCGCGGACATGGTGTATGCGATGGTAATCGGAGCCGCTCAGGGTCTGGCGATTCACGAACACACTGCCGACTATGGTCGCAATCCGACCATCTTTTCCCGGGAACAGTCTTCGAAGAAACCTTATCTGCTTCTGGATGTCGGGGAACCGCTCGAACAGGAACCGACTCCGCCATCGGATCTGCAGGTTCTGCCCCTCGGGCCAGCGAACGCGGAATTGTCGCTCGTTCCTCCACGAGCGGGATTCGCATACGAAGTAACCGTCGATGGTCACCGTTTGGGGCGACACAACATTCCGTTCGTGAATCACGACTCCAGTCTGCAGACGATTTTCCTGCGTGACCTGCCGGACTCGATTCTTCCTGATGCAGTCCATGAGATCCAGGTCGCATCAATCGACCGAATGGGGCGATCGTCGGGTCCAGTCGAATTCCGCGGAATCGTCTTCCGTTCGACTCCCGTGGAGACCCCCGACGTTTCTGTCCAGCGATATCCGGCGGCTGAGACCAGGGGCATTAGCGTTGTTCCAGTACTGGATAAGTATGATCAAAGCGGAGATCCGGTTGGCGACCTTCCAGCCGACTATCGAAGAGCAAACCCGATCTTTGATGGAACTGCGGTCCATCTTCGGGCGGCTGCCGGCGAAGTCGTCGGGTTTCAAGTCCTGCTTCGCGGACAAGGTGACGCGGGCGTTCAGGTCGCGCTGAGATCTCTGCCTGTCCGAATTGATCTCTGGCAGTCGGTTTACGTGTTGGCCGGGAATCGCGCGATTCCCGATGCTCTGATGCCGCTCCCGGACCAGATCACGCTTAATGAGCAGCAGGATCAATCGATCATCGCCGACATCTTCGTCCCGTTCGATGCGAAAGCCGGGGAGTATTTCGGAGAGCTCACGGTTTCGGACGGGCGGACCGTTCCGCTTCTCCTCGAAGTTCTCCCATTCTCGCTTCCCCGACGAGCCACGTTCTTCTGCGAGATGAATAGTTATGGGTTGCCGGATCATGTCGACGATTACTACGCACTGCAGCAGATCGCCTACGACCATCGCGTGCACGCCAATATTCTGCACTACTCACACAACACGGCTGCCCCCGGCTCGCGAAAGAGCAATCTCGACATGCGATTACGATCTGGGCGTCGGATGGACAACCGTCGTTATGACGACATCGCTCCAGGAGCAGCGGAGGCCTACTGGGAGGACTTTGCCGAGGCGTTCGGCCCGTTCATCGATGGTTCCCTCTTCAACGAGGGCCACCGCGGCCCGATTCCCGCTCCGGGATTCTATCTGACCTTTCACGAGAGCTGGCCTCTGCATTGTCGGGCCTACTTCAATGGGAATCCGGATGCTTACGAAGCCTTCAAGCAGTCTCCCGAATATGCTCAGACCTACGTGAATATCCTTGAGGACTTTGTCCGGCTGGCGAAACGGAAGCAGTGGCATGACGCCGGTTTTCAGGTTTACTTCAACAATAAAGGCGGACTCGATCAGCTCACCAAAGCTCCGTGGATTCTCGATGAACCGTCCAGCTATTGGGATTACCGGGCTCTCCAATACTACGGAGACCTCACGGATCGTGGCCGAGCAGAGGCCGATGAGATTCAGATTGACTACCGGATCGACATTTCGCGTCCCGAATACTGTCGGGGGCAACTGGAGCGGCAGGATGATTTGTGGATCGTTTCTTCCTCCGCGTTTCAGAACTACCGTCGTCTCGTCACGGATCGGATGAGAACAGAAGGCCTGCAGGCCTGGGTTTACGGCACGTCGAACCACGTTGACCAGAGTAACCGCAACATTCAGGCGTGGGCCCTGGATGCCTGGCAGGACGGAGCAACGGGCATTGTTCCGTGGCAAACGGTTGATAAGTCCGGAAAGGCCCTGAACGAGGCGGATCAACTCGGGTTGTTTATCTTCGACAGGACTCCGGACGGGAAGACCGTCATTCGACATTCGCTCCGCCTGAAAGCCTATCGCGAAGCCGAGCAACTGATCGAGTATCTGAGTCTGGTCGAACAACGCCGTGGCTGGAGCCGCGCACAGATGCACGACTTCATCGCCGCCTATGTCGATTTGGACGGCGAAGTCCAGCAGACCAGCGAAGAAGACGCCGGCACCGCCGGTTATGGGCGGCTCTCGGTTGCCGGATTAGAGTCGATCAGGGCTGCGGCAATAAGCCTTCTGACGGATGCTGAATGAACGCTGCCGAAGCGCCTGTCACGGAACTTACCGGCGCCGGAGAAGGCGATTGTCCGGCGATCCCAAGTAGTGGCTATTCGCCATTTTCAGCTGATGAACCGGCAAGTTCGGAGATTGCATCCTCAGCGACAGCCGTCCCCACGAGACTCTTCTTTTTTCGCGTCCGCAAAGGCCTACTGAAGCAAGCCGCGCTATCAGATCATGCCAGAATATCACTCACGACTTTAGCTGGCCGCTTCGCGGTGATAATTTCCTCGCGGCCGCTGGCCACGTACATGAGATCTTCGTAGTTCAGTCCAAACTGGTGCATGATCGTGGCCTGGTAGTCGTTGGGAGTCACGACGTTCTCAACGGCCTTGTGGCCGACCTCGTCGGTTTTCCCGTAAGCCATGCCTCCTTTGATCCCGCCGCCGGCCAGCCAGATGCTGAAGCCCTGGCCGTTGTGATCGCGGCCCGCTTTCTCGGGGGAACCCTGTTCCTGAGTGACCGGAAGGCGACCAATCTCTCCACCCCAGTGGACGATGGTGGAATCAAGCAGACCTCGCTGCTTCAGGTCCTTCACCAGAGCCGCTGCCGGCTGGTCCGTTTTTTGACAGATCGAGGGGAGTCCGCTCTTGATGCTCGCATGGTTGTCCCACGGCTGATTGTTGTGGAACAACTGGACGAAACGGACTCCTCGCTCCACGAGGCGGCGGGCGATCAGACAACGGGTGCCGTATTCGCGGCTCTTTGGATTGTCGAGGCCGTATAGCTTCTGAGTCGCTTCGGTCTCCTGTGAGATATCGAGCGCTTCGGTCGCCGCGGTCTGCATTCGGGCCGCCAGTTCGTAACTCGCGATCCGGGCCTCGAGTTCGGCTTCTCCAGGATGCTGTTCCAGATGTCGCTGGTTGAGTGTCTGAAGCAGGTCGAGGTTCTGCTCCTGGAACTTTCCCTGCAGATGAGCAGGCGCCTGGAGGTTCAGAATCCGCGGCTCCTTCGGTCGTAGAACCGTGCCCTGAAACAACGCCGGCATAAATCCGTTCGACCAGTTGGTCACACCATCGACCGGCAATCCACCCGGATCGGTCAGGACCATGTAAGCGGGAAGATTCTGCGTTTCGGAGCCGAGGGCATAGACCAGCCAGGAGCCGAGCGTGGGGCGGCCGAGGACGCCGGGAATGCCTCCGTGGAAGTAGCGAATGGAGACCTCGTGCCCGTTGGCTCCGGTATGCATGCTGCGAATCAGGCAGATGTCGTCGACAATCTCGGCGGTATGGGGAAGAAGCTCGGAAAGTTCAGTGCCACATTCGCCGTGCGGCTTGAAGGACCACGGCGAACCGAACAGCTTCTTGCTCGCTTCGTTCACGAAGCTGAACTTGATGTCGCCGGTGTATTCAACGCCGTCCTGCCGCGAGAGTTCCGGCTTCGGATCAGTCAGGTCCATGTGCGAAGGGCCGCCGTGCTGGAACAGCGAAATCATTGCCTTGGCTTTGGGCTCGAAATGGGTGTCCCGAGGGAGCAGATCGTTATGCGGCTTATGATCGACGCTCTTCGGCTTCGCCTGGGATCGTTCCTGTTTGAGGAGCCAGGCCAGAGCGAAGGAGCCGAAGCCCATTGACTGATGGGCAAGAAAGTCACGGCGGGAATAGGCGTTCATGGTCATGGGATGTCTTTGAGTTGGGCGGGCTGTAAGTGGTCGCGACTTCAGGAATCAGTCGACGTAGAGAAACTCGTTGGAGTTGAGCAGTGTCTGACAGAAGTTAATCAACACCTGCTGACTCGGCGTTTTCCCATCCGCCACACCACTCCGGTTGCGATGAAGCTCTTCCAGTTGATGGGCGACGAACGTCATGGCCAGCTCTCGTTCCTCAGCCGTCGGCTTTCGAAGATACGCCAGCTCCCACGCAGCCAGAATGCGAGCCGGAAGTTCGTCGTAACTATCGGATGGGACCGGCCCGTGGAAGTTCCGTTCGGAGTCGAAAACCGTTTCTCCGTCGTCATGCTTTAATGTCGCGGTTACGGTCCAGCTGAATGAGTCGGAGTTCTCGTCCTTCAGACAATCCGTAATGAAATCGATCGTGTCGCCGCGTTGGACGCTGGCTGAGTCCACGCTGGTTGTCAGATTGCCATGTTTGATCTGCCATTCGCCGAGCAGCCCAGTTCGTGAAGAAACGATCCGGCCCCGAACACCGTCGCCATTCTCGCTGGCATGTGAAAGCTTTCCGGCGATCGACAGCACGCCGTGATCCGGGATCCGCAGACGTCGGATCGCGCCGAATTTCGGGTTGCCGGGATGCCCTCCTGTTTTGGTGAGGAACACCCAGCCGATCTGTGGATCGGGACGCTTCTCGCTGCCCTGCCATTCGGTTCCGGTCCAGTGCGGCAGCGGAGTGAATTCACGCGTTCGCCCGGTTGTTTCATCGAACTGACCGTAGCCGAAGCCCCATGGCTCCTGGGCCGGCTCAGGCAAAACGGGTAACGTGTTGGCGATCGCGGACTCCACCGGTCTGGCGGTTGTGGTGACTCGTTCGGCCAGCAGTTCCGCCTGAGCGAGAGTGAACTCGCCATTCATGAGCATCAGCGACTGGGTCGCCACTGTAGAGACGGGACGTCGCTCGCAGTTGATGTCCATCACGGGAGCATCGAACATCTGAAGCATAGCCACCGGCTGCGTGCGACGAACTTCGATGTAAAGACTCCGTCGCTTCTGGGGACCATCGACGATGATCTGCCCCGTCTCGTCTTCCTTGATCTCGGCCGGCGGTCCGAACAGTGCTCTGTCCAGGGAGCCGGATGCGGTCAACATGCGATCCCGTAAAACCTCGGCTTCCAGACGCTGCAGCGACTTCCGCCAGTAGAAGCGGTTCTCGGGATCGATCTGGCTCATCTGTGAATCGGGATAAGAAGTCTGTCGCCAGGCTGTCGACGTCAAAATGAGGCGATGCAGCTTCTTCAGACTCCAGCCGCTTCCCGTGAACTCCGAAGCGAGCCAGTCCAGCAGTTCCGGATGCGTCGGCGAATCGCCAAGCTTCCCGAAATCTCCCGGAGTGGACACCAGACCGGTTCCGAAATGATGCATCCAGACCCGATTGACCAGCACGCGGGGTGTGAGCGGATTCCCGGGACTGGTCAGCCATTTCGCGTAGGCGAGTCGACGACCGGTCGTGGGGATGGATTCATCATTGACAGGAAACTGGACACCGCCGGCGTCGGGGACCGCGATCGTCAGCGCCGCCGGTTCGACGGGCTGCCTGGGCTGCTGATGATCTCCGCGATGAAACAGCCGCGCCAGTGGAGCATGTCCCGGTGTTTCCCGGAGGACGCGGATGAACTCCTCTTTGGGTTTCTTTGCCCGAATCTCGGCGATCTTCTTGTCGTAGTTCTTAAGGTCTTCGGCTGCGTCCGGCAGATACTGATAAAGCACGCCCGGCGTAATCTTCACGCTGGGATTCTTGTCGAGCAGCTGAGTCTGTTCCGGAGTCCGCTCTTTGTCAGGAGTCTCGTAAGCGGCTCGCAACTGGCCCCGCAACGGTTCCTCGTACTTCTCAAGCTCTTTCTGAAGAGCCTGCTCCATGTACTCCTTCTGTCTGGCGGCTCGCTCCTCGGCCAGCTTCCTCGCTTCCTCTTCCACTTCGGCTGCTTTCTCTCGGTCGGCCGCAGTGTAGAGCGAAACCCGGCGCTGGGGGGGAGTCTGCCATTTCTGCCAGTCGAGAGCCGGCTCGAAGACCGCACGCATCGCAAAGTAATCGATCTGCGAGATCGGATCGTATCGATGGTCGTGACACTGAGCACACGCCACGCTCATTCCAAGCAGGGAAGAACTCACGATCTTGATTGTGTCGGAGACGACTTTGTTGCGGGCTTCAGCGGAGTTGTCTCCCGAGCCCGTCCCATCAGCGGCCATTCGTAGAAATCCGGTCGCGGTCAGAAGTTCAATCTGTTCTGCAGTCAGATCGCCTTGAATCGGCCCGGCCAGTTCGTCGCCGGCGAGTTGTTCGATAATGAACTCATCAACCGGTTTGTCGGCATTCAGCGAGCGAATGATGTAATCACGGTACTTCCACGCCCACGGACGTTCCTCATCTTTGACTGTGTTTCCTTCCGAGTCGGCATACCCGGCGACATCCAGCCAGTGTCGAGCCCAGCGTTCGCCGTAATGCGGGGACTCCAGCACGGTATCGACCAGATGCTCGTACCAGTTCTCATCCTTCAGATTCATCCAGCGATCGAATTCTTCCCCAGTCGGCGGAAGGCCCGTCAGATCGAAGTAGACGCGCTTGATGAGAGTGCTGCGGCTGGCCTCGGGGGAGAATTGCAGTCCCTCCGGCATCGCGGATCGCAACAGAGCATCGACGGGGGTTCGAATTCGCTCGGCTGCCGGAAACTCGGGCACAGAACGGCGCTCAATCGGCTGAAAGGCCCAGTAGCTGCGTTCTTCAAGAGTAATCGGGATACCAGGGCCGAGATTCTCCGGTTCGGGACGCAGCGTCTTGGCGCCCTGAGCAATCCAGCGTTCGAGGATCTGGACCTGTTCGTCCGGAACATGAGCTTCGCCAGGGGGCATCTCGCCATTACGGACCCGATCCAGCAGATAACTGGCATCGGGATCGCCCGGCTCGATGACGGGACCGGAATCTCCTCCTCGGGTGAGAAAGCGGACCAGTCGCAGATCAAGCGATCCGTCCAGTTCTTCGGTCGCTCCGTGACAGTCAAAGCAGAATTCGCGGAAGATCGGCTGAATGTCCCGTTCGAATCGCAGATCCGAGTGATGAGACTCTTCGGCCGGACTGGTTGCGGTGAGACCAGGAAAGGTCAGAAGCAAAACAAACGCGAAAATCGCCGGGCGAGCAATCATTGAGGTCTCTTCGGTCGTGCTCCCGCTTCAGGGGGCGAAGCAGAACACGACTCAGGCAGGATTATGGGGGAGAGTTCAACAGTCGTTGATGTATTATGGCGCGCGACAACACGGCTGCTCAATGGCAGTTCGACTGAATCTCCGTTCCCGACGGAAATCAGCTGTCCACCTCGTCAAGTTCCGCCAGCATCTCCAGAAGGTTGGCGATGAGGATGTCGGAAGCCTCCTTCTGAACCACATTCGTGCCGAGCCAGGTCTCGTAGCCGCCCAGTCGATGCTGGTCCGGAGTCGGCAGATAGCCGTGACGCCCATTGGCCAGACCGATCACCATCGTCTGCGGGAAGGGGCTGCGATCTTTCAGTTCGAGTCCGATCTCCACGAACGTTTCAAAGGGGATGGCACAGACCGCGAGATCGCCAATGCGAATCGCCTGAACCTGAACGGTCATGGTCTCTTCTTCCCGTTCGGCGGCGCGAACTGTCTGGCGTGCGTAGTTCTGGGCCAGTCGCGGGAGTTTCTCGATCTCGGCCTTGTCCTTGATCGCAAGAACTTCCCGAGCTCGAGAGACATCTTCCTCGTTCGGGCGACGATACTTCAGACTCACATCCCGTTGCAGCATTGCGAGTGGAGCGTCGGTCCGGAAGGTCTCGATCTTCTGGTACGCGAACCAGGACGTATCGGCGGCTTTCCGGGCCACGATACGGATCTGCTCGAACGGCTCGCGCGGCGGACGGGTGACCGTGAATGGGATGTTGTTGATATCTCCCGATGTGCCATTTGACATCATGGCGATAAAGTCGTCACTCGCGTTGAGCCGCGAGGGCATGAGCCGGGAGTATTCGCCGAAGTAGTCGGACGACAGCTGACCGCTCGGACTTCCGCCGACATAGTGGAGCGAATAATTCGCGAACAGCGCCAGCGGTTTTCGTTTCGCGTCGCGGACCGCGATGATGCTGATATCCGGATCAGTCGGGCCGGCCGGACGATCGAGTACATCCGGGCTGCGACCGGGGTTCATCTTGACGATATCCATCTTGCCGAACGGATTGGGAGGCATCTTGCCGGGCTTGAGAAACCAGCGTCGGTTGAACACTTCCTCGGGAAGAGGATGGGCGGCGGCTCCAACCGAGCAGGGCTGCAGAGCCTCATGGGCGTTAATGATCGACTGAGCGACGCCCTCGACGAGTTGTTTGCGAAACGCGACTTCTGGAGCAGGGCCGTCTTTCACGTTTGAAGGGGGGCCTGTGTGCGTATGCGTTGAGCAGATCAACATGTTTTGTCGAGGAACGCCGGTCTTCTCAGCCGCGATCGCTTTGGCTTCGTCGAGTACTTCCGGAGACGCCCCGAGGCTGTCGAGAACGACCATCGCCACGGTGGTCGTATCGTCCGAGAACACCAGCGCCCGGGCAAAAAACGGATCGTGAGCCTTCTCAGCGTACTTGGCGTTGAAACCACCCGGCATGCGAATCGGGTACTGCTTCGGCGTGATATCGACCGCAGCCGCCCCCGCCTTAAGCACCCTTGCCCCGGCTTCGGCGCCGGGCGTTTCAGTCGCGTGGTAACAGAGGACTCCGCAGACGAACAACGAAAGCAAACGCAGCATGGCGACCTCCCCGCGGTGACACTGTGACTCCGACAGCCGGCAGACAGCACATCAGCCGGTGTTGATATGAGTAAGTGAGTGCCGCACAGAAATCAACTCAGCGAGGGAAAGTCGCCAGGTGAAATCATGTTTTACTTCTGGATCGGCAAGGTCAACTCGAGTGGTTTTCCGTTGCGAATGACATTCACGCGAACCCGGTCGCCAGCTTTCTTCGATGTGGCGACATAAGTCAGCAGATCCTGTTCGGTACTCAGGTTTCTGCGGCCGTCGTAAGCTACAATGAGATCTCCCTCACGAAAGCCGGCTCGCTTGGCCGCGGCATGAGGGCCGTGCTGTCCGACGCGACGGACCCGGAGGGCCATGTCACCGGAGTTGACTCGGGATCCCTGTCGTTCGTCGTCTGGAATTGTTTCCAGCACCATCCCTCCAGCGGCAATGCGACGCAGCCCCCAGGTCGTGACACGCCACGAAAGATCACCTGCGCGTCGCCAGTCTTTCGTGACCGACAATGTCAGCGACTTTTCAGAGCCGTTACGCTTCACGGTGACCGGCACGGATCCTCCCTGAGGGGCGATGTTATGCAGCACCCACTGGATATCCGCGATCGAAAGGATCGGCTGTCCGTTGAACGATTCAATCACATCTCCCTCCTGAATGCCGGCCCGGGCGGCGGCGGAGTCGGGATCGACGTCACGAACGGTCGATTTCTTATCGGGATTCATCACCAGTCCGACAACTTTGGGGTGAGGATAGGGCCAGAGGACTTTGTCCGGGATCGGCTTACCGGCTCCCCAGTAGAGCTCACGCTGAGCATCTCCGATCTGGTGACAGTGGATGCAGCTCTTCACGACGTCGCCCGAATAGTTCAGCCGATCGGTGTACTTGTCTTTCAGTGACGGATACTTCTCGGGGGACGAGACCTCCATCGGCTGCCCGGTTTTCCCCGCCAGGGATTGTTTGACGTCCCCATAACGAGCATGCAGATCGAGCGCCCCCTGCAAAGCCTCGGAAAGCCCTTCGAGCGAAACATCGCCGACCCAGTCGGTGCGATGGGAACGAGTGCCGAAACGTCCGTAGATCGTTTTGTCAGCATTCAGGAAGAAAACTGCGAACGACTGATCGGTATCGTACTGAAACAGATTCAGATCGAGGCCATTGGTCGACACCTGCCGGGCACAGACAAACTGCTCCAGCAGCGGACGGATGACCGGATCGGTATCGACGAGTTCATCGTCCAGCTTTACACATTCGTGACACGGCAGACAGCGCAGCACGACGACGA
The DNA here is from genome assembly GCF_022267515.1 of Rubinisphaera margarita. Taxonomy (NCBI): domain Bacteria; kingdom Pseudomonadati; phylum Planctomycetota; class Planctomycetia; order Planctomycetales; family Planctomycetaceae; genus Rubinisphaera; species Rubinisphaera margarita. Next base: position 954,898 of record NZ_JAKFGB010000012.1, on the reverse strand, counting down.
TCGGCTTGCCGGTCCGTTTCGCTTCCGCGAATGCCGCGGGAAGGTCGTTGTAAATCCAGAAGCCTTCCGCTTCGACCTTGGCCTTATCACCCCTGACGATCTCTTCACGGGTTTGAGCCAGAACGGGAGCAGTCAGCGTACACAGTAGAGCGCAGAAGAGAAGTGGCCTGAGCACAGCAAGAGTCCTTGGAACGGGACAGTGAAGGGAGTGACAGAACGCTGACAATCTACCAGACAGCCGATCGATCTGCCAAGAAACAGGCCTGAGTTTTGACGTTCGATCGGACTGCACTGGTTTCGCTCCGGACGAACGACTACAGTAAACGCATCAATCAATAGCGTTGTGTTCCAGCCTCCCCACGCCCCAACTCCCCCCTGAAACCGCATGCGCAATTACATTGGACTGCTGTTTCTGTCGATCCTCGCTACGTCGGGGAATCTTCGCGCCGCCCCGATCGATTTTGTTCGCGATGTGCGACCAATCTTCGAGGCGCACTGTTACGACTGCCACAGTGGAGAAGAAGCCGAGTCCGGGCTAAGGCTCGATGTGAAATCGGCGGCCTTCAAAGGGGGCGACAATCACGGGCCTGACATCGTCGCCGGCAAGCCGGATGAGAGCCCGCTGATTCACTTCGTTCAAACCGACGACGAAGACGAGCTGATGCCGCCGGGCGAACGACTGCCGGAAGAAGAGATCGCGATACTGACGAGATGGATCGACGAGGGAGCTGTCTGGCCGGACGGCGTGGATACGGTCGAGCTGGCTGATCGCATGGACCATTGGAGCTTCAAGCCCGTCCAGGCAGACGACGAGGTCGAGCAGACGATCGACGACTTTATCGATCGTCGACTGGAAGAGGCAGGGCTGAAGCGAGCCGCCCCGGCCAGTCCGGTCGACTGGCTTCGCCGCGTGACGTTCGACCTGACGGGCTTGCCGCCGACCCCCGAAGAAGTTGCCGAGTTCAGGAAGCAACCCGACTACGAAGCGGTTGTCGAACGTCTGCTGGCGTCTCCTCGTTACGGAGAGCGCTGGGCACAGCACTGGCTGGATGTCGTTCGCTACGCCGACACGCACGGCTTTGAGGTCAACACCGAACGTCCCAATGCCTGGCCCTATCGTGACTATGTCATTGAAGCCTTCAACAGGGACGTCCCTTACGATCGCTTCATCCGCGAACAGATTGTCGGCGATGCTCTGGGGGAAGATGCCGCCACCGGCTTTCTGGTCACGGCATCGGTTCTGTTGCCCGGACAGATCGGCAAGGATGAACCGTCGAAGCGGCTGGCTCGACAGGACTCACTGGACGAGATCGTCAACAACATCGGGCAGACATTCCTCGGCCTGAGCGTCGGCTGTGCCCGCTGCCACGATCATAAGTTCGATCCGATCAGCGCCCGTGACTACTATGCCATGCAGGCTTTTGTCGCTGGAGTGGAGTACGCCGATCGCCCGCTCAATACTCCGGAAGCAGAACAGGAACGCCGTGAACTGGCGAAGCTGAAATCCCGATTGAAACAGGTGGAGGCGGAACTGGCGACGTTGACTCCGTTTGTCGGCAACGGAACTCCGCGCCAGATGGTTAATGCCCGGACAAACGTCGAACGCATCCGCCGCACTTCCGCTCGACGACTCCGTTTCACCGTGTTGGCAACCAACCGTCTCGAACCGTGTATCGACGAGTTGGAAGTCTTCGATCCTGAGGGAACCAACGTCGCTCTTGCTTCCGCCGAAACGAAAGTGACCGCATCCGGGGAAATTCAGGTCGCCAATCGCCATGACCTGACCTATCTCACCGACGGGAAGTACGGAAACTCGAGCAGCTGGATGTCGAACGAGAAGGGAGGCGGCTGGGTCATTCTCGAGTTTCCGACCGATGTGATTATCGATCGCATTGTCTGGGGACGGGATCGACTCGGAAAGTACGACGATCGGCTGGCGATCGACTACCGCATCGAAATTGATCCCGGTGACGGGACCTGGCTGCCCGTCGCAGATGCCAGTGATCGGCAGAAGTTCGATGGATCAGCGAAGAAACCGGCGTTCTCTACGGACGGCCTGCCAGTCGAAGAACAGATCGCCGCGAAGGCTTTGCTTGACGAGAAAAAGCAACTGAGAAAGAGGATTGCAACTTCGGAGGGCGGACAGATGGTCTTCGCGGGCAAGTTCCGCGAGCCCGACACAATTTACCTGCTGAATCGCGGCGATCCCGAGCAGCCCGGCGAGGTTGTCCCGGCTGCAGTTCTCAGTTCCTTCGACTCCCTTGAACTTCCCGTCGATACAGCCGAACAGAAACGGCGGATGGCGCTCGCAGACTGGATCGCGCGACCCGAGAATCCTCTGACGGCCCGCGTGATGGTCAATCGGATCTGGCAGGGGCACTTTGGCATTGGGCTGGTCGAAACATCGAGCGATTTTGGCCGCAATGGGGCGATGCCGACGCATCCAGAACTGCTCGACTGGCTCGCGACGACGTTTGTCGAGAACGGCTGGAGCATCAAGCAGATGCATCGGATGATTGTCCTCAGCCAGACGTACCGGCAGTCTTCGGCGGTCGACAATCCCGCAGCCGTCGATCAGGACGCCGATGTCCGTCTCCTCTGGCGATTCCCTTCACGGCGGCTGGAAGGCGAAGCGATTCGCGATTCGATGCTGGCCGTGAGTGGCGAGTTGAATCTCAAAATGTACGGCCGCGGATACAATCTCTTCGACAAGCGGGGCGGACTGACCGGGTTTGAACCGGTGGAAACGTTCCCGAAGGACGGACTGCGGCGGATGATCTATGCGCACAAGGTTCGCCGCGAACGAGAAGCCGTCTTCGGAGCCTTTGACTGTCCGGATGGCGGGCAAAGTGCGGCCCGGCGACGGGAAAGCACGACCCCCATTCAGGCGCTGAATCTGTTCAACAGCAAGTTTACGCTCGACCGAGCCAATGCGATGTCTGACCGCGTGCGGAAGGAAGTTAGCGAAGACGTTCGGGATCAGATCGTCCGCTGTTACGAACTGGCGTTTGCCCGCTCACCGAAGGCTGTTGAGCTCGACGATGCCGAAGAAGTCGTTCGTGAATACGGCCTGCCGGTTTTGTGCCGCGTCCTTTTCAATTGCAATGAATTCCTGGTGATGCCATGACATCTGACGCAGAACATCTTTCGACAGCTGGCCGTAGCCTGCTCGATCGTCGGAGCTTTCTCTCCAATAGCGCGACGGCACTCGGATCAATCGCACTGACACAGCTGCTCGGATCCGATCAACTCCTCGGCTCCACAGTAAAGACGCCGCATATTGATCCTGCCCGGCCCTATGCGCCGCGACAGCCGCATTTCCCGGCTCGGGCGAAGAATGTGGTTGTCATCTTTTGCGCGGGAGCCGTCAGTCAGCTCGAAACCTGGGACTACAAGCCAGAGCTGATCAAATGGGATAACAAACCGCTTCCCGGAGGACCGGCTGTCACCTTCCAGGGACCGGCGGGGAATCTGGCCCGTCCGCAGTACGAGTTCCGCCAGCGGGGCGAAACCGGGAAGTGGGTCAGCGACATGATTCCTCACCTGGCCGAACTGACGGACGACTTCGCGTTCGTGCACTCTCTCACGAGCACCTCGAACACACACGGTCCGGCCGAGAACTTTCTCTCCACCGGTTTCGTGCTCGACGGCTTTCCCAGCCTCGGCTCCTGGGTGACGTATGCGCTCGGAAGCGAAAGTCAGGAACTGCCGGCCTACATCGCGATCCCCGATCCACGCGGCGTTCCCCAGAACGGTTCGAACAACTGGGGAGCTGGCTTCTTGCCCGCGGCGTTCCAGGGCACAACAATGACGGCCAGCGATCCAGTGCGGCATCTGGCCGCTCCCGGAGTGTCGTCCAAAGCCGACAAGGCGGCCCGGTCGTTGCTTCAGCGGATGAACGAACGCCATCTCGAGCAGCATCCCAGCGACGGCAAGCTTGCAGCACGAATCGCAAGCTACGAGTTGGCCGCCCGCATGCAGTTAAGCGTGCCTGAAATCAGCGATCTGAGCACTGAGCCGGAACATATTCTCAAGCTCTACGGTGCCGACGACGTCGAGAACAAGAATAAAGCCGGGTTTGCCCGAAACTGCATTCTGGCCCGCCGGCTCATTGAACGGGGTGTTCGCTTTGTCCAGCTCTTCAATGGGGCTTACGCCAGTGGCGGCAAGCTGAACTGGGACGGCCATAATGCCCTGAAAGAACAGTACGACGTTCATGCCGAAGTTCTCGATCAACCGGCTGCCGCTCTGATCCGCGACCTGAAGCAGCGCGGCCTGCTGGAAGATACGCTCGTTGTCTGGTGTACCGAGTTCGGACGGATGCCGTTCTTTCAGAAGGGAGCCAAAGGACGCGATCACAACCCGGACGGATTCACCTGCTGGATGACGGGAGCGGGCGTGAAGCCTGGGGTGAGTCACGGCACCACCGATGAATTCGGTCAGAAGGCGATCGAGAACGTCCATCCGCTGTATCACTTCAACGCTACCATTCTCCACCTTCTCGGACTGGACTACGAGGCTCTGAGTTTCGAACATAACGGGATTCAACGCCGACTGACCAACGTCGAAGGTAAACTGATCCCGGAGATTCTCGCCTGATGCGCCTCAATGCGACCGTACTGATTCTTGGACTTCTGACCCTCTTCGCTCATTCGAACTCGCTTCCCGCCGCCGAACCGGTTTCCGTTTCCGGCGTGTATCCTCATCTGCGGATGTGGAACAACGAAGGGGAATGCGGCACCGGGGCGGTCGTGCTCTGGCAGGGGGACCTGTGGGCAATCACTTATGCTCCGCACATGCCGGGCGGCTCGTCCGACAAGCTCTATCAGATCACTCCGGATCTGGAGCAGATCATTTTCGAAGGCAGCGTCGGCGGGACGCCGGCCAATCGGATGATTCACCCGGAGTCAAACCAGCTGCTCATCGGCCCGTATCTGATTGATGCCGAGAAGTCGATTCGCGTCATTCCTCCCGGGAAGATGTTCGGCCGGCTCACCGGCAATGCCCGCCATCTCACCGATCCCGCCGGTAAGGTCTATTACGCCACAATGGAGGAAGGGCTGTACGAAGTCGACGTCGAAACACTCGATGTCCGCTGTCTGATTCGCGATGGCAACTCAGGAGCACCCGAGAAGGGCATCCCAAGCCGGCTTCCCGGCTATCACGGGAAAGGGCTGTACTCTGGGCAGGGACGCGTCGTCTATGCGAACAATGGCGATCGCGATCCGCGCGTGAAAGTCGATCCCACGGTTCCGTCCGGAGCCTTGGCTCAGTGGTTCGGACAGGGGGACTGGCAGCTCGTCCGCCGAAATCAGTTCACGGAAGTGACCGGTCCCGGCGGGATTCATGGAAGTGAGAATCCGAAGACTGATCCGATCTGGTCGATGGGCTGGGATCAGAAATCACTCCTGCTCGCCTTGCTTGAAGACGGCACATGGCACTTCTACCGGCTTCCCAAAGGAAGCCACAGTTACGACGGAGCTCACGGCTGGAATACGGAATGGCCGCGCATTCGTGAGATTGGCGAAGCCGATCTGCTGGCGACCATGCATGGCACCTTCTGGCAATTCCCAGCCGACTTCTCCGTCAAGAATTCAGCCGGCATCGCTCCCCGCTCGAATTATCTGAAAGTGATTGGCGACTTCTGCCGCTGGAACGATCGGATCGTCTTTGGTTGCGACGATTCTGCCAAAGCAGAGTTCCTCAACACCCGCCCGTTCAAGTCTCCGCACGGAGCTCCCCTGCAGTCGAATTCCAATCTCTGGTTCGTCGCTCCTGAACAATTGGATGACTTCGGGCCGGCGATCGGCCGTGGCTCCGTCTGGCTTCGCGAAGACGTGGACGCCGGGACCGTCAGTGATCCTTATCTGTTCGCCGGATACGACTACCGCCAGCTGCATCTGACACACGAATCGAACAAGCCGGTTCAGATTACGATCGAGGTTGACCGTGAGGGCTCGAACGACTGGAAAACGCTGCAAACCGTCGAGATCCCCGCAGGGGAAGCGGTGTCGCATGTTTTTTCCCCGGAGGAGTCAGCAACGTGGGTTCGCCTGAGGGCGGACCAGCCTGCCACTCAACTCACGGCCCATTTCCAGTACCGCAATCGGGATGAGCGACGTCCAACGAACGATCCGATGTTCGCCGGACTGGCGACACTCGACGACAAGCCGGAAACGACCGGACTGATGCAGAGTCTTTCCTACAACAAACTCGGTCTCGCGGTTCCGGCTGACAAAAGCGGTTCCATTGGTTACTACGAAATCGATTCCCAGCTCCAGTTGCAGCGGGTCGATGATCCGGCAGCAGCTGCCCGGCTGATTGAAGCCGTTCGGCAACCCGAGCAGACGGTGACCGTCGACGACGCCTCCGTTCTGTTGATCGAGGACGGCAAGAGGTATCGGCTGCCTAAAAACGACCGCTATCCCCAGTGGAAGCGACCCGCCGCCCGTCAAACCCAAGGGCTCACGCTGGCTGACGTTCTTGATCAGAGCCTCGCCCTCGACGCTACTGTGAAGACAAGTTCGATCCACGGCGAGTACGCGCCACACTTCGCCGTTGATGGCAGGATCGGCAACGATGAAGCCCGCTGGATCTCCACGAGTGGTGAGAAAGGGGCGATCGAAATTGACCTTGGCCAGCCGCAGACCTTCCGGAGTCTGTGGGTCGTTTCCGGCTGGTTGCAGGATCCGCAGTATGTCGCCCGGAACTTCGATGTTCAGATTCGAGACGGGGGCGACTGGCGAACTCTGGAGCAGGGAACCGTTCGTCGGAATCATCAGATCGAACACGAGATCGTCTTCGACGAGCCTGTCACCGCTCAAGAGTTGCGAATTGTTGCCGCGGAGACTGGTCACCTGCGGATCTATGAGATTGCTCTCTTCAAGAACTCTCCGGAGATTCAGCGGGCCAACCCACTCGACTTCGGCCCTCCCCGCGTCTGCCGGGAAGCCGCGACCGAACGGGATCTCCTGAACGTGCACGGAACGTTCTACGAACTTCCCGCACGGAATGCTCAGGGGCTCGCGAAAGTGCGACCGGTCGCGACTCATAACCTCACGATTCACGATTTCTGTTCGCACAACGGACTGCTGTTCTTCACCGGTCTCGATCGGTCGACGGAATCAGAACACATCTTTCGCAGTGCCGATGGCCAAGCGGCGGTGTGGGCCGGTGTGATTGACGACCTCTGGAAACTCGGCAAGCCTCGCGGCGTCGGCGGCCCCTGGAACCGAACGTCCGTGAAAGCAGACCAGCCGTCTGATCCTTACCTGATGACCGGATACGATCGAAAGTCGGTTCAGATTCAGTCTGCCGCCGCCTGCCAGATCCGTCTGGAAGTCGATGTCGATGGAACCGGGCTCTGGATTCCGTATCGCTCCTTCGAACTCAAAGCGGGCGACGAGCTTCAGCACGAGTTCGAGGAAGGATTCAGTGCCTACTGGGTCCGAGCGATCGCCGACGCCGACACCACGGCCACGGTGATGTTCCGCTACGAGTAGGCAGTCATTCAGACTGGCGGAACGAACGGCCAGAATAAGGGGATCAGGAAGATCGCGGTGATCCAGAGCAGCAGGTTGAGCGGCGTGCCGATTCGCACGAAATCGCCGAATCGATAGCCGCCCGGCCCGTAGACCATCATGTTCGTCTGATAGCCGATCGGCGTCATGAAACTGGCCGAAGCCGACAGCACCAGCGCCATCAGGAATGGTCGCGGATCGACGTCGTACAGCCGGGCGGTCTCCAGACAGAAGGGGAAGATCAGCACGGCTGCGGCGTTGTTGGTAATGACTTCGGTCATCAGTGAACCAATCAGGTAGATCACGGCCAGAGCCGCGACCGGTCCCCAAGCGTGCGTCGATTCAACCAGCAACTCAGCAACTGCCGTTGCCGCTCCGGAATTCTCCAGGGCGGCTCCGACTCCAAAAGCCGCGGCAATCGTGACGAGCACCTGCCATTCAATACTCCGGCGGGCATCGCCCGATGAGATACAGCCACACGCGACCATCAGAAATGCGATTGCGGTTGCTGCGACCACCGTGTCGACAATGCCGGTCGTCATCAGGGTGATCAGAACCGCAAAGAGCAAAACGGCAATCCAGGCCCGTTCACGACGCACCGGTCGCCAGTCCTCAACATCCGACACCAGATAGAAAGCCGGGTCGTGACGGTAGGCCCGTGAGAAGTGAGGACGTACCTGCATGAGCAGCGTGTCTCCCGGACGCAGTTCAATATCGCCGATCTTCTTCTCGACACGCCGTCCACCACGATGGACGGCCACAACTGCCGCTCCGTAGGTCGCACGGAAATCCGCCTCCCGAATCGTTTTCCCAACCAGCGGCGAACTTTCGGAGATCACGGCTTCGCACATCCGCCGGTGTTTTTCCGGCTCGCTCGGGGCAGCAGCCTCAACGTCCGCCGCCGGGACGAGGCCGGGAATCTTCTCGAGCTCGATGATGCTGCTAACGATCCCTGTGAAGACAAGGCGATCGCTGGCGAGGATGACATCGTCCGGCCCCACGGGCGCGATCACCGAGCCGTTCCGTTCGATTTCAATCAGAAACAGCCCCGGGAGCTGGCGAAGGCCCGCGAGCTCAACACTCTGGCCGACAAGGCGACACGTCGGTTGGACGAGCATTTCCGTCATGTACTCCTTGCGGGACTCCCCCAGCTGCTCCAGCAGTTCCTTGCGTTCCGGAAGCAGCTTCCTGCCGAACAGCAGCAGATACGTCACGCCGATGATCGCATAGGGCAGGCCGACCTTTCCGATCTCGAACAGGCTCATCCCCTCGATTCCGTTGTCGATCATCAGCCCATTGACCACGAGGTTCGTGGAGGTTCCGATCAGAGTACAGGTCCCCCCGAGGATCGCGAGATAGGACAGAGGGATCAACAATCGGGAGGGGGAGACCTTGTTCCGACGAGCCCATTCGATCACCACGGGAACGAACATTGCCACAATCGGAGTGTTGTTCAGAAACGCGGACAGCGGAATGATCACGCTCGACAGGCGCACCAGAACAGATTTCTCGGAGCGGGCCCGCCCCAGCACGTGATGCCCGATGAAATCGAGGACTCCCGTTTCACGAAGAGCCGCGACAACAACGAAAAGCACGGCGACGGTCAGCATCCCGGCATTCGAGAACCCGGCGAAGGCCTCTTTGGGGGTGATGACGCCGAGGAGAGCGAACAGGGAAGTCGCTCCCATGAAAAGCAGATCGGGCGGCCCGATGTTCTTAACGAGAGCCACAAAGAGGGCGAAGACCACCCCCAGGGTCATCCAGGCTTCCATGCTCATCGCGGGTGTTTCTCAATTGTCAGCCGGCGGCGGTAGGGATCGGGCTTCGCGCCGGCAGGAGGTGTGTGATCAACGAACGTTCTTCGTGGCCCAGTCGGGCGTTCCGAACCAGTCGTGCATTTCTTTTTCGAAAGGAGCCACCACTTCGGATGGCTCGGCAATATGTCCCCGGTCTCCAGTCTCGATCATCCAGGTGTTCAGCGCGGCTCTCATCCGCTGCAGAACCGCCTGATGGGCCGGATCATTTGAGTTGGCCAGATTGTGGATCTCGTGAGGATCGGTGAGATTATCGAAGAGCATCTCATCAGGGAAGGGTTGCATCGCCGCAAAAGCCGGGCCGGAGAGTTCCCCCTTCCGCAAGAGTTCCCGCATCAGCGGCTGAACCAGGAAGCACTTCTCTTTGTAGCGATTCAACGTCCCCAGGCTGGCCCCGGGGGTAAAGTTGCGAATGTAATGATATCGCTCATCGTGCACAGATCGCATTCGAATAACGGTCTCATCGATCCGGTCGCGGGCGGCGAACGCATAGGTTCGCCGCGGATCAGCTTCCGAGCCGAGAAAAACGCGGCTTTGCATTCCGAGCGGCCGAGCAACACCGGCCAGCGACAGCGTCGTCGCCGTGAGATCAAGCAGACTGATCACCCGATCGCTGACGGTTCCGGGCTGCTCGTCGGATCCGAGCAGGTTGAAGTTCTTCGCATCGCGGACAATGACAGGAACACGAAGTCCCTGATCGAACGGCCAATGAATTCCTCTCGCGGTCAGGCGGCCGTTGTCTGAGAAGAAGATCACAACCGTGTCCTCATCCATTCCGTCCTGCCGTAACCGATCGAGAATCTGGCCGACGCGGACGTCCGCTCCACTGATGGAATTCAGATAGCGGGCCCACTCCTGCCGAACGATCGGATGATCGGGATAGAAGGGCGGGGGAGTGACGTTCTCTTCCGTGGCGACCTGCGGATGCCATTCCTCGCCGACCCAGGGAACGCGCTTCTTCTCTGCCGACTTGCGGTCATAGATATCGTACTCGGCTTCCGGCAGATTGATCTGGGCGAAGAAGGGCTGTTGCTCTTTGAGATCGTTCCATTGAGAGCCGTCGTAGATCTCGCCTTCGTTGGTAAAGTTGAGGTCGAGCTTGCCCGTCCCGACTTCGGTTTCTCCCAGATGAGTGATATTGGCGGTGTAGTAGCCGGCCTCTTTGAGCCGATGCGTCAGCGGACGAATCCCCGGTGGCAGTTTGAAGTCGTCCTCCCGATGAGACCGCATGTTGTGCGTGTCGGTGGTCGTCTGATACATGCCGAGCATGAAACAGGAGCGGCTGGGAGCACAGACCGGCGAGGTGGCAAAAGCGTTGGTAAAGCGAACTCCCCGGGCGGCCAGCCCATCGAGGTTCGGCGTTGCCACATTCGCCTGCCCGTAGCAGCCAAGATCGTTGGAAAAGTTCTCGCCGACGATCCAGAGAATGTTCGGTTGTCGCTCTGCAGTTGCTCCCGGGGTCGTGAAGACGAGCAGGACGAGAAGAGTCAGCAGCGGTCGGACAACAGGCATACGAGAGAATTCCGATCACGAGAGCCAGTGAGCTGGGAACGGTCAACTGCGGTGAGGCCACAGTTTCAGGCGCTCTCAGTCTACCTCATGGTCGACGGGATCGGAATCAAGCAACAGCAGTCAGGCGAAAAGGAGGGGGGCCTGATTATTCAGACGCCCCGTCGTTCGCCTGCTTTCGAAAGATCAGGAAATAGTTCTCTTCCAGAAACTCCGCTCCTTCATGAACCTTCTCGAAGCCAGCGGCGACGATCTCAGACTCGAAGACTTCCTGGCCGGCACGAACGTGATTGAGAGTCCATTCGGAACTTACCCCTTCGATCCGCCGAAAATCGATAACGATCACCTTGCCATCCGGCTTCAGCGCCCGACGAAGTGACGCCATCGTCTTCTGGGGATACTCGAAGTGATGGTACGTATCGCAGATGAAGGCCACATCGACAGAATTGGGCGGCAACTCAGTGGAATCGGCCGTGCAATGAACGGTTTCGACGTTCCTGTAGCCCGCCTCCCGTGTGGTCAGTTGAATATGATCGAGAAAGTTCTTCGCGATATCGACCGCGATGACGCGTCCTTCCGGACCAACCTGCTCGGCGAACAGTCGCGTGAACAGCCCGGTGCCGGCGCCAATGTCGGCGACAGACTGGCCCGGCTTGATGCCGCATGCTGCGACGATCTTGTCCCGATGCAGATAAACTTCGCGGCTCTCGACCTCGAATCGCTCGACGAAGTCTGCGACATCAGGGTTCTGAAAGGAATCGTTGATCCCCGGCTTAACGCTCTTCTCCTGGCCCGTTGCTGCGCCAGAGATCGTGGCAATGAATGAGAGCGAAAGCAGTAACTGTGTAAGAACTGATCTCACGGTGTCCTCTCCATGTCGCTGGTAAGAATGAGAGCCAGAAGCGTTCTGGCCCGTCCCTGAGCATGTCATTCCGACGCAGATTTGGCAACAGTCCGAATCCGAGCCGCGACCCTGGCATTGCGGTCGTTTGAAGGGCAGGGGAGAGGTCGGCTCAACTGCAGCAGGTGGGACGCGTCCCGGAAGAACTCGACTGTCCGGCTGCGGTGACGCCATCCGACGAACTCTTCACTTTGTTCCACGGCATCTTCGCCAGCATCAGGCCCATGCCACACGTGTCGGTGACGCCGGCAAAGACAAGCCCCGCTCCCACGAATCCAGCCAGCCCAATCCAGTACGGATGAACGAACGCACCGAGCACGGAGCCAATGACCACAAGAAGGCCCGCTGCAATCCGAACCTGCCGTTCCAGTGAAATCATTTTCTTCCCGCGATTAACCGGAAGTCCGGACTGGTCCCAGGCGAGGGTTCCGCCTTCGACGTTGTAAACTTCGGTCAGTCCCGCTGTCGTCAGCTTCTCTGCCGCCTGGTTGCCCCGGCCGCCTGAACGACAAATCACGTAAACGGGACCAGTTTTCTCGCTGTTCACGAACGCGGAAGCATCGAGTTGATCGAGCGGCACGTTCCGAGCAATCTGAGCATGCATTTCCTGAAACTCGACCGGAGTCCGTACATCGATCAGCTGAATCTCTTCTCCTGACTGAACCTTCTGATGCAATTCCCTGGGTGAAACTGTCCTGGCACTCATCATCGACTCCTTTGTTCGAGACGTCGGAAACATACGATAGTTTAACCCAAAAAAAAGCCGCTACTGGGGATCTGGCGGATCGAACCGCTCTTCGATGCATCGCATGATTTTCTCCAGGTGAGGCTCTGCAACTTTATAGAAGACCTTCCGTCCTTCCTTCTCACTGGTGAGAAAACCGCACCGCTGCATGAGCCGAAGGTGTTCAGAAGCCATCGCGGTGGGTAACTCGCAACTTTCCGCCAGCTCACTCACGGTGAACTGACCGGAGAGAAGCATCTGAATCATGCGCAGACGATGAGGGTGGGCAAGCACGCGAAGGCATTCCGCGGCTTCTCCAAGCGCTTCCAGATCGGTGAATTTGGGATCGTCCTGAGTCATGAATAGGTCTCATTGTTGCCACTTCAATATATCGTAATGTTGCGACCTGTCAATAAGTCTTTTCCTTAAAAATCGCAGATTCTTTTGAACGTCGATTGGCTCTGGAAATTTGCTCAGCCATTTTGAGATAACGCTTCCCGCTGTCGGCCCATGAAAATGGCGGGGGCCGTGAATGACCCCCGCCTTAAACAGCGTCCCGATGTCTCGCTGGCGATCTCAATCAGTACCCGCCTTGTCCTAACATTCCGGACGAGGAGGGTGCAGACTCACCCGCTTCGCGCCGATGGTATTCATCCAGAATCGCGGCCGTCGCGCTGGCACCGCATCGGCTCGCTCCAAGTTCGCGAACACGGATCAGTCCATCCAGGTCGCGAACGCCGCCAGCCGCTTTGACTTCGACGTTCGACGAGCAGGCTTCCCGCATCAGTTTCAGGTCATGCTCGGTTGCCCCCTGATAGCTGTACTTGCCATCGCTCTGCTTGACGAAGCCATAACCGGTCGACGTCTTCACCCAGTCCGCTCCAGCTGACTCGCAGATCTGGCAAAGCTTCCGTTTGAAGTCGTCGCTGCTCAGTCCCGCTCCGCCCGCGGTGAGATAGTCGTTCTCGAAGATCACTTTGACCTTCGCTCCATGACCGTGCGCTTCGTCGCATACGGCCCGCACGTCCTGTTCAACGTAGTCCCACTCTCCGCTGAGTGCCTTCCCGGTATTGATGACCATGTCGATCTCGACTGCGCCGTCTTTGCACGCGAGTTCGGTTTCATACCGTTTCGACTCCGTGGTGGAGTTCCCATGGGGAAAACCGATCACGGCTCCGACAAGCACGTCGGTTTCCTTCAGCAGTTCGACGGCTCGCTTCACGGCATAAGGCTTAATGCAGACCGAAGCGACGTTGTACTTCGCTGCCAGCCTGCAACCATCTTCGAGTTCCTGATCGGTCATCGTCGGGTGGAGCAACGAGTGATCGATTATCTTGGCCAGTTCGTTGTACGAGTATTTCATGAGTGCATTCCTGATGATGAAGACGAAGGAGTTTGATAAGCATCGGCCGCGAGTGCGATCGCCCCCAGCACCCCGGCTCGGTCGCCGAGTTGCGAAAGTTCAACGCGGACATTGTCAGTCGGAAACATACCGACCCGCGTCGTGATCTGATCGCGAACGGTATCGAGCAGAAGATCTCCGAGAGCGGCCACACCACCCCCGAACACGATCAGATCGGGATGAAGCATCGTGACGACGTTCGCGGCTGCGATTCCGATCCAAGTGACAGCTCGTTCCAGAGCGTCACGGAGGGCCGAATCGTGAACGGCTGCCAGATTCATCTCGCGCGGGGTGACGCGATTCGCATCGCCATCGACCGCTTCATACAGATGCGGAGCCAGCCCCATCTGCATCAGGCGGATCCCCTCGGCTGCGATCGCCGTCCCGCTGGCCAGCGTTTCCAGGCAGCCGTGGTTTCCGCATCCACACAACGGGCCGTCCGGGAGAATCGTCTGATGGCCCAGTTCGCCAGCCGATCCGAGTGGACCGAGCAGCAGCTCTCCATTGACCGCGACGCCACCGCCAATCCCTGTTCCAATTGAAAAGAACGCCATTTTCAACCCGGGTGTACTCGCTCCATGTCCAAATCGAAGCTCAGCCAGTGTCGCCGCCCGTGCGTCGTTGAGAACACGAACGGGGCAGGAGAAACGCTTTCCCAAGGTTCCAGCAACGTCGACATCTCGCCAGTTGCCCGTCAGATTGGGAAGGAATCTGGTGCGGCCCGTTTCAATATCAACCAGTCCGGGAGCCCCGAACCCAATGGTGCTGATGGACGCAGAACTCTTCGACGCCAGTTCTTCGAGCTGATCTCCGATCCTCGCCAGGACGTTCTCAGGCCCATGATGAGCCTCCGTTGCAATCGCGCATTCGCTGACGATCTCGCCTTCCAAATCCGCGACAGCCAGCTTGGCCGTCGTCCCTCCGAGATCGACACCCGCGAGGAGCTGGCTCATTCCTGCGTTCCCTGAGCGGTGACAAAGTTTCGAAGAAACGTATGCGACTGAACCAGCGACGCTTTCCGAGCCGCCAGAGAATGTTCAAACGAGCGATCCTCAACTTCCACGCAAACCGGGCCGCGATACCCGGTATCGCCCAGCACAGAAAAGAACTTCCCCCAGTTGACCTCACCAAGTCCCGGCAGTTTCGGCGTGTGGTACTGCAGCGGCGTCGCCAGAATGCCGACGTCGTTCAACAGATGCTGATCGACTCGCACATCTTTGGCATGAACATGGAAGATGCGATCGGCAAAGTCTCGGAGTGGGGCGAGGTAATCCATCTGCATCCAGACCAGATGCGAGGGGTCGAAGTTCAATCCGAACGAGGGGCTCGGAAGATCGGCAAACATCCGTCGCCAGATCGCCGGACTGATCGCCAGATTCTTTCCGCCGGGCCATTCGTCATTCGAGAAGAGCATCGGGCAATTCTCAATGCCGATGCGCACCTGATGCGACTCCGCATGTTCGACGAGCGGACCCCAGGTCTCCAGAAACCGCGGCCAGTTGTCGTCGACCGACTTTGTCCAGTCCCGGCCGACGAACGAGTTGACCTGAGGAATCCCGAGAATGGCAGCCGCTTCAATCAACTTCCGCAAATGCTCAACCGCCGTCCTGGCTTCTTCGGCATCGGGGGCGAGCGGGTTTGGGTAATAGCCGAGGCCGCTGATGGACACACCATACCGGTCCAGCAGTTCCCGAATCTGTTTCGCGTCCTTCTCTTCAAACGAAGTGACATCAATATGTGTCACCCCGGCATACCGACGCGTGGCCCCGCCCTGAGGCCAGCACATCACTTCGACACAGTCGTACCCGATACGGCTCGCCGTCGAGAGGACGTCTTCGAACGACAGGTCGGGAAGAATAGCAGTGACAAATCCGAGTTGCATTAGTGATCCACTCCTGTTGAAATCCAGCGTTGCTCACGGTGACTCGTTAGAATCGCTTCACATAACAGAATCTCGCGGTGCCCGTCGGCGAAGGTCGGAAACGGAGCCGGGGCGGTATAGTCGCCGGTCGCGATGTAACCGTAGAATGCTCTGCATAACTGCTTGAACGTATCAGGAAATCCTTCGTTGTGACCGCCGGGATAGTTGCTCACGCCACCAGCGGAAGTGTGCAGCAAAGCCGGATCGCGTATCAACCGTTCATTCGGCTCGTTCCGATGCCCGATCGTGATCTCATTCGGCGTTTCACTGTTCCAGGCGAGACTTGCCTTTGAACCGGCCAGCTCGAACTGCAGGCAGTTCTTTCGTCCGGCGGTCGTCTGCGAAACCCACAGGCAGCCGTTGGCTCCGTTGTCGAAACGCAGCAGGATGCTGCCGCAGTCCTCGGTCGTGATCTCCACCGGCTTCGTTTCCGCCGGAGCCTTGCCGCCGGAGAACGTCTGCGATCCCCCCACGGGCTGCTTTCGAATCGGATGAACCGTGCGCAGATCCGCGAACACTTCTGTGACTTTTCGTCCGGTGATGAACTGCAACAGATCGAGCCAGTGCGTTCCGATATCGGCAACCGCTCGAAGTTCGCCGCCATCTTCAGCGACGACGCGCCAGTTGAAATCGGTTTCGTAGAGGAGCCAGTCCTGCACGTAAGACCCGGTCACATGGAGAACATCGCCGACAGATCCGTCCGCAACTCGCGCAGCCGCTTCATGGCAGAGCGGATAGAAGCGAATGTTGTAGGCGACGCCGGCGACGCAGTCCGACTTTGCGGCCAGTTCAACCAGCTCGGCCGACTGCTGCGAGTTCATTGCCAGGGGCTTCTCGCAGAGGACATGCTTGCCCGCCTTGAGCACGGCGACCGTCTGTTCGTAATGCAGTCGATTCGGCGTCGCCAGATGGACGGAGTCAACGCTGTCATCCTGCAGAATCTCTTCAAGCGATGCGTAGCCGCGAGGCAGACCGAGTTGCTCGCCCGCACGGTTCGACTTCTCCGGACTCGATCCGAGAATCCCGGTCACTTCCACTCCCGCCCGGCGGAGAGCTTCGATATGAACCGGCCCAATGAACCCGGTCCCGGCAACAGCAGCCCGTAACTTACGCGTCATGATGTCCTTTCAATGCGAACGGAGTTGTCCGCGAGCGGGAGTCGCGGAACGAACCGGACCGAGCCGGCTGTGAAACTCATACTGATCGCCCCGATACAAGGTCCGCTCCCACCAGAGCGGACGGGCGTCCTTCGTGTAACCAACGGCCGTCACTTCGAAAGCCGGTGCACGCGCAGTGACTTCAAGCAACGCCGCCTCTTTTCGGGGGAGGAGCACGGCTCGAATCACTTCATCGGCTCCCGCAATCTCAATTCCGTGGGGGCCAGTCAATGCCTGATAGAGAGAGCCGGCCGCCTGTGTTCGAGTCAGTTTCGGGCAGAAACTGGTAACCACGTAACGATGCTCCAGAATGACGGGCACACCGTCGGCCAGCCGCAATCGTTCGAGCTCCCAGACGCGCTCATCGGAGTCGAGCTCGAGAGCCTCGCGAATCTCGCAGTCGATCGTCCCGGCTTCAAGTCGCCGGAACGTCAGCACGGTTGTCTTCGGCTTCTTGCCAGCCGCCCTGGCTTTCTCTGTGAAGCTGACCAGCGAACGGAGATCGTAGTCGATGAGATCGCGGCGGACGAAGGTGCCGATGCCGCGACGAAACTCGAGCAGGCCTTCTGAAACGAGACTGGCGAGCGCCTTGTTGGCGGTCGCCCGGCTGACCTGGAACTTCTCGCTGATTTCACGTTCGGTCAGAAAGCGATCCCCGGACTGATACTCGGCGGCCAGGGCCGAGCGCAATCGATCGTTCAGCTGCTGATAAACCGGGTTCCGCTGAATGCTCGTGTCCATAGCGGAGATGGTACAGTGGCTAAGCCACCTCGTCAAATCGGCTTCGCTATCCGAGAGGAGTTTCAGCTGGGGAAGCTGCGCGGTGTGGAGCCACACAGAATGACTCAGACATGCACGTCTCAGTCGCGTCACCGACAGGAAGCGGCTCGCCGGGGAAGGGATTCCCTTGAGACCGATGACGTCGGTGATCGACCGTGGCTGGTTTCGCGCATCCCAACTTTTCCGAAAATCTCACACTTCCTGACGAACCTTTTCCCGCTGACTGGCGTCTGTAGTGCAGAAGCTGGTGAAGACCAGTCACCATGACAACGGCTAACACTTTTTGACAGGCAGAACTCAGTTCGATGATTCTTGAGAACCCCACCATGCAGATGGAACGCCTTCGCCGCGAGCCCGGCGGCCCGAGTGAGGATTTGCGTTTGTGACCGATGCTCTGACTGGAGACTTCCTGTCAGCCCGGTGTCACACGCACCGGGCTTTTTTTACGCCCGGACTTCGGCGTTTCAGGACACTACGGCCCGTTCGACTTCTGGTGAGGTCACCAGCCTTTCAAGCTGGTCAGGTTGGGTTCGAATCCCACACGGGTCATCAGTAAACAGTCAGCCCATTTCGGAATCGACGACCGTGACAACCTTCATCCGCAATTCGTATCGACGTTTCTTCGCCTTCTTCGGACATGCATTCCGCCCGGCTCCGATCGAACGCGGACAGGCTAATGCCGGCAGGCACTCAGCAAAGAACTCAACCGCTTTCGATCGAGAGTTACTCGGAGTTTACAGCTCCATTAAGTGAAAGCAGTTAACGGGATGTCGGGGAGCGGCTACCCCACGTGCCCTGGGAGCACGCGATCGTCGGTTCGAGTCCGGCCATCCCGACTTTATTACGAAGAAGGTCAACCTGGGATTGAGGTGTTAGCGGCGGCATGTCCGGCTCTTAACCGGAACGGTGACGGTTCGAATCCGTCCGATCCCATTCAGGAGGCGAAGCCTCTGAATCGCGCCCATGATGTAGCGGTAGCCTGCTGCCTTGCCATGGCGGGAGTGCGGGTTCGACTCCCGCTGGGCGCTTTGAAGAGATGATGCGGTGGTGCTCGTGCTGGTACGGGCGGGCGGCTCTGAACCGTTCTGACGCAGGTTCGATTCCTGCCGCCGCAACTGATGTCCCTCAACAACAGTGGGCACGAAACGGCTTTGTAGGCAATCGGTAGACCACGTTGTCTCAGACACAGCGATGCTGTGGGTTCGAATCCCACCAAAGCCATTGGACGAGTGTGCTCCTGGGAGAGCAGTTCGCCTCCAAAGCGAACGCATGGGGTTCGACTCCTCACGCTCGTGTTTCTCGCGACCTGAAGAAAGGACTGCATGATCAATCTCTGGCTCGATGACGAGCGGGATCCGAACAATCGGAAGATCCAGGAACTGTTCGGTGCGGAACCGGGCATGATCTGGGTGAGGACTGCAGATGCGGCGATCAGTCGGCTCAAGTCGAACAACGTCGCCTGGGTGTCACTGGATCACGATCTGGGAACAACGCAAACCGGTTACGACGTCGCGAAATGGATTGAAGAACGAGCCTACTACGGCGAGTTATCGCAACTAACCTGGACAATTCACTCGGCCAACATCGAAGGATCCCGTCTGATGCGGGCGGCTCTGGAGAACGCCGACGAGTATTGGAGAACAACGAAAAACTGAAACTCTGCAAGCCCTGCGGGTGTGATGGATGCATGACTGACTTCGAATCAGTCGGACGAGGTTCGATTCCTTGGCGGGGTATTAAAGCGGATCGCTTTACCGGATGTCCGCGAATGAGCTTTGTTTCGCCTGAAACGCTGCTCCTTTCGCGGACGGAACGGTTACGAGAGTGAACTGCTCCAGTGGTTCGACTGCCAGCCGGGATTACATCCCTGTTAAGGATTGCGTGAAGAACGCATCTTCTCGGCACCTCTTCGTCGAGCCACTTTTGAAGACATAGCAGACATGATCGACTGCCGGCTCGGAGTACATGATTTGGGATCCGGAGGTTGCGGGTTCGATTCCCGTCGGTGCCATTTTTTCTTACGACGCACCGTAGCTCAAAGGTAGAGCACCGTAACGACTCTGAACCACCACTTCGTCGATCATGCTTTGACATTCCCCGACTGAATGTTGGACTCCATCAGGACTTTGTGATCGCAAGATCGTGCAGGTGCGAATCCTGCCGGCGTCTTCGGACGCCGTGGCGGAAACAGTAGACGCGCAAAGAACAAATGCTCTGGCAAACCCCTCGTCGGGGACCTCACTCGACTGCGGAAGCGGAATACATGGACTCCGCAGGTTCAACTCCTGCCCGGCCGGGATCGACTCTGGTCGGTAACTCTGCTTCATGCCTTCGTCGAGTGAATTTTCACAAGGCTCGAAGAACCGAGCCGATGCTGCTGAGTCGACTGCTCGCGCAGGCTGACGTTTGATTCCGTGATCTGATGACACGGGAGTCTGCGCACTTCGTCCACTCAGGTCGAAAGGAGGCCGGTTATGGCCAACAAGTCCCTCTTCTCCAACTTCAAGAATCTGTTGCCGCGTACGAACTCGATCAACGAAGCGGGCGGCGCCGCTTACAAGTTCTCGGCCAAGCAGGCTCTCGCTCAGCTCGCTGCAACCGGGTGCTTTAACGGAGTCTTCTACGCCAACGCCCAGACGCAGCTCGATACCTTGCGGTCTCTGATCGACGAGGTCGATGACAATGTCTTCCTGGCAAAGCTCGCCGTGTATTCGCGGGAACGGGCTTTCATGAAGGACATGCCGGCTGCCCTGGTGGCTTCGCTGTCGACTCGGGATACCGCATTGATGCACCAGGTCTTTGATCGGGTGATCGATAACGGCCGCGTCCTGCGGACGCTGTTCCAGATGGTCCGTTCCGGTCAGTTTGGTCGGAACAGCCTGTCGTCGAGTTTGCAGCGGGCTTTCCAGCGCTGGCTGAACGAGGCTTCCGTGAGCAAGTTGCTGTCGGCTTCGATCGGGAACGATCCAAGTCTGCGCGACGTGTTGCGGCTGGCTCGGCCAACTCCGCGAGACAACGCGCGGCGGGCTCTGTTCGGATGGTTGACCGATAAGGACGTCGAGAAGTGGGCTCCGGCGACCGAAGCCGATCTCCCGCAGGACCTGAAGCAGTTGATCAAGTATCGACGCATCACCGGCGAGAAGGATCAGGCTGCAGTCGCGGCTGATCTGAACGTGCGTTGGGATCTCCTGGCCGATGCCGCTCGGGGGCCGAAGGTCTGGAAGGCCATCGCCCGACAGATGGGGCCGCAGGCATTGCGAATGAACCTGAATACGCTCCTGCGTCATCAGGTTCTGGAAGATCGTGAGATGGTCGATTACGTGGCCGGCCGCGTGGCCGATGCGACGGAGATCCGACGTTCGCGACAGTTCCCGTACCAGTACCTGGCCGCCTACCTGAACGCGTCGACGGAGTTGCCGCATAAGATCCGGGATGCGCTGCACCGAGCAGCCGAGATTGCCTGCGGAAACATCCCGGAACTGCCGGGACCGGTCGTAATCGGACTCGATACCTCGGGATCGATGAACTGTCCGGTCACCGGATACCGCGGTGGAGGGGGAACTTCGGCCGTGCGATGTGTCGATGTGGCGGCTCTGTTCGCTGCGGCGATCCTGCGTCGAAACCCGGACAGTGTGCTCGTGCCGTTCGATACCATCGCGTACGACGCACGGCTCGATCCGTCCGATTCGATCCTGAGTCTGTCGAAGCGGCTCGGCCAAATGGGCGGAGGAGGGACCGATTGTTCGATCCCGCTGCGAGAAGCCAACAGCCGTTATCGTAATCGACGTTTCGCAGGATGCGTGCTGATCAGCGATAACGAAAGCTGGATCCGCAACGGACAGGCCTTCGGATACGGAGCTTACGGGTCAACCGGAGTGATGACCGAATGGCAGGACTTCGTGAAGAATCAGCTGCGACTCCAGGGTGGCGACATCACGGGACCAAAGCTGGTCTGCATCGACATCCAGCCGTACGGAACCTCACAGGCTCCAGAACGCAGCGACATCCTGAACATCGGCGGCTTCAGTGACGCCGTGTTCAACGTCGTGAGTGGATTCCTGTCCGGTGACGAAAGCCGCTTCGTGAAGGAAGTCGAAGCCGTCGAACTGTAATGAACCCGAACGCCCTCGAGTCTCTGCGATTCGAGGGCGTTTCGTATTAGTACCAGGTTTCATCGTGACGACGGCGGTTGCAGGACATTCCCAGTGAGAAAGAACTCTCAGACCTGCGCATCAAAAAGGCGTCCGCCCCCGGACAGGACGGACGCCACATCGTATTAATGCGTCAGGTCAATCACTTATCGGCGACTTGTCGTCTGCCGATCCTCGGACTGACGGTTCTTCGAGTCGGAACCGCGATCAGACTTAGTGATCTGCTGGTTGGTCGACTCGCGGACGTCGATGGTCTGACCGTCGATGCGAATTGCCTGAGCAATCAGAGCCGAGCGACCGTTCATCCGTGCTTCACCGGCGAGGAATTTGATCTGCTTTCCTTCGCTGATGTCGACATTCTCAAATTCGCTGGCATGTCCGAGGTTCACTTCCTTGGTGCCATGCTTCTCAGTGCGAACGGTGGCGATCACGAATTCGCCTTCGCGATTCCGGAAGTTCGCCTGTCGTGTGCTCACGACTTCGCCCTGAAAGCGGTTGAGCCCCTGCTTTCGCGGCAGCTGGTTCGTGATTGTCTGCTCGCCGGCCGAAACGCGTTCCGCCATCAGCATCGATTTACCGTTGAAGGTGGCGCGAACGCCGTGGGCCTGGACCTGATCACCCTGCTGCAGATTCAGCTGGTTCACTTTGTCCTGCGAACCGAGGCAGACGGTCGCGGTTCGACCTTCCTGGGTTTTCAGCTTCGCGACAACTTTCGGCTTCTCTGAGTTCATCATCTCCTTCTGGGAGAGACTTTGAATCGTCCCTTTCACCTGAAGGCGTTTCGAACTCTGATGCTGACCGTTCTGATTACGGCTGCGCTGATGTTCCTGAGCGCGAGCCTGACTCTGACGACGTGCATTCTCCAAATCGATCAGGAAGATCGTTTCGAGCGAGTCGTAGACGCCGTCGTTGTCGTAGTCGGTGCCGACAGTGACCCAGCCTTCAATCTCACCGCCACGGAAGTTCGATCGTCGCTGACCGGTGTAGCCTTGCCGGCGATTGTCGTTCTCGCTTTGACGATGCTGATTGCGCAGCTGTCGCTGATTCTGGTTCTCGTCGGTTCGGGATTCGCTGTCGCGGTCCTCCCGGTTCTGGTTCTCGAAGCGATCGGACTGACGCTCGCTGTTCTGCTGATCGCCGGGCCGAGATTCCTGCTGGCTCGACTCGTTCTGGCGATCACGATTCTGCTCGCGCGGAGCCTGCTGAGCATGAACCGGCATGGCGAGCAGGGCGGAGAGGCCGAATGCGGCCACAAGGTTTGGATTACGTAGAAGCATCGTTGATATTCCTTTTGCTTTTGATGTCATTGGAGCGTTCTGGCACACGGGGCAGAGACTATTCCCAGTCCCACCAGGTGTCGCCGTCGTAGTAGTTGTCGTAGTACCCGTCGGCGTAGGCGTAATCATCTTCCCACCAGTCGTCGTTCCAACCGTACTCATCGTCGCGGTAGTCTTCGTAGTAGTCGTCGTCATAGGCGTAGTCATCATCGCCGTAGTAGCCGTACTCGTAATCGTCTTCCCACCAGTCGTTCCAGGTGTAGTCGTTGTAGTCGTAGTCGTAATTGTCAGCGTCGTCGTAGTACGAGTCGTAGTACTCTTCGGTGTACGTCTCCTGAGCTTCGACCGGCGACACAAACGCGAAAGCCAGCGGGATCGCCAGCAGGCTGCTAAGTAATCGGAATGAGAGTGCGTTCATTACCAACTCCTTTCTTCAAGCAATTCTGAATCTTGTCCGAGCGGCATCGCGGTCTCACTAAGATCGCTGAGAACGGAAAGCCTTCCGTTCGTCCGCTCAACACCAGGGCAACGGAACCTCCGCCGGCTTCCTGGCGTGTGCGAACCTTGTTAGCTAAGGCCCGTGACGGCGAGTCCCCGCAGTGTGCATGCCAGTTGGAAATGTTATGAAGATCGGATCGGGAGACCTCTGCGGAATCGGGCAGATCTCCCCACAAGCTCGCCGGTGGATGGGGAAGACTCCGATGCGAAACGTCTCAGGATCGCTGGGGACCCTGGTACACACGTTAACATCGGTGAGGGTGACATCAGGTTTCTGGAGGAATCGCGTTAATCGCCGATGGGGACTCCGGGACCTCGTCGTTCGAGGAGGTTCCACCCTGATCGTTGAGCATTCAGAAAAGCGGACGCTCGTCAATCAGCCATTTCGGCTCTTCGATCGAGCCGGGCGGGAAATCCTGCTTGACAGGAATCCTCGACAAAACGAGACTCAAGATAGATCGAGACGTGCTTATCGGTCGACAATCTCTTAATATAGAGCCTGCCGCACGCCGGACTTCCCGCATAGCATCCTTCCCCACACAGGTCTCATGCGCGTACTCGCCGTTACTCTGGTGCTCCTCTTCGTGAGCAATTTTCCATCCGTCCTGCGGGCGGAATCGCCCGCGCTCTCTCCCGAGGATCTTGCGTTCTTCGAGGAGAAAATCCGGCCCGTGCTGATCGAGCACTGCTACGAATGTCATTCACCGGAATCAAAAGCCATTAAAGGCGGCCTGCTGGTCCACTCCCGCGAGGCCCTTGCAACCGGCGGCGATTCCGGCCCCGCGGTGATTCCCGGAGATGTGGACGAGAGTCTGCTGCTGAGTGCGATGAAATTCGAGTCGTTCGAGATGCCCCCGCAGGGAAAGCTGCCCGAGCAGATTCTGAACGACTTTGAAACATGGATTAAGCGAGGCGCTCCTGATCCGCGCGACGGAGAAGCTCCGCAGCGGCACACGGGGATTGACCTGGACGCCGGTCGCGAGTTCTGGGCATTTCAGCCGCTGACCACACCGGAGCTTCCTGAAGTCTCTGGCGTCGAAGAGCCGGTCGACCGTTTCATCCTCGCGAAATTGAACGAAGCCGGGCTGAGTCAGAATGGGCCAGCGGATGCGGAGGTTCTGCTCCGGCGAGTGTATTATGACCTGACGGGACTTCCGCCCTCACCAGAGCAGGTGAGAACCTTTGCTGCAGATTCTTCTCCGAAAGCTTATGCCCGCATCGTCGACCGACTGCTGGCATCTCGCGAGTTCGGCGAACGCTGGGGCCGTCACTGGCTCGATGTCGCCCGCTATGCAGATTCGACCGGCGGCGGACGCTCTCGCATCTATCGGAACTCGTGGCGGTATCGGGATTACGTGATCGATTCGTTCCAGGCCGACAAACCGTATGATCAATTCATTCGAGAACAGCTCGCTGGGGATCTTCTCCCGTATGAATCTGTGGAGCAGGCCGCCGAACAACTTACTGGCTGCGGCTTCCTCATGCTCGGCCCTCACAATTACGAGCTGCAGGACAAAGCCCTCCTGCGAATGGAGGTTGTCGATGAGCAGATCGATACCCTCGGCAAAGCCTTTCTTGGCATGACGATCGGCTGTGCCCGGTGTCACGATCACAAGTTCGATCCCATCCCAGCCGCGGACTACTACGCTCTCGCGGGGATCTTCCGGAGCACGAAGTCAGTCGGCCCCGGCAATGTGGCGGAATGGATCACGCAGGAAATTCCGATGCCGCCTGAGCAACAGGCCCGGTACGATGAGTACCGTCGGGAACTCAACAGTCTGGAAGCACAACTGGCGGATGTCACGAATCGCCTAAAAGAGCTGAATCCCCGGGCTGACGCCCGCAGCATTTCTCCGCGACTTCTCGCCGGAATCGTGAACGACGAACCGAAACTCATCGGAGACTGGAAGGGCTCGACCAGCAATCCCAAGTATGTCGGTCAGGAATACGTACACGATCAGAATACGGCGAAAGGCGCAAACTCAGCTGTGTTCGAAGTTCAGCTGGCCGAACCAGGACAGTACGAAATTCGCGTCGCCTACTCGAGTGGATCAAACCGGACCTCCGCCGCTCCAGTGACAATTAGCGACCAGACGGGCGAGTTGGCCACCCTGACCATCAATCAGAAGCCCGCACCTCCGATCGATGGACTGTTTGTTTCCCTGGGCTCGTTTGAGCTGCAGTCTTCTAAAGCGGAACCTGTTCGGATTACCGTCGGCACGGCCGGCACCAGTGGCGTCGTGATCGTCGACGCGGTCCAGCTGCTTTCATCGCAGTTGTTGTCTGAACGCGACGAACTGCAACGGTCAAGCCTGTTGAATGCGACAGTCGACCTGGAAGCCGTGGCTGAGGCCAGACGTCTTAAACAGAAGAAACAAGAACTCACCGAACAGATCAGCACACTGAAGAAAGACGCGCCGCCCGCACCGGAGGAGGTGATGGCGGTTCGCGAAGAGGTCCCGGACGAGATTGGCGATACGGAGCTATGTATTCGCGGCAATATTCGGAATCTCGGCCCGGTCATCCCGCGGGGTGTTCTGCAGGTGGCCACGACCGGCGATGCGACGATCCGCTCTTCGCAAAGCGGTCGCCTCGAACTGGCCGAATGGATCGCCAGTCCAGAGAACCCGCTTACGGCTCGGGTTATGGTCAACCGCATCTGGCATCATCTGTTCGGAGCCGGCATCGTTCGAACGGTCGACAACTTCGGCAGCACCGGCGAGTTGCCCTCGCATCCGCAGTTGCTCGACTACCTCGCGGTCGATTTCATACGGAATAACTGGTCCGTGAAATCTCTGATCCGTCAGATCGTACTTTCCCGAACCTATCGAATCTCCGGACAGACCGAATCGCAACTCAAGTCAACCATCGATCCTGAGAATCGCCTGCTCGCGTATTTCCCCAGGCGGCGAGCCGATGCCGAGTTTCTGCGTGATGCTCTGCTGCAGATCAGCGGTCGTCTCGAAGAATCGCATGGCGGCAACACGGTTCCCAACGGGACGAATTCAGAATTCGATTTCACTTACAGCGATCGACATCGCAGCGTCTATCTGCCGGTCTTCCGCAATCGACTGCATCCCATGCTGGCCGTGTTCGATTTCCCGGATCCGAACCTGGTTCAGGGGAAGCGAACCAATACCACACTTGCAACGCAGGCACTTTACATGATGAACAGCAGTCTGATACTCGAACTCGCCGAGGAGACTGCTCAACAACTGCTGACTGATACAGGCCGCGACCGGCAGGAACGAGTTGAGTGGCTGTATCGATCCGCGCTCGGACGCGCCCCCTCGGCCGACGAGCAGGAGTTGGCGGACCGATTCCTGAATACTTCGAAACCGAACGACTCACCAGAGGTCTGGACCATGCTGACTCAGAGCCTCTTCTGCAGTCCCGAGTTTCGTTTCATCGATTAGCCAATCCGAGCTCCCCACACACATTCAAGATCTGGTGGTTCACGATGAACACGCTTCAAATGACCGGTCGACGACAATTGCTTCAGTCTGCAGCCTGCGGTTTCGGCTCGCTCGCGCTGGCGGGGCTCTTCTCGCAATCGCGTGCCTCTGAATCAGCGAATCCGCTGACCGGTCAGGAGACGCATTTCCCGGCTCGAGCCAAGCGAGTGATCTTCATCTTCATGCAGGGCGGTCCCAGCCAGGTCGATACCTTCGACTACAAACCGGCCCTGGAAAAGTACCACGGCACAAAGCATGACTTCCGCAATGCCCGGAGAATGAAGGTTCAGAGCGAAGAGGTGATGAAATCGCATTGGACATTCAAGAAGCACGGCGAGTCGGGACAACCGGTTTCCAGCCTGTTTCCGGAAATGGCGAAACATGTAGATGATCTCTGCTTCATCCGCAGTATGCACACCGAGGGAGTCGCCCACGGCCCGAGCACGCTCTTTCTGCACACGGGAGCCACGAACCTGATCCGACCTTCGATGGGGGCATGGATCAGTTACGGACTCGGGACCGAGAACCAGAGCCTGCCGTCGTTTGTCACCGTTTGTCCGACCTCCGCAAAAGGGGGGCCACGGCTCTACTCCAATGCATTTCTGCCGCCGGTTCATCAGGGAACAGCATTGGGACGGGTCGGTATTCCGGCGGCGACGGCCCGGTTCGAGAACGTCCAGAACCCGCGTTACGATTCGGTCGTGCAACAGCGTCAGTTTGATTTATTGCGGGAGATGAGCGCGGTTCAATTGCAGCGGACCGCCGCGGAGTCAGCCTATGAGTCGGTCCTCGATTCCTACGAACTGGCTTATCGAATGCAGTCCGCCGCTCCCGAGGTCACCGACATTTCGGGAGAGACTCGGGAAACCCTGTCGATGTACGGCATCGATCAGCCGGAAACGGAAGATTTCGGCTATCAATGTCTGCGGGCTCGCCGACTCAGCGAAGCCGGCGTCCGCTTCGTGCAGATCAGCTACGCCGATAATCGATCGACGCCCCGCTGGGACCAGCACGGAAACATGCCCGAACACGAAATGCATGCCAAAGCGACCGACAAGCCGGTCGCGGGACTGCTGCAGGATCTCAAACAACGTGGCCTGCTTGAAGACACCCTCGTCTGGTGGGGCGGAGAGTTCGGTCGCACCCCCTTCACGCAGGGGAACCTTGGACGCGATCACAATCCCGATGGCTTCACCGTCTGGCTGGCCGGGGGCGGAGTCAAACGCGGGTTCGCTTATGGCGAGACCGACGAGTTTGGCCAGAACGCGATCGTCAATAAGGTCCACATGCATGACCTGCATGCGACCATCCTGCATCTGCTGGGGCTCGATCACGAGCGACTGACTTTCCGTCACGCGGGGCGAGACTTCCGCCTCACCGACGTGCACGGACGAGTCGTGAAAGAGATCTTCGCCTGAAGCGAGTGCAGGTTTAAGGTCCTGGCTCCAACGCTGACAAACCTCGGCCGCGCCGGTGAAGCGTCTACTTCCCTTGCGCTGACTCCTTTATCTTCGAACCTGTCCCCCAGGTCGATCGTACTCGGCTTCGGCGGCCTCAGGTTTGCTCAGGCCGAGCAGGGGAGTGGAGTAGTTCATCACCTATTGGAACCACACAGAGATTCGGCGAGATCGTCCGTAGTCAGGTGTTGCTCCGCGGCAGTAATGAAGACGCTTTCATTGAAACGAATACCAGGCTCATCCAACTTCTGAATGATCTCGTCAGTCGTCATGTTGTCGGTCTTTGGGGGCGTTCACGCGAGTTCCTGAGACCGGATCAATCGCTTCCTGATCTCATCGAGAGTTCTTTGTTCTTGACCGCTTGCGGCAAACTTCTCGCGTCGTTCGGCCAGCTTCGCTTTTGATCTCGACTCAGCTTCTTCTTCGCCATGATGAACTCCTTTCCGGGAACAGAACGAATAACACAAAGAGAACAGGTCTGACATGAGTGCAAGAATATACCCCCTGATTCCATCGCTGAAATCAGAGGGTAATTCGTCCTGTGTCATCGACGATCAGAGCAGGTTGACCACCCGGTCGCTCAGGCCCTTTTCGCCTACGACGATGTTCAGCTTGCCGTTGCCGGCGAGCTTTTCCAGGATTTCCAGTTCCCGCAGTCGCATCAGAACCGGGTTGTCCGCCAGCAGTTTGGCCGTGTTGGCCTGCGACCGCATGGCGGCGGTTTCTTCGCGACGCGAGATCAGGTTAGCTTCGGCGGCCTTACGGGCCTCCGTCACCTTGTTCATCAGGTCCTTCATGTCGCCCGGCAGGATCACGTCCCGGATTCCGACCGAAGCGATTTCCAGCCCCAGTTCGCCGGCTCGACGCCGCACGTTGTCCTCGACTTCGCTTCCCACGGCGTCCTTTTCCGTCAGGAAGGCATCGAGTTCGCGGGCTCCAATCACGCTTCGCAGCACGAGCTGCGTTTCACGATACAGAGCCTGCCGCACGTCGTCGGTCTGGCTGACAGCCTTGCGGGCGTCGGCGACCTTGTAAGTCACCACGGCGTTGAGCCGCAGCGTGACCTTGTCAGCCGTCATGATGTCCTGGCCGCTGACATCGACCATGGTTTCCCGCAGGTCGACTTCAACCACCTTCGCATCCGACTGTCCCTTCCAGAACGCGTACAGCCCCGGAGCCAGTGTTTCGACATACCGGCCATCGATGAACAGCACGCCAACGTGGTCCCGATTGACCGAGCAGACGTCGAGCGTCCGCTGCGCCAGTGGCGACTTGGCGATCACCTTCAGTTCCGGATGCTCGAACCGCACCTGCCGGGCGTCAACGACTTCAACACGGACCTTCTTCTGTCCATTCCAGTAAGAGTAGAGGCCGGCCGGCAGGATGTGGCTGAATCGGTTTTCAATCCACACCAGCGCCCGTTCGTGGTCCTGCAGGTCGAGCACGACGGCTCGGTCCTTCAGTACACCCGAGTTGACAATCAGGTCGAGCTTGTCGTGAACCAGCCACGGATCCCGCTTCGAGACGACGTCAACACGGACCTTGCCCAGCGGATCGATCAACCAGCGGGTTCCCTGCTCGATCAGACCTCGGAATTCTCCATCCCGGAAGTACAGACCGACTTCGTAGCTACGAATCTTGTAACGCTTCAAAAAGATCATCTCACACCTCCCTTCCATTTCTTTCTACAATGACGGTATTCGATAAGAATGGTTCAGCTGTTATTCGAGAATGTGATGGAAGAAGCTGAAGATACAGTCGAGGGGGAATGGGACCGAATGCAGCGGCCCCTGGAGATGGCCGTAGTAGCGATCATGATGACGAGTCGTAGGCGGTAACGTTCCAGGTGCTTTGAGTCTTCCGCTGAGTCATGATTGCACGCGGAACGCTGCTGGTTGTTATTGAACTCTACTACCGTCAGAATGTGGTTTGAATTCCCACCCTTTTGCCGAGTTGGAAAGCCCGGAATGAACGAACAGGTCGAGTCGCCGAATGACGAAGATGAAGGCGATCAGTGGTATGACGAAAAGTCGCGGATGATGGCGGAGTCGCTTGGTGAGGAACACGACTCCGTTCTGCACGCGATGATCCCGTATGCCGTTGGTGGTGCGCTCGATGTGTACCTCTATCCGAACGGATTACCGGGGACCGGCTTTGCGACGAAAGAACTCTCGGAGGATCTTGGCGAGTGCTCGCGGAACGACGAGTTTGATGCCTACGAGATGGTGATGTTCACTCGTCATGCCTTGCCGCACGATCCACTCAAGGACGAGGAGTCGCCATTCGGTCAGACTCTCCAGTCCTGCAATCAGTTTCTCAATCTGATGGCGCGATACAGTGCTCAGGCCGAGTTGAATCCGGGCGAAACGTGTGAGTTTCCGGAGGACATGGAAGACGTCGGCGGACGGAGTCTGATCTTCGACGCCTACAGCGCCTACGAATCCGATGACGGAGACACATTCGGTCTGCTCATGCTGATGGAGATCTTCCGCTCGGAACTCGAGTTCACCCGCGAACACGGCGGCGAGGAACTCCTTGACCGGCTCAAAGCAGCGGGGCACTTTCCCTACTCGGATATGGACCGCGAACCAGTCGCGTAACGCATGCGTGCAGTTGCTCAGCCTTGAGTACGCCGTCCAAGGACAGAGCGCTCGCACAATCACGCAAGCGAATCGCGGAGTGTGCTTAAGGAAGAGGTCGCGAACTGATCGCTGCAGGCCCGGGAAGTTGTTTCGCCGCTGGCCGAACCAGCGACGTTTCGCCTCTCCAGTCTGAAGCCTCTCAGCCCGTTCTCCCTTCCGCATCCACACACTACAAGGCAACTTCTCACGCTGCCCCAGGGACATTGCGCCCGAACCTGTGGCCTCCGCGCCGCTTTCGCGGAGCTTCGGCGAGTCCGAGGCAAAGTCGCCCGAGGCAGATCGATCGAACGTCTGTCCTCTTTCGGCTGACAGGAGACGCTTTCAGCGTCGCCGACTTTCAAGGTCGGTTGCCGGCTTTCAGCCAGCAGTTGGCGATCGGTATGGGAATCGAACCCACGACAGTCAGGTTAACAGCCTGATGCTCTGACCAATTGAGCTAACCGAAATTGATATCGCCTTTCAGAAACCATGTCCGGAACATTCAGCACTCAACCTTCGCGGGCAGCCTGAATGCCGCTGGATAGCGATATCAACGGATCAGAGAGGAAGACACGGCTCTCTGACGCCGGTTCGGCGAAAGATTTCATCGACTGATGTAGATCCGATGCATCGTCCGCGTTATCGAACGACACGATTACTCACCGTTCAATGAGTTGGCTCGCAGACACATAAGGGGTGGTTGACTCGACTCAGCCGGCGGGCTAAGGTGGCTCCCCTTGCCACCGGACCCCGCCGGGTAAAAAATTGACTCCCCCTTGAATGAGGATCTGATGAAGAGACGCAACGCTTTCACCCTGATTGAACTTCTTGTGGTCATCGCGATCATCGCTATTCTGGTTGCCTTGCTGCTTCCCGCGGTCCAACAGGCCCGCGAGGCCGCCCGTCGATCGAGCTGCAAAAACAATCTCAAGCAGATCGGACTGGCGCTCCACAACTATCATGACACACACGGAGTCTTCCCAATCCTGTTTGGGCGATCAGGACTGACCGCACCGAACAGCTGTCCGAACCAGTGCGGCCTCTGGGGCTGGGGGGCGATGATTCTGCCTCAGCTCGAACAGCCGGCCGTCTACGACCAGTTGAAGGTCGGAGATGTCAAACTTCAGGACGCCGTCGCCGATGCGACCAGTCTTCAGACGATGCAGAACGGTTTCGCCGCGTATCGTTGTCCTTCCGATATCGCTCCGGCTGTCAACAGCGAGCGGGAAGTTCCTGATTCCAGTGGAGCCGGCGGCGGCTTCCAGCCGGTCGCGACTTCGAATTACGTCGCATCCAATAACAGTTACGATCTGGAACGGGACAACCCGAACGGATTGTTTGTTCCGGGACAGCTTTCCGCCAAGAGTTTCCGAGACATGCTCGATGGCACGAGTAATACGATCGCGATTGGCGAACGGGCCTGGAGACTGGAGCAGACCGATCTGAAGGCAGCCGTCGTGTTCGGCACGATGGACGATTCCGAAGCCAGCAGCGCCAATGGTCTGGTCTACATTTCCGCATGCGGACGCTATGGGATCAACACCACGACCACGAGCAGCGATCGTGGCTTCAGCAGCCAGCACCAGGGCGGTGCTCAGTTCCTTCTGGCCGATGGGGCCGTCCGCTTTATCAGCGAGAACATCGATCTGAACGCCACGACCTCGGCTACTGACAGCACCTTCGAACAACTGATCGACATCCAGGACAACCAGGTGATCGGCGAGTTCTAACAGCGAATGTTCGTGAAAGAAAGACAGCCCGAGGAGCCAGGCTCTTCGGGCTGATTTCGTTTCACTCGCAGAGCGGCTCTTTCTTTTCCGTGATCTGCGGAAGGTGCTGAGACATGGTTCGATTCAACTCGATGTAGTGTTCCCATTCGGCCGGGACATTCTGGTCGAGGTAAATGGCTTCAACGGGACATTCCGGGATGCAGGCATCACATTCGACGCATTCCTCGCCGATATAGAGCATGGTTTCCCCCTCATGAAACGCGTCGACCGGGCAGGCGACGACGCAGTCAGTGTACTTGCAGCCAGAACACGGTTTCGTAACAACCATCACCATCCTGAGTTCTCCTGAACTGGAAATGAAATCGGGTTGTCAGGTGAATGCAGGACTGGTTTACTGACCGGACACCGAAACCTGAGATATTCTCGAAATACGACGAATGCCCGATTTCGCCCTCGAATCCCTTTCAAATCGTGATCTGCTCGACGCATGGAAGTCCGGAAATGAGGCCGCGGCTGGGGTACTCGTCCGCCGGTATCACATTCGGCTGACCGCCCTGGTTCAGGCACGTCTGGGCAAGAGATTGGGACGTCGTCTCGACGCGGAAGATGTCGTCCTTTCGGCTTGGCGAAGTGCGTTCCTGGGATTTGATCGCGGAATGATTGCAGTTCCGCCGGATGACGATTTATGGCCGTTCCTGGCGACGGTCACGATGCGGAAACTTGCTCGACAGGCCAGTCGGCATTCGGCGGGCCGCAGAGATATGCGTAACGAGTCCGCTTTTGAACCGGGAAGGTTCGTGGAGGATGTGGCCTCGAAAGAGCCCGAGCCGCCGGCGTTGATAATGGCGACCGACCTGATGGCGTCGGCCCTGAGCGAATTTTCTTCCCAGGAACAACGCATTATCGAAGGGCTCTTCCAGGGAGAGAAGCAATCCGAACTGGCTCGGACGTTCGGTTATTCGGAACGAACGATTCGTCGATTGCTGACGCGGTTCCGGAAGAGTCTCGCAGGAAAGGATGCCGACGCTATTGTCGGAGTACCGGGACAACAGCCGGCAGTTCCGCCGAATGCCAGTAGCCCCGGTGAGTCGTGGCCATCTGAGCTCGTGGCCGTCGATTATACCGATCTGAAGCTTCATCAGCTGACGGGCCAGGGAAATTTTGGGAAGGTGTATATGGCAACCTGGCTGACGCAGGGCACTCCTGTCGCGGTCAAGTTCCTGCGGAAGAAGTTCTGGCGTAATCAGCAGTGCGTCGAAAGCCTGAAGAACGAAGTCACCCGCGTTCATTCGCTGCGGCATCCCGGATTCGTCCGGGTACACGGTTTCGGAGTTACGCCCCATGGAGGCACACTGATCGTTACCGATTGGATCGATGGTGAGAATCTTTTTCAGTGGAAAGCCAGTTCGCAGCCGTCACTCGGGGAGGTGGGGCGATGCGGCCTGAGAATCGCCGAAGCTCTCCGCGAAGTCCACGAAGCCGGTCTCATTCACGGCGATATCACACCCGGCAACGTGCTGATGCGGAAGGATGGTTCGCCGGTCCTTGTCGATTTTGGATTCGCAAGGGCAATTAGCGACGTGTCGGACCTGCGGCTGGGAGGGACACCCGGCTTTCTGGCGCCAGAGCAGGTCTCTTCGGCTTTTGGTCCGATCAGCCCGAAAACCGACGTTTACGGTTTCGGGAGTCTACTCTACTACCTTCTGACCGGCGGGCCTCCCAGCCAGGGTGGGTCGATCCCTGAGACTTTGCGGGAGGTCGTTTCCGATGCTTCGCCCGAGCTTTCAGCGATCCCTTCACCTCTTCAGGACCTGATTGGCCGATGCCTCCTGAAACCACAAACTGCACGTCCGGCCAGTATTCCTGAGGTGGCTGCCGAGCTTCAATCGAGGGGGCGACTGGGCTGAAGCGATGCCACGGCGTCCGCTCTTGCCTCTTCTTACGCGACGGATCACGGGCCTATGCGGCTGGAATTTCGCCGAGACGTATAAATATTTCCACACGCTCTATTTAAATCGCCGGCGAATTTCATAAAATTTGCAACCACCCCCGCCCTGATTTCCTTCCTGAGGTGTTTATTCGTCATTGCAGTACGTTCAGGGGAACGTATGCGCTGACGATTTCATCGTTTTCTTTCCCGGAGAGACTTTAATGTCGCATAGGAACCCGTCCCACTTTCGCCGAGCGTTCACGCTGATTGAATTGCTCGTCGTCATCGCGATCATTGCGATCCTTGTGGCGTTGCTGCTGCCCGCCGTGCAGCAGGCCCGAGAAGCTGCCCGCCGTTCGAGCTGTAAGAACAACCTGAAGCAGATTGGGCTGGCCATGCACAACTACCACGATACCCACACCGTGTTTCCTCCGGGCTGGGTCATTCCCAAGTGTCCGGGTGTTACAGACAGTGATCACCGCTTCATTCGGCACAGCCCGAGCTGGGGCTTCTATCTGCTGCCCCAACTGGAGCAGGCCGCCATCTACGACCTGGAAGACTTCCAGATGAACGGGGCATGCTCCGGAACTCCCGGACAGATCGGACTGCTGGATACGCCGACCGCGACGAATCGTTACAACTCCACTTTGCCGGCTTTCTCCTGTCCCAGTGACATCAAGCCGCGGACCGGAGCCAACAGCCTGGGAACGGCCAGCTACGTGGGCGTTCGCGGCAATGACGGCAACGACGGGCAAGACACGACCTTCGCTCGCATGAACGGCATGTTCTGGGCGAATTCGGACTGTCGGATGCGAGACATCACCGACGGAACCTCGAATACGTTGATGGTCGGCGAAGTCAGCTGGGAGCAGTATTATTCCTACGGCACCGGTAGCCAGGTGAAGCAGGGAGCCTGGTGGCCCGGCATTCATGAGCATAAGACGGATGATCTGGTTGCCAAATCGGTGAACGCGAACTTCAAGTTCAACGGCAGCAGCCCGAACATCAATAACAGCAACGACGGCTTCGGCAGCCTTCACGATGGCGGAGCGCAGTTCGTAATGGCCGATGGCTCGGTTCGCTTCATCAGCGAAAACATCGACAATGTCAACGCCGTCGGTACAACGCCGATGGGAACTTTCCAGCGTCTGGGCGTCCGCGATGACGGTCTTGTCGTCGGTGAGTTCTAAACTCGGTTACGGAATACGAAGTCTAAGAAAGAGCCGGCGGCAATCGTCGGCTCTTTCTTTTTGGTGTCACGGGATGCCATTCTCGCTGAGGGCGCCAGCGCACAAAGCCAGCCCCTGACGACACGTCTGGTGATGAGCGTCGAGTTCCAACCCCGTCACATAGGCCGATCGGGCAGCTTCAAGCAATTCTGTCCGCCGCGTATGGTCCAGAGTTCCCGCGAGCGCCTGATGAAATCGGGCATTCCCTAGATTCGCCCAGAGATCAGGATCGTCTGGAGTCAGGTTCAGAGCCTGCTGAAATGCATCCGCCGCGACCTCGAACCGTCCGGTCTTCCCGCGAATCACGCCAAGATACTGCCAGGCCATCACATTCCCCGCATCGAGTTCCAGAGCACGCTCGAGCCACTCGGCTGCGCGGAACCGCTGGCTGGCAGCCAGCCAGGCCTGACCGATGGCGAGAGCCTCTTCAGAGTCGGTTCCATCGAACGAGCGTGCTTCGAGGAGTCGTGCCTGCTGCTGCAACTCGGCTCGACGATTGAGTTCGCCGACAAACTGCTCTTCGATCGGGATGAAGCCTGCTTCGGAAAAGCCGGGCGGAGGCAAAAAACTGATTAGCGATATCGCAGCCGCCACAAATCCTCCGAACGCCCTCACGGGAACGCCGGCGGTCTCCTCGAACTCCTCCTTTCTTCCGGTCAAGATCCATGTCAGAGCTGAACCCGAGAGAAGGCAAAGAATGGGAATCATTCCGAGTCGGAAGCGGGCAAAGTTATACGTGAGCACGACCGACAAGACATGGACGGCGAGAATCCCCAGAATGATGAGCCACCTGGTGTCTCGCCAGGGAAGGAGAAACAGTCCGACAAAAGCGAGTCCTGCAATCCAGCCGAGCGTCGGCAGGAACTGAAAAGGGGGGACAACGGTGCGAGCCGCCGTGAAGAAATCGCTGTCGGGGACTTCGAAGTCGTTGAACAGGATCAGCACCTTGCGACTGACCAGAGACACGCTGCGCCCCGGATTCGTGAGGGCTTCTTTAATCGCGGTTCGCATCCAGTAGTCAGAGGACTGCAGGTGATCGACCGATTCACCGAACCGTCGCGACGCTTCCAGCCGGAAATCTTCATGCTCCAGAAAGGGATCCGGCCGCACGAAAGGCGGGTTCTGATAGTATCCGGTCGCGTGAGGGCCCCAACCCATATAGAACACCTCGCCACCACCGGAGGTGATCCAGACCAGTCGACCGCTCACGGCCAGATTATGCACTGTCGCGGGGAGCGTGGTGACAAGGCAGGCCGCGAGCATCACAGTCGCCGGGATCATTCGTTGCCACCGTGAACACGCCGAACAGGCAACCGCACCCGCGATCCCTGCCGGGAGGAGCAGCAGCACGTGATTCTCCCGGACCAAGCAGAGCAGGCCGATCAGACAGCCGACGACGGCAGGGGAGATTAGCGGTTTCCATCCCTTTGCAGGTTCTCGGACTTGATCAAGCTGTCGCAACACGATCAGACAGATCGAGACTGTCAGCCACGGAGAGATCCAGGACTTCATAACGAGCAACTCAAAGTAAATCAGCGGACCATACAGACCCGTGATCAATCCCGCCCCGATCCCCGTGGCTTCGCTTCGGAGTCGCCGGCCGATCCAGTACACGAGACAACTCGTGTGGACCCCGGCTGCCAGCTGGACAAACAGCACTGGCCAGTCCAGGTCGCCAAATATCGCGTAGATGGCTCCCAGCCAGTATGCATACAGCGGACCCTGTTCAAAGACACGTCCGAGAGAGAAGGCCCCGCCTGCGATGGCGAGTCCCCAGTCTTTATAGAACGCGTGATCGGCCCGGTAATACTCCCAGTACGGGGAGTCAAACCATTGCCAGAGCATCACCATGCGGACCAGCGTGGCCACAGACAGGACAAGCAGAAGTCCAGGGGAAAACTTACGGCGAGTCAATCGTATCATGCGGAAGTTTCGGGTGTCGGTCCGGTTCACTGTCTTGAAACGGGCTTGGCCGGGGTAGGGGCGAAGACAATATTTGTGCAAGCACTTAAAACAACCCCCAGAGTTTCCACCACCACCAGCCCGTGGTAAAGGCCAGAGTACAGCCTGCGATTGTAATGAGGGAACCGGCTTTCTGCAGATCGCTCAATCGGAGTTCTCCGCTGCTGAAGACCAAAGCATTCGGCGGCGTCGAAACGGGGAGCGGCATCGCCAGAGTGCAGGCGAACGCGATTCCGATCAGGATCGGACGCATCGGCTCCAGCGAGAGGGACGCGGCGACCGGAAGGATTAGATTCGCCGTGGCGGTATTGCTCATGACCGACGAGAGCAGACAGGCGGTGCAGCCGAAAAACACCATGGTTCCATAAACGGACAACTCCTCTGTTGGCAACCAGCTGACGAGAGTTCCCGCGAAGCCGCTTGTCGCCAGCACTTCACCGAGACACAGACCGCCTCCCATCAGGAGCAGGACGTCCCACGACAGATTCCTCAATTCAGCGACGCCAAGCAGGCCTGATCCAAAGAACAGCAGGACAGGAATCAGAGCAACAACACCGGACCGATACCCATGCCAGTCGGTTGTGAGCCATAAGAGAATTGTGGATGCGGTCACGGCGAGTACGAGAAGTGTCGGTCGATTCCATTTTATCTCGATCGGGTTGTGATTCGTTGGTTCGACCTGTCCTTTGACCTGGAACATCGTTGTCAGCACGCCCCAGCTGAATCCGATCATTCCGATGACGCCCGGGAAACCGATGAGCACCCAGACCCCGAAACTGGGGGCGGCGTTGATATCGCGAAGATACTGCAGTGCGATCGCATTCGGAGGGCTGCCAATGGGTGTCCCGAGTCCGCCGATGTTG
Source organism: Rubinisphaera margarita (assembly GCF_022267515.1). NCBI lineage: Bacteria > Pseudomonadati > Planctomycetota > Planctomycetia > Planctomycetales > Planctomycetaceae > Rubinisphaera > Rubinisphaera margarita. The sequence goes on along the minus strand of NZ_JAKFGB010000012.1, from coordinate 915,997 downwards.
GCCGAAAACGGAATGCCCAGAAGCAATGCGGTGCGGGCCGAGGCGCCCGTCGGCAACTGATGGACCAGCGGCAGCATCAACGTCAGCATCATCGCGGTGGCCGCAGTATTGCTCAACCACATCGAGAGAAACGCGGTCGTGGCCATCGAGACCAGCAGCAGTTTCCTTAGCGAGGAACCGCTCATTCTCATCAGGATCGCGGCGGCATAGAGATCGAGCGATTGCCGCTTGAGCCCAGCAGCGAGCACAAACCCGCCAAGGAACAACAGGATGACATCCGAGAAGAATGGTCCGGTAAAGACAGACGGCGGAACGGATCTTCCGACTGCATCGAGAGCGGGCTGCAGCCACGCGAGGCTCAGAAAGAGGACCAGCAGACTCGTCACGAAGAGCGGGACGGCTTCGGTCATCCACATCAGAGCCGCCATTAGCGTGATCGTAAAACCGATCTGCTGTTCCACGGGAAGCCCCAGCGGGCCAAATCCCCCGGCCGCCCCCCAGCCGAACACGGCGGCGGCGCAGATTCGCCCCACCAATCTCACACGTCCGACGGGCGATCTCTCGTGGTTCATTGTTGAAAGAATGCTCTGCTGGAGTCTGTTCCGTACGCGAGCAACGATAGCAGATTGCTTCGACGAGAGAAGCGCCGGCTCATCAGGGATCCCGCACCGCTAGAAGCTCGCCGTAGTAGACGTTTCCCGCGCGTGCGGATGGAGGATGCGTTTGTTCGCGTCGGGAGTCAGCCACACCCTGACCGGAAGAGGGTTTAAAGCGTTCTGGTCAGAAAGAATGCCCCAGGGCGTTCCACGCAGAATCGCGAGTATGAAAAGGAGATTGATCAGGCATTCATCATCATCCTGCCGGCTCGGGTGAACCTTCGAGGCATCATGGTTCTCCCCGTACGTCCCCCACATCTCGCGATCAGGCACAAAGCCGAGAAGCTCGACGCGATCGTTATGAATCGCGCTGAAGATACGATCCATCTCTGTGCATGGGAGGAAGTTGTGCATTCGGTCCATCCTGGACTCAAGATCGGCGTCATTGGGCATTTCGATGAACGGCATCAGCGGGGTCAAATGAAGATGCGGACCAATATAGATCAGTTCATGCCCGAGAGTCGGTATTCGGACCTGGCTCATTCCACGCGAGGTCAAAAAGCAAGCCAGCGTCGAGCTTCCGAGGTCGTCGAGAGTCGTCCCGTTCAGCAATTCCCGCGCGGGGGCAAGCAACTGCTTCGCACGGACGGCATCGGTCCACCACATTCTTACGGTACGCTCTGACTGGTCGAGCAGTTCCCGGAACCGCGAACGTGTCTGCGAGCGGTTCCCCAAACGCCCGGGACCGGGCAGATACACAGTGATCGCCGGGAGTTCGCAGACGGCGGCCAGGCGGCGGATGTCGGACAAACTGATTTCAGTAGACATGAGAGTGGCCTCTTCTGATATGTCCCGCTGAACGACTCAGGTAAACGACCAGGAAGAAAAGCAAAGGGCCCGGCCAGACCGAACTCGAGGATCTGAACCCGCAGGACAGACTCGGAACGGATTCCCCGCACGGAGCCGGGCCCTTTGTTTCCGATGTTACACCGACTCTCTTATGGAGAACTTGTAGGCCTTCGCCTCTTCGCATTTCGGAAGAATGACATGCAGCACCCCGTTCTTAAGCTCTGCGGCGATGGCATCCTGTTCGACATCCCAGGGAATATCGGAAGGAGCTTCGCCTGCAGCGTTCGAGCCGGTGATACAGCTCTTCCATATCCTCGTTCAGTGATCGGAACGGTGGTTTCAGAAACCCTCCGGCTTCCCCCAGAGTCTCTTGTGAGAGCAGCGTTGGACAGGATCACGCTCCTTAAGTTCGATGAAAACGGACACCGGCGAAGATCGCCCCGGCACGACCTGGAAGCTTTGGGGGCACTGCACAAATCAACGCCATCAGTCTCCATAACTCGATCGCCTGACAACATCCAGGATCCCAGATCCTTCCTGTAGCGAGTTTTACTACAGCCGGTTTTGGTAAGGCAGTATGATGCCTGACGCCTATAATCTGAGCGGACTTATTCTGCGCCCTGCTAATTTCGACTGGATCGCGATGACCGACCCCGCGGCGAATGCTGAGACTCTTCTTCAGCTGCTTTGCAGACTGATCGACGAAACGATCTCGACTCCCGAAGATCTCCTGAGGACTCTGGATGCAATCGAATTTGCTCTACTTGTGACGACGCCGCGTGGGGAGGAATGTCCGGTCATCTTTGCCAATCAGGCGGCTGCTGAACTAACAGGATATTCGGTCGAAGAGCTGCTGGACCGTGATCCACGATTTCTGCAAACGGACGACGGCAATCAGGGATCTCTGACGACGCTGCGAGCCGCAGTCGCAAGAGGAATTGACTGTCGCGTTGTTGTGCGGAACTATCGAAAAGATGGTAGTCTGTTCTGGAACGAGATCACTCTGATCCCGATTCGAGCGACGGATGGATCACTGAAGTACTTTGTCCAACTGCTCAAAGATGTTTCGAACTACGAGAAAGTTGAGACCGAAAAGCAGACCGTGGAGAACACGCTGCGATCGATTCTCAGTTCGTCGGCCGACGCCATCATTACAATTGATCAACGAGGCATCATTCAGGACGCCAACGCCGCGACGGAGGACATTTTCGGCTACTCCCTGCAGGAGTTACTTGGCCAGAACGTAAGCATCCTTATGCCCTCGCCCGACCGGGAGCAACACGACTCATATCTCAGACGTTACCTGGAAACGGGGGAAGCCCGGGTGATCGGAATCGGTCGTGAAGTAACGGCGCGTCATAAGACCGGAAGAACATTCCCGGCTGAGATTGCCATCGGCCAGGTCCCCGGCAAGAAACTCTTTACAGGCATCGTTCGAAACCTGACGGAGCGAAAGCAGAATGAAGAGGCCCTGCGTCGCGAGCATCAGTTGAATGAGAACATCATCGCAACGAGCCGGGGCGTGATCCTCATTCTGTCTCCGGACGGGACGATCGTGCAGTACAACTCATTTCTGGAAGAGCTCTCCGGATGGCCGCTGGAAGAGACGCGAGGAGAAGAGTGGGCCGATATTTTCCTGCCGGAGGCGGATCGCGAGCCTTTCCGGCGGCGGTTTTACGCAGCCATCAACGGCCAAACGGTTCAGTCATTCAGTCCTGTGCTTCTTACCCGTTCCGGAGAGCGACGGCTGGTTGAGTGGGAAGCCGTCCCCATGACATCTCGGACGGGCCAGATCGTTGCCCTGCTTTGCACTGGCCAGGATACGACCGAGCGGCAACGTCTTGAGCGAGAAGTTCTCGAAATTGCAGCCGAGGAACAACGACGGATTGGACAAGACCTGCACGATGTCGTCGGACAGGAACTGACCGGAATGGCGATGCTGGCCGAAACGTTGACGCTTGCTCTGCGCAAAGATGAAAATCGCCATATCAGAATTGCCGAGAAGATATCACGAGGCGTGAGCGAAGCCTTGACCAAAATCCGGCTTCTGAGCCGCGGCCTAAACCCGGTTGATATCGATACCCAGGGGCTCATGGCGGCGCTGGGGGCGACCGCTCGCCGGATCCGGGAGTTTCACGGGATTGACTGCGAATTTCAATGTCCGGAGACAGTTCCGATTCCGGACAACATCGTTGCGAATCAGCTGTACCGGATCGTCGAAGAGGCCACGACCAATGCCATTAAACATTCCGCGGCGTCCCGAATCATCATTCGACTCGAGCAATCGGACGATGCGATCGAACTGGCGGTCATCGACAATGGAGTTGGGATCCAGAACCCAAGGGACGGTGGGCTTGGGTTGCGAATCATGAACTATCGTGCCAATCGCATCGGTGGGATTCTGACAGTGGAGTCGGCTCCGGAGCAGGGAACATCAGTCACATGTCGGATCGCTTCAGGAAATCTTTAGAAGACGGGCGGGCACTTAATGTCGGGACATCCCCAAAAGATCGCGATCATTGATGACCATCCTGCCGTGCGGGACGGGTTGGCGACGAGGATCTCGCTGGAAGACGATCTGACTGTTTGCGGTGAAGCTGAAGATGTCGCCGATGGACTCGAGTTGATCCGTCGTACGGGACCGCAGGTGGCGGTGGTGGACATCTCTCTCAAATCGGGGAACGGTCTCGACCTGATTCGCCAGGCCCGCGCAGAGAACGAGTTCGTCCGCTTTCTGGTGTGGTCGATGTACGACGAGGATCTTTATGCCGACCGCGCTCTTCGGGCGGGGGCTATGGGGTACATCAACAAGCAGGCCGCTACGGACAGTATCGTGACCGCGATCCGGAGTGTACTTGACAACAAGATCTATCTTTCTTCTGAGATGTCGTCGACCCTGCTTCACCGGCTGGTCATGGGACAGTCCGGTCTTCAGAACCAGCCGGAGGACGCTCTGTCCGATCGCGAGCTTCAGGTCTATGAACAGATCGGCCTGGGACGGACGACTGTAGAAATCGCCGAGGCGCTGACTCTCAGCTCAAGCACAATTGAGACCTATCGAGCCCGTATTAAGCAGAAGCTCGATTGCCATTCGATGGCCGACCTGGCCCGCCGCGCTTCCCAGTGGGTGCTCGAACGCGGCTGAACCTGCCGACACCTGCTGACAAGCCGGACCAGGCTTCCCTTCCACGTGTGGCGAATTTCTCGACACGCCATCAGCAAGTTTCCAGACAGACTCCTCGGAGATTTATATTTACGATCGCTCCAGTCAGGAAACGGGTTTCCATCCTCTGTGCCCTCGCGAGCCTGCCCGCACAGTTCTCGCTATCTCATCCTGCTAGTGAGGCACGGCCGTACCACCTGAAAGGAGATACCGATGAAACCAAAGTCCCTTCAATCCGTACCGAATGACGTCTTCGATACAACCAGAATCGAGTCGGCGATTAAGGATCTTTCGACGTTCTGGAATGAAGTTCACGAGCTCGGCCGAGGACCGATGTTTGAGGAGTTCGGTCGACGCATCGACGAGTTGAGGCAGAGGCTGGTAGAACACTTCGTCTACACCGAACAGCGACTGGAGTCCCTGAGAGAACTCGGCGAGCCGATCGCCACCTCCGAATTTGATCAAATTCTACGGCAGCACGCGGAGTTCCTTGACCGTCTCGCGGTTGATGTCGAGCGACTCAGAGCCCAGGAAACGCCTTTCATGAACTGGGTGGATGTCGGGCGGGAGTTCGACCTCCTCGTGGAACGGCTCGATCAGATTGAACGCAACGACGAGACCGTGGTTGATCGATAAGTCATCGTTCTACTCTTCCTGAACACATTGCGTCCTTTTCAAGAAAGCGAACCCCTCGATGAAACAGACACGATTCGTGACACTGGTCGGGTGCACGGCCGCGGCCCTGTTCTTTTCTGCGTTTATCAGTCCCAGTTTGCGGGGAGAATCTGACGAGTCTAAACCCAAGTCGAATAAGGCTGAGACGAAACGACCCGTTGCAGATGCTCCCGGGGATCAACTTCTCCAGCACTTCATGCGGGAGAAACTCAAGGCCTCTACAGATATTCTGGAGGGACTGACAACCGAAGACTTCCGTCTCATCGGGAATGGAGCCAGTCGGCTTTATAAAATGAGCACAGTCGAGAAATGGAACTATTCCAACGATGCGATGTACCGTCAATTCAGTAGCGAATTTCAACGCGTGACCCACGACCTGATTAAGGCCTCCGATGATCGCTCTCTGGACCGGTCTGCTTTAAAATGGATCGACGTGACGATGAAGTGCATCGAATGCCACCGGTACGTTCGAGACACGCTCATTGTCGAAGATTAGAGCGGATCGATCTACCTGTCTCCGTGCATGAGCGAGTTTTCGCCTGATTGCATTTTATGCGAACGGAACCGTTGGTCCTTCAGGTACACTGATTCCATCAACTTCCAAGTCGCCGGCACCATGAAAGCAGGACACGTATGAAACTTCTGATTGGCATCGACGGTTCCGAGCATTCCCGGGCGAACGAAGACTTTCTGTTGGAAACACTCCGTGGCGAGGAGATGACGACCGAACTTGTCTCGGTTGTTCCCGTCCCCTCCGTGGCCGCTTATGGCTACGAAAACATGGATCTGCAGCAGAAGCTGACGGAATCGGCTCGGTATCAGGCTCGTGTCGACCTGGAGCAGGCGGTCGGGCGGTTCAAAGGTTCCGGCTGGCAGCCCTGGGAAGTTCTGTTAGAGGGGAATCCGGCGCACGAGATCGTCGCTCGAGCCAGTAAGGACAACGCGGATCTGATCGCGCTGGGAGCCCGCGGCTTCTCGGGATTCAAGAAGTTTCTTCTGGGAAGTGTTTCCTCGACCGTTGTTCGTCATTCTTCCTGTCCCGTGTTGCTCCATCGCCCCGCTGAATACACAACCCGCAGTCCGGAAACACTGCGGGTGATGCTGGCCTGCGATGGCTCCGAACCCTCGGATCGAGCGATTCAGTTTTTGAAAGAGATTCCCTGGCGTTGCAGGATTGAACTGCTCATCGTGCGTGTCATCCATCTGGTGGAAGCGTTCAATGTCGATGCTTTGCAGCACTCCAGCGCCGAGTGGAAACGGGAAGTGGAGCTTTGCCAGCAGTTTCTCGATGGAACGAAGGAAGTGCTCTCCGACGTTTCCGATTCGATTGAGACACAACTCCACCAGAGTGGAAACATCTCCGAAGAGATCCTGCAGGTCGCCGATCGCTGGAAACCGGAACTGATCGTCGTCGGCCATCAGGGACACGGGGCGATCAAACAGTTCCTGCTCGGTAGTGTCGCCTATCGAGTCGCCGGGCACGCCCCCTGCTCAGTACTTGTGGTCCGCTGATTATGAAGGAATCGTGATGCATCGGCTCGTCCCGGTCGATCGCTTCAGCACGTAGCTCCACGACGGGTCCCGTTCGCAGGGAGGAACCAACGTCCCGGGCTCAGCCGATCGGGGCCCGTGTAAGATTCCCGGCGTTGTGGCCGATTATCCGAACAGTCACAGTGGAGCAGAGGAGTCCGTCAGGTGAAATCATTCCAGCTTGATCCCGATTCCTTGGACGAGGTCGTCAAAGGATGGCCCGTTCTGGTTGTCGCGCTGCTTCTTGGTTCGGTCATCGCGTCGTTCACGCAGTTTCATCCGTGGGCTCGAATTCTGATTCCATCCGCTCTGGGGCTGGTTCTTGGAATCCGAATGATCCCACAACTCTGGCGGAACCATCCGACGGCTCGTCATATCTGGTTGCTCGCCATTGGCATGATTGCCTGTTTGGTCGAAGCCGTCCTCAACATCGCCTTTCCGCGTGGTCTCGACGGCGATTTCCACTTCGTGTGGTTGGTCATCGCGTTTGTTTCCCTTCTCGCTTTCGCAGTGGTGAATCGAAAGAACAGGGACGTCGTTCAATAGACGAAGATCATCACTCGGCCTTTCCGTTATACACGCCCATTTTTCCCGTCTCCGGCAAGTGCTTTTTCAACCGGAACTCCGGCGGACCTCACCGGTTTACAGGCCGATCTGAGCGAGTTGCCGACATACTCCCGGGAGAGAGGATGCTCGCTGGTGCGGTTGACGATCTCCCGCCCGAGTTCAACCACTCGGCCCAGCTTGCCCGGCGGCAGCGGCTTCTCACTCTTTTCAGAAGAGAAAACACTGCTGATCGGCAGCAACATGAACAGGGGAAGCAGAATGCCAATTCGCATGAGATCTCACTGTTTTTCAGGGCATTTTCGGGATGACGGAACTGTTTCAGTATCTCGCGAAACGTGCCGGAAGGCTGTGATCCGGGTCACATTTCCTCCAGAAAGTGCCGTTGACAACCGATGGATTGATGGACAAACTCAAATTATATCCGTTTGTCCATATTGGTATATTTCACGATGTCTGCCTCCACGTCCCGATCCTTGGTTCTCGAACAGTTGCGAGCGCAGCTGCACAAAACAGCCGGGCGAGATTTCGGCGGGCGATCGGAAGAAGAGGGAGCCCTTTCCCGGCTGCTGCCGGGGGGACGTTTCCCCGTTTGCGGGCTGGTCGAATGGCTGGCTGAACCGGGTTCTCTGGCCGGATCACTGGCCTTTGCGGCGAGTTCTGAAACTCTGCGGAGCGGCTGCCCGATTGTGGTGATCGATCCCGGAAACCGGTTCCATCCGCCGGCCATTCTCCGCCTTGGCTGGACGCTCGATCGGCTCCTGATTATCCGGCCGCGATCGACGCAGGAAGCTCTTTGGGCCGCCGAGCAGGCGTTGCGTTGTCCGGGAATCGGGGCGGTCTTCTGTTTGGGGCTCGATGTCTCCCGCTATCAGGCGAACACGGTTTATCGCCGGTTTCTACTGGCCGCCGAAACCGGGAAGACACTCGGCTTCCTGGTGCAGAACACGGCTCATGCAGCCGGATCACGCTGGGCCGACCTCCGATTGCGGATCGAGCCGTTGCCGACATCGGGACTGATGGAGAGACGACCGTTACGAATTCAACTTGAAGGAGGACGAGCACAGGGACGCGTGCAGAGCCTGGAAGGAAACCGGGAAATACGAGTGCACTTTGACGAACTGACAGGACGCCTGACCGATGACAAGACGCATCGCCTGCCTGTGGCTCCCCCGCTGGTCCATTCAATGTTACCGCCAGGACAAGCCCGAGCATAAACGAACTCCGCTGCTGTTCTTCGAGAAGCTGGCCCGCGTTGGCGAGGTGGTCGTTCAGACTTCCGCCGATCTTGCCCGGGAAGGCATCCGCACGGGCATGCCGCTCACCGATGCCAAACTTCGCTGGTCGCAGCCGGTGCAGATTCTCGAAGCCAGTCCGGCTCGCGATTACCACGCGCTCCGCCGACTGGCGATCGCCTGCCAGTGCTTCAGCCCCATTGTCGGCATTGAAGAAACACCTCCGCTCGACAGCCTGCTGTTCGATCTGACCGGCTGCATTCATCTGTATGGCAGCGAGCGAGAGTTCTGTCGCCAGCTAATCACGTTCCTCAACGATCGTGGACTCGCAGGCCGCATCGCCATTGCTGATACGGTTGGCATGGCGTGGGGCGTGGCTCATTACGGCGTCCATCGCTCGAACAGTTTTCAGATCGTCGATTCCCAGAAGTCCTCACCACGACTGCCGGTGGAAGCGCTGCGCCTTTCGGACGCTCTGTCCGCTCGACTGCGGGAGTTTGATCTGAAAGAGATCGACCAGATTCTCCGGCTGCCGCGAGAATCGTTGAAGCCCCGGTTTGGCGAGGAACTTCCTGCGCGACTCGAACAGTTCCAGGGTCACCGAACCGAAGTCCTCGTTCCGGAAGTGTTGCCCGAACCGGTCTGGACCGATGAAGTTCTCGAGTATCCGATCACCGAGAAGTATCTCATCGAGATTGTGCTGAAACGGGTGCTTCAGGATTTGCTGGCTCAACTGGAGAAGCAGCAGCACGGCCTGTTACGACTGCAGGTTCAGCTGTTTAACGGGAAGGAACCTGTACTCGAGTTGACTCTCGGCACAATCCGCCCCACACTGGCCGAGCAGGAGCTGTGGAACCTGATCGCTCTCAAGCTGGAGACCATGCAGCTGCGTGTCGAGATTGACCGCGTTGTGCTGCGAGCCGCGGAAACTGCATCGCTCCGCTTTCGTCGCCGCACGTTGTTCGAAGACGATTCGACGATCGAAACCCGCGAGTACGAAACACTCATCAACCGACTCACCACGCGTCTCGGCGATCAGGCGGTCTTGAAAGCGGAACTGGTCGAAGACGTCCAGCCCGAACGGAGCGTGAGTTTCACCCCGGCTCTGGAACCTCCGATGGCGGTGCGAAAGAACGAATCCCTCTTCTCCCGCCCGCTACGGCCGCTGTCACTGTTCTCCGAGCCGATCGCCATCCGGGTGAATTCCGTGATCCCGAACGGTCCGCCGTTGCGGTTCTGGTGGGATCAACAGGAACACATCGCCGAGATCACCTGGGGCCCCGAACGACTTGAAACCGGCTGGTGGCGGGACGATGCCATCCGCCGCGATTACTACCGCGTCGAAACCACGACCCACCAGCGATTCTGGCTCTTTCGAAGAAGGGAACAACGCGACTGGTACTTACACGGCTGCTTTGATTAATCCCCGCAGGACACGAAGGGATGGCACAGAGATTCATCTCTGTGTTGCGCAGCAACAGGAGGCTTGTCTTCACCGCTCTTCGTGAATTCACATTATGAATCATGCCAAAGGGGTAGCCCCGGTTGATTCAACCGGGGTGGCGAAGCCACAAGAGGTCCATCAACACGCCTTCAATTTGAATTGATCGTTGGAACCTCTTGCCGACTGCGTCGGCCCCGGTAGCGGAGCAACCGGGGCTACCCGGCAAAACTCTCGTTGCTGTAAGTCCCGCGCCCGCAACAAAGGCCGGCAATCACGTACCTGGACTGACTGAAAACAGATCGAAGACAAACCGCTTGTGACTTCGTCACTCAGAGATGAATCTCTGGGCCATCCTTATAAATACCTGACCTGCACCACTGATTGCCCCGAATGCCCGAACTCGCCTTTGAGAAAGCTCGACAGGTTCACCCCGAGATTCATGCTCAGCGGGCCGGATCGCGGGAAGACCGCGCGCTGCCGTTTGCCGAACTGCAGTGCAAGTCGAACTTCTCGTTTCTGGAGGGAGCCTCGCATCCGGATGAGCTGGTCGAACGAGCGGCCGAACTTGGCTACCGGGCGATGGCAATCACCGATCGCAACACGCTCGCCGGGGTTGTTCGGGCTCATGTGGCCGCGAAACAGGCCAGCCTCAAGCTGCTGATTGGAGCCGAGATTACTCCGGTCGATGCTCCGCCTGTTGTTCTGCTCTGCATGAACCGGAATGGTTACAGTCAGTTATGTCGGCTCATCACCCGCGGCCGCACCCGGGCAGAGAAGGGGAGTTGTGAACTTCGATTCCGGGACCTGACCGAGTTCTCCGCCGATCTGATTGCCTGTGTCCCGCTGCTGGCCCGGCCGACGGAGTCGACCGTCAACTGCAGTGTCGACGATCTGATCCGTTACCGGGAACTCTATGGGGATCGCTGTTACGGACTGGCCCATCGCCATCTGACCGATCGGGATGACTATCTGCTGGCCGAGCAGCTGCAGACCGCGAAAGCCGCCGGCGTTCTCCCCGCCGCTTCCAACGATGTTTACTATCACGTGCCCGGCCGTCGCGTCCTGCAGGATGTGCTGACCGCCACCCGCCATCGTTGTGCCGTCGCCGACCTCGGACTGCGGATGTTTCCCAACGCGGAACGATACCTCAAATCGCCACAGCAGATGCAGTCTCACTTCGGAAGTCATCCCGAGTTGATTCGTCGCACGGCTGCCATTGCCGATTGCTGCCAGTTCTCGCTCGATGAACTCCGTTACGAATATCCCGAAGAACTCTGCCCGCCCGGCCTCACGGTCTCGCAGTATCTGAACGAACTCACCTGGCAGGGAGCTGCGGAACGTTACCCGGACGGCATCCCGGACAACGTCCGACAACTCGTCGAGCATGAACTCGAATTGATCTCCGAGCTCCATTACGAAGCCTACTTCCTGACGGTGTACGATCTCGTCCGCTTCGCCCGCAGCCGAGACATTCTCTGTCAGGGGCGCGGGTCAGCCGCCAACTCCGCCGTCTGTTATTGCCTCGGCGTCACTTCGGTCGACCCGGCTCGCATCGATGTGCTGTTCGAACGCTTCATATCCAAAGAACGCGATGAAGCTCCCGATATCGACATCGACTTCGAGCACGAACGCCGCGAAGAAGTGCTGCAGTACATCTACGAGAAATACGGCCGCGAACGAGCCGGGATGACAGCCACGCTCATTACCTACCGTCTCAAATCGGCGATGCGGGATGTCGGCAAAGCGCTCGGACTCTCACTCGACAGCATCGATCGGCTCGCGAAGAACTTCGAACGGTACAACGAAGTGAATAAGGTCGGCCGGCGAATGGAGGAAGCGGGGCTGTCTCCGGACTCCGGTCTCGGCCAGCTGATACACCGGCTTGTCATCGACATCCTCGGCTTCCCCCGGCATCTGTCGCAGCACACGGGCGGCATGGTGATGACCAACAGTCCCCTCTGCGAGATCGTGCCAATCGAGAATGCTTCGATGCCTGGACGGACGGTCGTGGAATGGGACAAGGATGATCTCGACGCTCTCGGCATCCTCAAAGTCGACTGTCTGGCACTCGGCATGCTCACCGCCGTGCGAAAGTGCTTCGATCTTCTGGAACGGCATTATCAACGTCCGTTGACTCTGGCGACAGTGCCGGCGGAAGATCCGGCGACTTATGAAATGATGCAAAGAGCCGACACGATCGGCGTCTTTCAGATTGAAAGCCGGGCTCAGATGAGCATGCTTCCCCGGCTCAAGCCGAAAGAGTTCTACGATCTCGTCATCGAAGTTTCGCTGGTCCGCCCCGGGCCGATTCAGGGAGACATGGTCCATCCCTATTTACGACGACGGGATGGACTGGAAGCGGTCGAGTATCCCAGTGAAGAAGTGCGGCAGGTGCTGCATCGCACACTCGGCGTACCGATCTTTCAGGAACAGGCGATGAAACTCGCCGTGGTGGCGGCCGGCTTCACGCCGGGCGAAGCCGACCAATTGCGACGGGCCATGGGGGCCTGGCGAAAGTCGGGAGTGATGGATGCTTTTCATCAGAAGCTGAGTCAGGGAATGCAGGCTCGCGGTTACAGCGAAGAGTTTGCCGAGCGGCTCTTCAACCAGATTCGCGGCTTTGGCGAATACGGTTTCCCAGAATCGCATGCGGCCAGCTTCGCGCTGCTGGTTTATGTTTCTTCCTGGCTGAAGTGTCACTATCCCGATGTCTTTCTGGCAGCGATGCTCAACAGCCAGCCGCTCGGGTTCTATCAGCCGGCCACGCTTGTCCGGGATGCTCGCGAGCATGGCGTTGAAATTCGGCGAGTTGATGTCAACTCCAGCGACTGGGACTGCACACTGGAGCAGAAACCCAGCGCCAGACATCGATCGGTCCGGCTCGGTTTCCGCATGGTGAGTGGTCTGAAACAGAGCGAAGCCGAGAAGATTGTCGCGGCTCGGGGAGATCGGCCTTACCTCAGTATCGATGATGTCGCCAACCGGGCCGGCGTTTCTAACAGCGTGCTCTCCCGACTGGCCCGAGCCGACGCGTTTGGATCGCTCAAGTTGAGCCGCCGCGAAGCGCTGTGGGAATCGTTGCCGGAACGTTTCACGCAAACCCTGCTCGAATCGCAATCGAATGACGCTCTTCCGAAAGCATTGCCGGGAATGGCTCCGCTGGCGGAAGTGGTGCACGACTATCGTCACACCGGACTGACGCTCAAACGCCATCCGGTTTCATTCATTCGTTCGCGTTTGAAACAGATGAAAGCTCTTCCGGCCGCCGCTCTGGAAACGTACCCCGCTGATCGCAAAGTGAAAGTCGCCGGGTTGATCCTGTTGCGACAGCGACCGGGAACCGCCAAAGGGATTACCTTCATGACGCTGGAAGACGAAACCGGCATCACCAATCTCGTCGTGCATCCCAACACCTGGGAACGCTTCCGCGTCACGGCTCGCACGGCGACCGCGATGATGGTCCGTGGAATTCTCCAGCGGGAGTCGTCGGTCGTGCACGTGGTCGTCGATCGCATGTGGGATTTGTCGGAAGAATTCTCCCGCATCGGCAAGTCGCGAGACTTCAGCTGAATTGCGAAGACCGCGTCAATCGAGTTCAATAGTGGGATGTGCCATCGATACAACGTCAATGTCAGCCCGGCCATGCTCGCCGAGATCTTCGATGTCGTCCGCAATGAATGCCACGACGACTTCGATCAGGATCTCTACCCGCTCTCGATGGGACCGGTCGTTCGTCTCGATGCCGATGGCGAACGCGAACTTGTGCCGATGCAATGGGGCCTGCTTCCTCCATGGTGGAAGCCTTCCGCGAAGTCAAAGTCCCGCAAATCGTTCCAGCGGCAGTGCTTCAACGCCCGCTCCGAAACGGTGCACGAAAAGCCGACGTATCGAGCCGCTTTCAAGTCCCGCCGTTGTCTAATCCCCGTTCTTCGCTTCGATGAGAAAGAGCACTGGTTCGCCCAGCCGAGTGGAGAGCCATTCGCGTTCGCCGGACTGTGGGAACGCTGGCGTAACGACGAAGAAACGGTGGAGTCGTACACGTTCCTCACCACCGAACCAAACCCGCTGATCGCCAGTGTCGGGCACCACCGCATGCCGATCGTTCTAACCAGCTTTGAAGACCAGACCCGCTGGTTGAGTCCCGATGTCATCGACAGGGAACCGCTGGCAGGCCTGCTCCATCCGGCCGGACCGGACGTGCTTGTGGAATTCAACCAGAAGCGACGGACGCTGTTTTAAAGTCGATACACTTCATTCCCTTTCATGAATACGAGGAGAAGACGCCGATGCAGAATCGCTCTGAAACTTCTTTTGGTCGCGTCACTCGCCGCACATTCCTCGGCACATCGGTCGCCGGCACGGTTTCGCTCATCAATCCGCTCCCCAGCCGGGCAGGCGAACCATGCAGCCCCCGGGACATCAAAACGATTACCACTGGCCCGAAGGGCTATTGTGGCTGGCCGACTGTTACACGCCGAACCAATGGGGAGCTGATCGTTGTCTGGTCGGGAGACCGGGGCGGGCACGTCTGTCCGTTCGGGGCTGTGCAGATGATGCGATCAAACGACAATGGCGAAACCTGGACCTGGCCCCGAACAATTCTCGACGGAGCCATCGACGACCGGGATGCGGGCATTCTCGAAACGTCGCGCGGAACATTGCTTGTGACGACGTTCACTTCACTGGCTTACGAACCGCTGCTCAACGCGGAGCTGGAACGAATCTCCGAGAAGAAAAACAAAAAGAAGAACAAGACAAACGCTGAAGAGCAGGAACTGGAACAGGATGACGACGAGAAGGAGAAGAAAAAGGTCAAACCCTGGCCGAAAAAACGCCTGAAGCAGTGGATGGCCGCCCACAACCGCCTCTCGGATGAACAGCGACAGCAGGAACTGGGAGAATGGATGATCCGGTCGACCGATGGTGGGCTAACCTGGTCAGAGCGATATCCGACCATCGTCAACAGCCCGCACGGGCCCATCGAACTCTCGGACGGCCGATTGCTTTATGCAGGGAAAGAACTGTGGAACGGATCGAAAAGAATCGGCGTCTGCGTCTCTGAGGACGATGGCCTCTCCTGGTCCTGGCTGGCGGAGATTCCGACGCGCAGCGGCGATGATCCCGGAGCCTATCACGAATTGCATGCCGTCGAAGCGACTGATGGTCGAATCATTGTCCATATCCGCAACCACAACAAAGTCGACGCCAGTGCGACGCTTCAAAGCGAGTCCAGCGATGGTGGTCAAACCTGGTCGGAACCCAAAGCGATCGGCGTCTGGGGCTTCCCCTCGTTTCTCACGCGACTCCGAGACGGACGACTGCTCATGAGCTACGGCTATCGTCGAAAGCCGTACGGAAATCTCGCTCGCGTCAGCACCGATTGCGGTCATAGCTGGTGCGAACCGATCACGATTTCCGATGACGGACCAGGCGGCGATCTGGGATACCCCAGCACGGTCGAACTCGATGACGGCACACTGTTGACGGTCTGGTACGAAGGCATCGGCAACGGGCATCACGCCGTTTTGCGTCAGGCCCGCTGGACTCTCGACGCCTAAGTCGTCACCGTCTCAAACCGTTGAACGCAGGTGGTTATCGTGGCACCAGTCGCATGCCGAAGCCACGGTACAGCAGCTTGAGATCATCCTGCGCCCAAGCCTCTTCGCCGACGTCGGGGTCGACCATCAAGACATAGCCATCCTCTTTGAATTCTCGGAGGATGACGCTGTGCAGATCGCCCCGACGCCAGCCATAGTCGTCTTCGTAGACACTGGGGATCTCACCGAACTGCGGCAGACCGACGCTGAGAATGATCCAGCCGGGGGTGAGTGACTTGAGATCTTCGTAATCGCCGTGGAAGACTTCGACCCGCCAGGGAGTCCCTTCCGTTTTGAGTGCCAACCCCCGATAAAGCCCCTGCCATGCCGTTCCTTTTCTCGTCAGACACAGCTGAATCATCTCGGCTTCGGTTGCCGGGATCTCGTGCTGCAACAAAACCGTTGCGGCACAGGCCGGGGAACAGGTGACGTCGCTGGTCTGGAAACAGATCCCGTTGGTCACAGGGACATTTCGCGAGACAGGAACATCACCCCATAGCGGATGGAGCAGGCTGACGATCCCGAGCAGAAAGAAGACACCCGCGTTCACACTCCGCCGAGCAAGGGAACCAGGAATCGAGCGAAACGCGGTCCCCGCTCCCAGTCCGGCAAACAGGCTGAGCCAGTTCCCGTATAGAATCACGTTTCTGGTTTGCAGTACCTCGATTAACCACGGGGCGTCCTGGATCCAAAGAAACCAGATTGCCCCCATGATCAGCACCAGACTCAGGAAGAGGGGGCGTCCGCGACGCGTCAGTCGCCCGGCGATGAAGTAGCCAAGGCCGAAACAGACCAGCGACGCTACCAGCATGACCGCGAACGCGATCAGCAAGTCCGGCTGGCGAAGTGATTCAAGCCCCTGCATTGTGGTGTCCCGCGGGAAAAATGAGCGCGAAGTTTTCAGCCGAGAAGACAGACCGCACAGGGCGTCAATCGTCCGGATTGGCGTCGAGATGTTCTCTCGCGAACGTGGCCATCTCAGTAAGACCGGCCTGATCCAGTCCGGCAATCACACCGAGCTGATCCTCATCCGAGCGATTCTGGCCGAGTTTGAACTTCCCTTCAAGTCGAGTAACGGTCATTTCAAATCCGACGATCGCCTGCTTCAGCTGGTCGTCGAGATCCGGGGGGAGATCGTTCTGCCACGGCTGGTCGGCGTCGGCTTCGTATTTGATCGCCATTCGCCTCAGAAAGTCATCGAGCCACGCCGGCTCGGTTTGCAATGTGACCGTGCCGTAGGCATGGACGACGGCGTAGTTCCAGGTCGGCACAGCTGGCTTCGCCCCTGAATACCATCGCGGCGAAACATAGGTGTGCGGCCCGTGAAAAATCGCCAGCGATTCGCCGGACTGCTCGAGGCTTCTCCAGTGCGGATTCGCCTTCGCAAAATGCCCATGGAGTGTGCCGAACGGGCCTGCGGTCCGGTCAAGAAGCAGCGGAAGGTGAGTGGCAAAGGGCACACTGTCGACCGTCGTGATCAACGTCGCAAAACTGTACCGCTCAATGAACTCATGCAGCGTTTCAGAATCGTCGACCTCAAACGAGGAGGGGATATACACGTTGTCATCCAATTGAGCAGGAGGTTTGATGGGCCATACGTCCACACAAGGACACCGATTCCAGCCGCCCCGTTCGGACGGTTCGGCTGCGTGCCGACTGTTGCCCGCGGTGCGGTTATCCCCAGTGCTCGACTATCTTCTTCCGTAGAAACGAAACGCTCCGTTTCAGCTGGTCGATGCCGTCCACGCCGTCTTCGATGCTGATCCAGCCGTTGAAGCCCTTTCCGCGGAGTTCGTCGAAGATGGCATCGTAGTCATTGAGGCCCTGGCCGATTTCGCCGTGGCGGAGGCGTTTGGCGTAGCCGGCTGAGCCTCCTTCTTCGCGACGCAAATCTTCGATCGTGCCTTCAATCAGGTATCGATCGCTGGCGTGCATCGTCAGAACCCGATGTGAGACCCGCTTCAGCAGTTCGAGTGGATCTTCGCCCGCCAGGTAGGTGTTGCTGGGATCGTAGTTCACGCCGAAGTTCGGATGCTGAATCGCATCGACGAGCAGGCAGAAGACGTCCATCTTCTGGGCGAACTCGGGGTACTCCCAGAAATCGTCCTTGTAATGATTCTCGAGAATCAACGTCACGTTTCTCTCTTCGGCGTAGGGGAGGCAGGCCTCGATCGATGCCGCGGCTAGTGCGACGCCTTCGTTGATCGAAAGTTCCGGGCGTCGTTGTCCGCTGAGGACGCGGCAGTAGCTGCCGCCGAGGACGTGCGTCATATCGATCCATCGCTTCTGCTTCTCGATCTCCCGCTCACGAAATGAAGCGTCGGGATGAGTGAAGTCAGGCGAGCAGCACATCATGGGAATGGTCTTGCCGATCGCTTCAACCTGTTCGCGAAACTTCGGCCAGTTCGACTCGTCCTCCATTTCGAGGAAGCCGGCGTACCATTCGAGGCCATCGACATCAAGATCGGCGGCAAGGTCAATCCACTCCGAGACGGTCATCGTGCCCTCTTTACAGAGGGCCTGCATGTAGGCTTTGGGGAAGGCGGCAAGCTTGGGCATAAGGCAGGCAATCAGACAGGTTTGAGGACGGCTTTGACGACTTCGCCGTGATGCATTTTCTCGAAGGCTTCGTGCCATTCGGTAATCGGCCAGACGCCGCCGATAATCGGACGGACATCGAGCTGGCCGCTGGCGAGCAGGGCGATAACCCGTTCCCAGATCGGCCAGTTGTGACTGAAGCTCCCCTGCAGGGTGACATTTTTCTGCACCATGGGATCGAGATTGAAGTTCAACGGCTGTGGACCCCATCCGACTTTGCTGATCCACCCGGCCGGCCGCACGATGTCGATGGCGATCTTCAAGGTGGCACTGGCTCCGGCGGCATCGATCACCCCATCACAGCCCAGACCATCCCGTTCGCGGGCCCATTCGGTTGCATCGCCAATGATGACATCGCAACCGTACTGTCGGGCGATCTCTAGACGTTGGGCATCCTGTGGCAGTCCAACGACAGCCACCTGAGCACCGCACAACCGGGCCATCGCGGCACAGAGAATCCCGATTGTTCCTGGTCCGAGCACAACAACACGATCGCCAGGCTCGATGCTGGCGTTCTTCACCACGGCGTTGTAGGCCACACAACACGGCTCGGTGAGACAGGCCTGCTCGAACTGCAGATCGTCGGGCACGTGATGAAGAATTCGAGAGGGAACGCGGACGTACTTCGTCATGGCGCCGTTCACGCCGTACCCGAAGCCCTTTCGTGTCGGATCCAAGTTATACAGTCCGCGGCGGGTCATCGGATTGTCGGCACTGATAATGGCGGCTGTTTCGGAGACAACCCGGTCGCCCTCTTTCCAGCCGGCGACATTCGCTCCCGTCCTGACGATATGCCCGCCGAATTCGTGACCAAGCACGACGGGATAGTTGACTGGCCAGGAATGATCGGCGGTCCATTGGTGCAGATCGCTGCCGCAGACACCGACATTGGCGACCTCAAGAAGAACGTCTTCTG
This sequence comes from Rubinisphaera margarita, assembly GCF_022267515.1. Lineage (NCBI taxonomy): Bacteria > Pseudomonadati > Planctomycetota > Planctomycetia > Planctomycetales > Planctomycetaceae > Rubinisphaera > Rubinisphaera margarita. Next base: position 896,830 of record NZ_JAKFGB010000012.1, on the reverse strand, counting down.
CACCGATCTCGGGGACATCGATCTCACGGATCTCGACGGAGCCCTTTTTGGGGGCATAATTCACAACGGCTGCTGATTTCATGAACGCGTCCTGACTTCCTGTTGATGAACCGCATCACAGATCAACTTGAGTGACTCTTCGAGATTCCCGTCTGCCGTCTTGAAGGCATCGGCATCGATGGTCAGCGGAGCTCCCAGAACCACAAGCGGAGCTCCGTACTCCGGGCAGGCAATCGCCTGTTCAAGGGAAAGCCCACCGACTGCCTGCACGGGAACAGACACCGCTTCAACAACCTTTTTCAGTTGATCGAGCGGACTGGGCATGCGATGTCCCGCTGCGGCGATGCCGCGTCTCTCATCGTAGCCGATGTGATGAATCACGTAATCGCAGCCGAGATCTTCGAGTTCCTTCGCCCCGGCAACCATGTCGGGACAGCCGAGGTTGTCGCCCATGACCTTTGCTCCAAAATCTCGGCCCGCCTGAACGACACACTTGATCGTTTCGGGGTGAGCCCGGGCCATCACGACGACATGCGTTGCGCCGGCTTTGGCCATCATTTCGGCTTCGAGATAACCACCGTCCATTGTTTTCAGGTCGGCGACGATGGGAACATCGGGAAACTCCTGCCGTAGAGCGCGAACTCCGTGCAGGCCTTCCGCGAGAATGAGAGGCGTACCCGCTTCGAGCCAGTCGACCCCGGCTCGCATGGCGAGATGAGCAGTCTCGATCGCTTCCTTGATATTCGTCAGGTCGAGTGAAATCTGAACGATCGGTCGGGTGATGTCTGTCATGAAAGATTGAGCCTGTGAAGCTTCAGGGAGGGCAAAATGCTCGAGGAATCAGTATACCTGACTGACTCGCGTTGTCGTGGATCGATGCGGCATAATCTGAACGCATACCCGGCGGGCAACACAAGCGATTACTTCCTGATCAGTTGAAACGCGTCCAGGATCACGAAGCCATCGGTCTGCGTGTTTGAAAGCGTGAGCGTCGTTTCCGACCCCGCCTCCAGAGTCACCGTCCCGATGGGGCGAAAGTGCTTACCGTCCGGCAGAGCCTGCGTCTGATCAACATTGAACTCAGTGGTGTTCGAACCACTCGTCACCGAAACCGGCACGGCAGTCGCCCGGGTCGGATGAGCGGAGTAAGCCATTCTCAGTTCGTATTCGCCCGCTTCTTCAGCGGTGAACTTGAACAAGGCAACCGACTGTCCATCAGCACGCTGGTCGTCGTGCACATACCCGCTGCCGATGTGCGGCTTGAAGTTGGTCGACCGCGCCCAACTCCCCTTCAGCGTGGCGTCCGCATCATCGAGAATGATGCCCGGAAGGGATTTCGGATCGATCGAAACAACCACTTCAGGCTCGGGCGGAAGCTCTGGGAGTTCGGGGAGTTCAAGCACCTGTCCCTGAGCAACCAGTCGGCTTCGCAGTTTGGGATACTCCAGCGACTGCACGGCTGAATCGAGTTTGGCTGCCATGGCTGCGGCGATTCCCGCGCTCTGGCCGAGAATCATCCAGGTTGGTTCAACACGCACAGAAGAAATCGCGACGTGCGTGCAGGACAACGCGACCGGCACGAGCAGGTTGTCGCATTCGTTCTGCCGGGGGAGAATCGAACGATACGGGATGTGATACGGATACCCGTTCCGTCGGCGGGGCATCCGCACCGGAAAGATCGTACCCTCATTGACGACGTAGCCGTCCTTCGTAGCAACGCGCTGGACATCGTGGGAATCGATCGGGAACGAAGAGACGACAATCGGATCATCCTTCTCGGGATTCCGGAGGATGTCGTTCTCAGTGAGCACGTACATGCCCTGCATCCGTCGTCCTTCACGGACATACAACTGCGGAGACCAGTGGTCGTACTCAGGAAACTCATCTTTGCAGAGGCCGAGCTCCGCCATCGCGTTTCGCAAATGCTCGGGAACAGCCGGGTCCGTAGTCAGGAAGTGATACATCTCCAGTGTGTACTGTTTGTGTTCTCCCCACATCTGCTGGCGTTCTTCCGCACTCGCTTCGCTCCAGCCGTTACAGCCTCCCACGAGCCCCATTGAAAACTGCTTTCCGATGCCGTTGTTGGCATCGAACTTGTTGCCGGGGAGCGGATAAAGATCCCACAACAGATGCGGTCGTTCTTCCCAGGCGAAGTAGCGGCGGACGACTTCGAAGCGAGCCGGGTCATAATTCTCCGGAGCAGGGAAGGGGACGCGATTCGCGGGATCCTTCGTCAGACAGAGCCGAAAGCTGTAGACCATCACACGATCATCACCCGCCTCAACCGGGCCGGCTTCCGTGGCGGTAATCAACGGGAGTGGATTCCCCTCGTCATCGAACCCATCGATCTGCATGCGGCCTTTGGGGAACTGACGCCCGGCCAGCGATTCGCCGTATTTCTCGCGGCCTTCACGTCCGATTGTCCAGCTGACTCCAGCCGCGGCCATCAGGTCGCCTTCGTAAGTCGCATCGATAAAGGTTTTTCCGCCGAAATGCCCCCGTTTGGTTTTCAGGGCCGTAATCGTGGCCCCGTCCTTCTCAACGGAATTCAAAACGCTCCCGGTCAGAACCTTCACGCCGGCTTCGTCGAGCATCTCCTTCGTGATCTTCGCCGCCACATGAGGCTCGTAGGTCCATTTCGAAGCATCTTTCACGCTGACATCGTAGGGCAGCTTGACCCCGCGCTGCCTGTAATCGGCTTCGATGCGGCGATGCCACTCGTCAAAGAGTCCCATGACCGTGCTGCGAACGGTCTGGTTGGAATCGCTGAAGCTCAGTCCGCCGGTATTCACGCCGCCGACATGGTCCGTCGGTTCGAGCAGGATGACCGAAGCTCCCTCACGGGCTGCGGCGATAGCTGCACAGAAACCACCAGGCGTCGAGCCATAGACGATCACATCGGCAGATTGAGCCGCCTGACCGGCTGCCTGCACGGCCGGTACGGACAACAAGGAAATCAACAGAAGAGTAACAATTCGGGTGAGCACGTTGAGGCCTTTCTTAATCGGCGATCATCATATCGAGGTCGTCCAGATCAACCTGAAGCACTTCCATTGTCTGCTTGGCTCCGGAGAAGGCGATCAGGAGTTGGCCATCGTGTTCGATCACGTGCGGATAGTCAATGTGCCGCTCTCCAACCAGGTAGAACAGGTCCGTGAAAACAACCCCGTCCCGACTGACGGCGAGCGTCAATGGATCACGCCGTTTCGGATTGGAGTTCGAGACGAGCACATAGTAATCGCGTGATGTGCGGAGTACGAAGAACTTGCTGGTCGCGTCGGGAAAGTTTGTTTTGACAATCGGCGACCACGTTCTGCCATTGTCTTCTGAGACCGTGCGCAACAGCCGTCCCGATCGACCATTATCCCGAATCAGCCCGACTATTGTTTGGCCGTCGGGTAACGTGTACCAGTACGGTTCTTCAGGCCGGCCTTTCGCGTTGTAGCTGGCCAGGGGGAAAATCTCCCACTGATTGAACGCCTCGTCTCCGCCAATCATCACCGAAACCTGCCGGACGTGGTCGCGCCGAGTCATCATAAATGGACCGGACGGGAGCCGCTTGGGCGGAAAATTGTTAAGCGTATCGTCGAGCACGGTGCCGTGTGGCTCCCAGGAACGGGAACGTTCATTCCAACGGAATGCTTCGAGGCTAAGTCCCTTCCCCGCGTATCCTGGAGCATCGAAATGACTCGCCAGAGCCAGCAGCTCGCCGTCTCGCACCCAGAATCCTCGGGCGATCCAGCCGAAGCCCTCAATCCGCGGAGGCCCGGACAGAGGAGCCGGTTCACTCCAGTTGATCCCATCCTGGCTCGTCGCAAACGAAACCCGATTATCAGCGAGGTCGTGCCCGGGGACGACATTCCGATGCTGCTCGGCGGTCAGTTTCTCGTTCCGTTTGCCGGGACCGTCGCTCCACATTGCCCAGTATCGACCGTTATGGTGCGTCAGATAAGCGTGTTGGTGCACCCAGTCGCCACCCCGATCGCGAACGTCACTGATCATCGCATGCTTCGACGGAACTTTTGGCAGCAATCGGTAATCGATCTTGTCGGGACCCGCTCCCGTTGTCTTCAGCTCCAGCATCTGTGAAGACCGAGGATCTGCCGAAGCAGTCTGTTGGACCTGCGGAAGTTTTGCCCCGTAATAGACACCCAGGTGCCGATTGTCGTCGAACGCAAAGTGCAGATACTCACCATCTTCGCTGACAAATCCATCCGGGTAATTCAATCGGCCTCGCGGTCCGTCGACAGATTCAGGCACGAGAACTCGCTGATAGGGCCAGGACTTCATGCCATCGAACGAAACCCACAACGCCAGTGGACTTCGATGTTTCGGGTTGGGATTGTGCAGCATCGCCACCGCGTCGCCTCCGAGGCCGTAGAGCGTCGCCTTCGATCCCGGGTTGGGGATGTCGGTCTTTGTGGCAAACTCCGGCCAGGTGCGGCCGCCATCGGTCGATTCCGCGTAGTAAAGCACTCCGCCGAGTTTGTCGGCCCGAATGATCATGGCAATCCGATTATTGCTGAGCTCAACGATGTTGTTCTCCGCCCAGCCGTGATAGTTCTCGTTGTCGGTCAACCGGATATCGCCATGTTCAGACCACGTCTTGCCGCCATCTTCACTGATGAGCACACCGTTACGGGGATCGGTCGGGGCGGAGAAACGCCGCTTTCCGGAGATCGATCGGGTCTCGGCGACCCGCAGGTAATGCTGAAACGGCAGCAGAATGCGACCATCGCTGGTGATGATGTGATTCCGGACAAACGTCCGATCATGCAGTCGGCCGGGGACTGGTTCGAGCTTACTCCAGGTGCGGCACGAGTCATCGCTGTGGGTCATCCACTCCTTCCAGTTGCCGAACGTTCCGTCGTGAGTCGCCACGAACATCGTGCAGCGTCCGTCCAGAACCATCAGTTCGGTCGGGATAAGGGCGGCGTTTTCATCTTTGCTCTTCACACCGAGATCAATCGGCTTCATCGCAGACCACGTTTCCCCTTCATCCTGACTGCGTGAGATAAAGATCCGATTCTGCGGCAGAGGCTCGGTGTTTCCTCCGCCGAGCATCACCATCACCCAAGAGCCATCGGGGACTTTGCGGAGCGTTGTATCGCAGGCGAGTTTATCGGGATGTTGTCCGTTAAAGATGATTGTCCGGCGGTCGTGCCTTGCATCTTTTTCGGGAGTCAATGGACCGGCCTCAACGGGGGAGAAGAGGACCTGTTGAGAGAGAAGAATAACCGTGGTGAACAGCAGCAATCGCATTGCAGACTTTCTCAGAGGGGACATCGAAGCAGAGCAGGTGAGGGCGATTGTAGCAGATGGGACTGCGCATAGAAAAAGGCCGGGAGGCGTGTCTTCTCCCGACCTTTTCCAACTCATTACCGATTAGAATTCGCCGAGGACCTCTTTGTCATTGCGATGGCGCAGACGACGGTAGGTTTCGAGAGCGATGTTCTCGGAGAGGAAACGAACCGCTCCATCCGCGAGGACCATCTGCAGACCGCCCTGATGGCAGCCCCAGGTTCCCCAGTCATCTCCCCACGGCTGGTTCGAGGTTCCGATGGCGTACGTGGCATTTCCGCCGCCATACGACTCAACATCGAACGGACGCAGCCCCGGATGCCAGCCAGCTGCCCCTGCGATATCTCGGGGCCCGATCCAGATTCCTCCCTGATAGTTACAGGTCTGGGTGCCACACGAGTTGGCGGTTGTCACATCGTTGTTGGTTCGTTCGAGACACATAATCGTGTTACTCGTTCCGTCTTTCACGCTGGCCATCCGCACACTCGAGTTCATGCAGAACATTGCTCCGGCGCGATCGATAGCCGCACGCGTTCCGGCATTGGCCAGGTAGTTATTGGTTCCGAAGTTCCCTTTCTCCGGATTCCGTCCCGTGCCGGCTTCCGTCGGACAGTTGTAGACCGACACAATCTGATTGGCCTCGGGAATCGGATCGTTCGCATTGCCGTCGTTGTTGGCATCCTGCCAGTGATGAGCGAAGTTATTCGTCGCCCCGCCGATGGCGTCGTAAAGAGCAGGCTCTTCGACATAAGGAAGGATGAGCGTACTCCATGCCAGACCATTCCGGTCTTCGCGGATCGTCGTCGGGCTGGAGCTGCCATCGTAGGTCAGGCCCGATGTGAAACCGCTGTTGTCGATGAAGCTGGGAGGGAAGACGAAGAAGGTATCGTGATAGTTGTGAAGGGCCAGTCCGATCTGCTTGAGATTGTTTTTGCAGGAACTGCGGCGAGCGGCTTCCCGGGCCTGTTGCACGGCTGGGAGAAGCAGAGCAACCAGAATGGCGATGATCGCGATCACCACCAGAAGCTCAATGAGTGTGAAACCGTCTTTTTGTCGTCGGAAGTGCAATGCAGGCATTGAGAAGCTCCTTGATCATCAGAACGAGACGAAAGCGAATGAAACATCAGCCGTTTGGAGAAGAGGTACGGCCCTGAGACATGCCTGAGTCTAGATATAAGCAGCCGGTGATGCAATGTTGCCTTTAGAGATTTGGCGGGGCACTGTGCGTCTGTTTCGGCATGAAAATCCGTTTCGGGAACCAGGTCACTCCAGTAGAGCCGCTATCGGGCTTTCGCCGCTCGCTCCAGAGATTCATCGTCTCCCGCGACCAGCAGGGTGTCCGAATCCTTGAGTTTTCGATCCGGGTCGGGAGACGGAACGATGTGATCTTCGAGAATGTCATGCAAAGCGACGACGGTGATATTGTAGTTCTGCCGCAGCTTCAACTCCCGAATCGTGCGGCCAAACCAGCTGTCTGGAACGCCCATTTCCTGGATACTGAATCCCGAGCCGAGACGGACATAGTTGAGCAGGGCGGAGCCGCTGATTCGCGTGGAAAGCGACAGCGCGGTGTCTTTCTCTGGAAAGATGGTATCCGTGACGCCGATTCGCTTCATGACGCGAGCATGTTCGTCGGAAATGACTTTGACATAGATGTCCTTGATCTTGAGATCAATCAGGGCCATCGTCGTTAACACGCTGGAGGCGATATCGTCGCCCGTGGAAACGATCGCCACATCGGCCTCGGACGCGCCGAGTCTTCGCAGCAGTTCGAGATCCGTCGAATCCCCCACGATCGCCTGCGAGATGTACGATGCGAGCCGGTCGACCACATCGCCATCCATATCCAGTCCAATCACGTCGTGACCGCTGTCTGTCAGCGTACGAGCCAGCGTGAATCCGAAGTTGCCCAGCCCCAGGATCACAAATCGTTTCATATTCCAGTTTCCTCAGACTCGTTCGATGTCTCGATCAACCAACGACCACATCTTCGTAGGCCATGCGGTATCTTCCCTGGCGGGACAGACGAACGATCAATGCCGCTGCGATCGCCAATGGTCCAGTTCGTCCCGCGAACATCAGCAGAATAATGACCCATTTGGAGGGAACAGAGAGATGGGGAGTGACGCCCATCGACAGTCCCACGGTATTGAACGCGCTGACGACTTCGAACAACCTCGCCAGAAAGTGTTGCTCCACGTGCAGCATGTCGCCGACCACCGACAACGCGAACGCACCTGCAATGATGACTGCCGTCCCGATAATGAACAGCCCGGTCGCGCGATGAATGGTTTCGTTAGGAATGGACCGATTGACGAAGGTCGCGGTTGGCTGCGACCGCAATCGCGACCAGGCCATGAGCCCGAGCAGGGCGAAGGTCGTCGTTTTCATTCCACCGGCTGTTGAACCTGGCGAGCCGCCGATCATCATCAGGATCATTGTCAGCAGATTGCTGCTGTCGGTGACGTCCGCGTAGTCAATCGTGTTAAATCCGGCAGTCCGAGGCGTTACGCTCATGAACAATGCGTTGAAGATTCTGTCGATCCTCCCCATGGAGCCGAGTACGCCTCGCCACTCAAACGCCATGAACAGAATCCAGCCGCCAAGGAGCAGAACAGACGAAGTCGCGAGCACAAGCCTGGTGTGTGTCGACAGCCGTTTTCTCCGGCCATCCCGCCTGAAGTAGATCTGGAGTTCCTCCATGGCGATAAACCCAAGACCACCGGCGATGATCAGCACGGAGATGATCAGGATCGTCAGCGGCGAGTTCTGATACTCCGTCAGCGAACTGGTGTTTGTCGAGAAGCCCGCATTACAGAACGCACTGACGGAATGGAAGATGGCCGGCCAGAAGGCCTTGATCAGTCCCATCCGAGGGGCCCACACCAGATAAAGCAGCAGAGCACCGAAAGCTTCGATATAGAATGTGAATCGAACGATATTCAGAATCAGCGTTCGCGCAGGAAGCTGGGGCATCATGTGCCGCTGTCCAATGGTGACCGATTCGGTCCGCAACGACGGCCGACCTCCCAGAGCGGTGATGATGACACTCGTCAGCACCAGCATGCCGAGTCCGCCAAGCTGGACCAGGGCGAGAAGAACCGCCTGGCCGGCAAAGGTGAAATGCGTCGCCGTATCGACCACGATCAGTCCGGTTACGCAGACCGCACTGGTCGATGTAAAGAGGGCATCGATCCAGTTCAGCGGCGTACCTCGATAGATTCCCGGGAGAAACCTCAGCGCGAGCGTACCAAGGAGAATGAGCGCCAGAAAACTGCCGACGAAGAGTTCAGCCGGCGTGAAGCCCCGACGTTGCATCCGTCGATGCAGTCTCGGGGTGTCCCACCTCACTTCCGCGGTTCTGGCCTGATTGGCGTCTCTCGCCCCGTTCTTCACGAATGACTCTGCTTCTGGTCGAATATCTGAGTGAACCGGCAGCAACCCAGCCGGCCCGGGCAATGGTCGCGGATCATAACTGCCTGACAGGCTCGGTGCACCGATGACCGTTCGCTCATCGCGTTAAAATCGGCCGCGACTCCGCCGAGGCTGCGGGACAAAACATGCACGCCAGTTCACACAGCCATTTCCCTCCGCCCCACGGCTGCCGGCTGTGTCGCATCTCGCGCTGGCGATGCAAGTTAGGAGTGCATCGCTGAAAAACGGCGGATTCGCAGCCTTCCGTTTGACTTCGGAGAAATTCCCGGTCAAAAAGTCGTGATTCTGGTCGCTCAGGGGTCGATACTGAATAGGAAGTGGGTCGTCCCTGCATTCTTTCCGTTCCATTCGGCATCACCAGTTTTCCTCAGCATCTCTATTGTGTTCCCGGTGATTGATGCTGGGATTGAATCTATGAGCATTGAATCCATTCAGCAACAGATTCGAGACTACATCGTCTCGACAGCCATCGACGACGGACAGGCCGATTCGTTGGAAAATGACGATGATCTGCTTCAGATTCTCGACTCCTTGCAGATCCTCCGGATGGTCATTGAATTCGAATCGATGTTCGGGGTGACGATCGACAACAGTGATCTGTCTCCCGAAACCATCGGCACGATTAACCGAATCGCCACCTTCATTCACGAGAAGAAAACGGGTCGCTAGACATGTCTTCACGTTCCGTATCCGTCGTTGTCTGCGGAGCAGGAGCCGCCGGCATGGCGGCTGCGATCGCCGCGGCTCGCGCCGGTGCCACCACCACCCTGGTGGAGTCGCAGAGATGCGTCGGCGGAACCGTGGCTCACGCGCTCATTCATACGCTGGGCGGCCTGTTTGATCCGGAAGGAAATCTGGTCAACCCCGGACTTCCCGCCGAGTTGATCAATCGCCTGGAATCTGCGGACAGTCGAGTACGCCGGCGACGAATCGGCCGATTGTGGGTCCTCAGCGTCGCCCCGGAGACCTACCAGCGTGTCGCCGAAGAATGGCTCAGGGAAACACCTCGACTGACGGTGCTGACCGGTTCCCGCCTCACCGATTCATCCTGGCAGGAACGCCGCGTTGAGCAAGTCGCGATCGTCACCCCGGAAGGGCAGCAGACGATTGATGCGGCAGCCCTCATCGACGCCACCGGTGGAGCCCACGTTGTCCGGAGCATCGCCCCTGACTCCCTCGACTGTAATCATCAGGCGGCAGCAGGGCTCGTCGTCCGGTTGGCGGGCGTGAAAGCCGGCGCTCTCGATTTCCCGAAAGGCGTGGGACTAGTTCGTTCCATCCGCACAGCGGCGGACGCCGGGGAGCTTCCGCCGCATTTTGCTCATACCTGGCTCGACTGCGGGGCTGATCCCGATGAAGTCTATATCAAGCTGTTCCTTCCGCAGCTCAAGGAGCGGCAGCCGTGCGATACCAGCCAGCTGGTGAAAACTATTTTCGAGTTCCTGCGTTCATTTCCCGGTTTCGAGAATGCCGTGATCGATCGCGTCGGCGTCCCCGGAATCCGGGATGGCGGACGGATTCGTGGAGACCATCAGCTGACCATCGAGTCCCTGGAGCAGGGCGAGACTTCGGCGGAAAGTTCAGAAATCGCCTGCTTCGGAAGCTGGCCGATTGAGTATTGGGATCCAGAGAACGGCGTGCAGATGCGAACGCTGTCGCCTCCTGTCTATCCGATCCCGCTCAGCGCGTTGCAGGTTCAGGGATGGGACAACCTCTGGGCCGTCGGCAAGTGCCTGTCAGCCGATCCGCTGGCCCAGTCCTCAGCCCGAGTCGTCGGCACCTGCTGGGCGATGGGAGAAGCGGTTGGCAACGCAGCTGCCAGAATCACCGCGGAGGAGGGCACCTGTGAACCTCGATGACCTCTTTCGCCAGACCGCCGCGGAACAGCCCGATTGTCCCGCTGTTCTGGGGCCTAAGGACGATCAGGCAATGACCTACGCCCAGCTCGATGCCGTGATCGACCGTCGAGCAGAAGAGCTTCGCCGTTCCGGTCTCGCGCCGGGAGAGTGCATCGGCCTGCATTGTCCGAGTGGACTCGATTATATCGTCTTGAACTATGCGATCTGGCGCTGTCGCGGCAGCGTCGTTTCAATTCCCATCGAGCTGGCCGATGTCGAAAAACAACGGATTGTTCGCGAGATCCATCTCGACGCTGTTCTCTCACAAACTCGTTCACACGGATTCTGTGAAGCCTTTGAGAATGGCCCCCTGCATTCTCTGAAAAACGGAGCCACGCTGATTCCGGTGGAAAGTCCCACCGAAGAGCCCGCAGGCTTTCGCACGATCAATGCCGCCTTCGTTCGCTTCACGTCCGGCACAACGGGAACGTCAAAAGGGGTCGTCCTCTCGCACGAAACGATCCGGGATCGGATCGCAGCCGCCAACGAGACGCTGCAGTTGGCTCCCGGCGATCGCGTCGTCTGGCTGCTCTCGATGTCGTACCACTTTGCCGTGTCCATCGTCAGCTATCTGACACACGGTGCGACCATCGTTCTCCCGGCGAACCTGTTTGCCGGTGCAATCTTTGAGAGCGTCCAGCGCCATCAGGGAACTTTCATTTACGGTTCTCCACTGCAGTATGCGTGGATGGTGGATAGCAGGGAGTCCGCCGATCTCAGTTCAATCCGGCTGGCCATCTGCACGACCAGCGCCCTCAAGGCGGAGTTAGGGCATCGCTTTCTCGATCGATTCGGGATCCCTCTCACGCAAGCCCTCGGCATTATTGAAGTGGGCCTCCCGTGCATCAATCTCGAGAACGCCCGCGAGTCCCCGGCTGCAGTCGGGAATGTCCTCTCCGCTTATCAACTTCAGTTGACGGACTCGGAGTTCGGAGAAGGTCTGTTCGAGATCCGCCTCAAGGGGCCCGGCTTTCTCGATGCCTATTATCATCCCTGGCGGACGCGGGATCAGATTCTCGACGACGGCTGGTTCGCTACTGGAGATATCTGCAGCGTCGATGATCAGGGTTGTCTCACGATCCATGGCCGCTCGAAGGATGTGATTAACATCTCCGGCATGAAGTTCTTTCCGCAGGAAGCCGAAGCTGTTCTATGTGAACATCCCGGAATCCGAGCCGCTCGCGTCTTTTCCCTTCAGGATGAACGCTGGGGCGAACGGGCTCAAGCCGAGGTCATCGCGGCAACCCCCGATGAGCCTCCCGAGATCAGGGAACTGATCGACTGGTGCCGATCCCGGCTCGCTCCCTTCAAGATCCCCAGTCAGATACAGTATGTGGCCTCCTTCCCGCGAACAGCCAGCGGAAAGATTCTGCATCGGAATGAAACCTGATTCCCCGATATCGATAATGACGTCCAAGTAGATTCCTCAAAACATCAGATGACGAGCCAGCAGCCCCGTCCCTTCCGACGAAGACTCAATGCGTTCGACCAGTGCATGTACAGCGCGCAGGACAACCTGCAGGCGCTGGGAAACCCTGGATTCGAGACCATTGCTCTGGTCTGGCTTGAGCGGCGACTCGATCCAACGCAGCTCCGCGAACAGGTCGCAGTGCTCACGACCCGTCATCCCGTGCTCAAATCACGACTCGTCCGCGACTGGAAGGGAACGATCTCCTGGCAGGACGATCCTGAACTTCAGGTCACCGTTCGTGAAGAGACACTGACCGAGGCGAGTGAAGAGGCGATCCAGCGGGCCGGTGAAACAATCCTCTCCCGACCGCGAGATCTGTTCCGGGAGCCCGGTTTATCCTTTCATCTGCTGCATCTTCCGGACGGCAGCGATGTCCTGATGATGCTGTTGAACCATTCGCTCGTCGACGAACGCTCCGCACGTCTGATATTGCAGGAGCTCAATCATCTGCTGACGGGCGATCCGCTTCCCGAGCCGGGGGAGCCACACGATCTGATCGAGTCGCATCGCCAGCGATTCTCCAGACGCATCCGCTGGACAGCCTTTAAGAAAGCACTGCCTGACTATATCCAGGACCGCTGGGCTAAACGGGCCAGGTGGCCTCGACAGATGCCGCGAACGCCTCAACGTCAGAAACTGCAGAACGTACAACTGCGATTGCTCAGCCGACGCCTGAACGAAGAGGAGTCGGCACTGCTTCTCGCCTACTCTCGGAAGGTGACGCGGTTCCCGTCGACGTCGATGACATTGCTCGGCGGCGTCTTCCAGGCGTTTGCCGATACGCTGCATTATCCTCACGCGGATGATCTGTTCCGCACTGGAGTTGGTGTCGAAGTCGGCCGTCAGACCGCAGACAACTTTCATCCTCAGAACGGCAGCTCTGTTCTGCGAGTTCATCTGAGCCGGAACGAAGTTCACAACCGCAAACGGCGTGTCGAACTGCTCGTCGAGCGTCTGCATGGAGTTCTCCGCGAGAAGCGGGATCTGGGGATCCTCGAATCGAATTCGATCTTCTACTGGTGTTATCCTCTCGTTCGACGGGTGACCAGTCAGATGATTCGCTGGGCGTTCTCGTTCTGGTACGCCTATTTCGCCGTGCCTCGGGACTACAGCGAAACGTTTGGCGGCGTTCCGGTGCGTATGGCCACTTATTACTGTGCGGCCTGGTCTCCGTCTGGACTAACGATGTTGATCACGCAGTTCCGCGACCAGTTGCAATTCCTCGTGACATATGTCGAGAACGTCGTCCCCGCAGCCGACGCCCAGGCATTTCTGGACCGAACGGTCGAAGAACTTCTCGCCGCGGCTCGTGAAGAGGCCGACGGCCCCGACTAACGCGATGCACGACAAAGTCAGGATTGCGTCGTGACCGAAGATGTCGGTAAATTTCGGCCCCGGTCGATTGGATTTTGACCGGCTTTTCCCGGCCCCCGCAGCGAGAGACCGAGCTCCTTGACCAGCAATCCAACGACACATCCGACTGATTCGAGCGCGTATTCGCCGCTGACCGTCTTCGCCGTTCTCTGGGCAACCGCGACGTTCCTGCATCTCATGTCGTTCCACTTCTGGGCCCGTACATGGCAGGGATGGGTGCTCGTCCTCTGCACGTCGCTCGTACTGCTCCGCCCGCGTTCACCGCAACGCTTCGGCTTTCTCATCGCGGCCTCTTTGCTGAACTTGTTCCGCAGTCTGCCGTTTGTTCCGAATCACATTCTGTTCGAGGGTATGATCAACCTGACGATCCTGACCGGCTTCCTCTGGGCGGCTGCGACGGCCGATCGGGAAACGCGAATGAAGATCTTTCACCTCGGGCGCCCTCGTCGAATCGCAGTCAACGTTCTCGCGTTGTGTGTTTATCTGGCTCTGGTGATCAGTGTTCGCCAGGAAGACTTCTGTGGATTCCTGACCGTCCTCATGATGCTGCTGTTCAGTCGTCCCGAACGATCACCGAAGCTTCCGTCTCAACTCTCCGAAGATGAGGCAACGCGGTTGTATCGCGGATTCGTCGGTGTGCTCCGCTGGGAGCTTGCTGTGATGTATTTCTGGGCTGTGATCCAGAAGCTGAACTCGGACTATGCGAATCCAGCCGTGAGTTGTGCGGTCCAGATGCAGCGGGAACTCGAACAACGACTCTGGCTCCCGGCGACCCCCGAAGTAATCGAGCCGTTGTTCATCTGGGGTTCACTCGCTCTGGAGTTAACAATCCCGCTCCTGCTTCTGGTGAGAAGGACGCGGCATGTCGGGTTCGTCGTCGCCTGCATCTTTCACATCTGGCTGTCGCTGCACCCATTCGCCGGAATCTACAGTTACAGCGCGCTCGTGCTGGCGATGCTCGTTACCTTTCTGTCGCCGCAGCAACTCCGAGCCGTGCAGACTTGCTGGCGGGCTCAACAGGAGTGGATTCGCGAACGTTTCCCGATTCCGCGCGATCCGGAATTCTTCGGAGGTTGTGTGATCACGGTGTTCTACATTCTCGGAATCACCTCGTCACTTCTCTACGCGAATCTGGGGGAAGACCGCTCGACGTTCGAGAAGGTCAATACACTCGGCCTGATTGCGTTTCTGGGATGGGCAGGCTGGCTTTGCCGTTCATACATCGCGGCCTGGGCGATTAACACGGAAGACGATCGACAGTCGGTTCGAGGACTCCGCTGGACTCCGGCGTGGATCGGAATCTGCCTGGTTCTGTTTAACGGCCTGAGTCCGTGGATCGGTTTGAAGACTCAGAACTCGTTCGCCATGTTCAGCAATCTGCGAACGGAGTTCGCTCCGAACCATCTGTTTCTGCAGCGAGCCCCATTGTTTGGCTACCAGAACGATATGGTTGAAGTGGTCGCATCCGAACCCGACATCCTCGCTCCGCCCGAACATCCGACAGGGATCGAACAGTTCGCCAACCCCGGTCGCATCCTCCCGTTCTTTGAAGTGCGACGATTGCTGAGCCGTATCGATGGCGATGTGACCGTAACAATTCGACGCCCCGATGAACTTGTGACGCTCTGGCGAAAGGGCGGCGAAGTGAGTGACGAATCGGCTTTCACACCGCCCTCGTTGCTGGAGCAGAAACTGCTCTGGTTCCGGCGTCACGATGAATGGTCCGGTCCGATGCCCTGCACGCACTGAGACGCGGCCTGCGGTCTCATGGTTCTTCGACAATTCCGAAGAATCTTTTTCAGGAACGGCTGGCGATGAGTAGAATGAACCATTCGCCTATTCTGCTCGCGCCGCTGTCAGGAGACGACCGATGACGACCCGACGTTCTTTTCTTCAGACCGCACTCGCCGCTGGAACCCTCGGAGATCTCGCGTTTCTATCCGGTCTCGCTCCCGTAAAAGCCGACGACTTGAAGCCACGGAAAGAGATGGTCCATCTGGCACCGGAGATCGAACCGGTCGTTCGGTTAATCGAAACGACGCCTCGGGAACGCCTGCTTGAAGTGATGGCCGAACGCATTCGAGGTGGACTCAGCTATCAGGAAGTCCTGGCCGCTCTGCAACTGGCGGGCGTGCGGAATGTCGAACCGCGTCCCTCGGTCGGGTTCAAGTTTCACACCGTGCTCGTCGTGAATTCAGCTCATCTGGCAAGCGTTGCCGGTCCGCCGGAGCATCGCTGGCTCCCGATCTTCTGGGCACTCGACTACTTCAAATCGGCGGCGGCCCGCGATGTGAGAGAGCGCGATGACTGGGTCATGCCTCCAATCGACGAAAACGCAATCCCGGCTGCTCATAAATCGCGTAGCGTCTTTACCGAAGCAATGGAGAACTGGGACGAATCGGCAGCCGATGCCGCAGTCGCCGGCCTGGCTCGAACGGCTGGTCTCAACGAGATCTACGAGATGCTCTTTCGGATTGGTGCCCGTGATTTCCGTTCGATCGGCCACAAAGCCATCTTCGTGGCCAACAGCTACCGCGCTCTGCAGGCGATCGGACATCGCCATGCCGAGCCGATTCTGCGTTCGCTGGCGTACGCGCTGCTGATGCATGACGGCGGCAATCCGCGTGATCGCGATGACGAAGCCGACCGCCCGTATCGCCGCAATGTCGAACTGGCTGAAAACATTCGCCCCCATTGGCGCGATGGTCAACTCGATCGTAAAGCGACTGAAGAGTTCATGCAGGCCCTGCGAACTGACGACAATAACACCACGTGCGATCTCGTTGTCGAGCAACTCAACGCCGGGGTCTCACCGCAGTCGATCTGGGATGCCATGCTTGTCGGTTCCGGCGAACTGTTGATGCGGCAGCCCGGAATCGTCGCTCTTCACGCGGCGACGACGTCGAATGCTCTTTACTACGCCTGGCAGACAAGTGCCGACGACCGCACTCAGCGGCTGATGCTGCTTCAGAATGCCGCCTTCCTGCCGATGTTCCGCGACGCGATGAATTCTCGCGGCCGCGTTGCCGATCTGACCATCGATTCATTGAACGACGAACGTTCCGAAGAAGAACGTTCTGTAGAGCAGCTGTTTCAGGATGTCGGACGCAATTCGACGCGGGCCGCAGCCGATACGTTCGCCTATCTGCAGCAGGAAGGCTCGCCACGCACTCTGATCGACACCGCGCGGCTGCTTGTGTTCCTCAAGGGGAACGATGCACACGACTACAAATTCAGCTCGGCGGTGCTGGAAGATTTTTACCATGTCTCTCCGGAATGGCGAAATCAGTATCTGGCCGCCAGCATGGTGAAACTGCAGAGTTCGACTGCTCCCGACAACGATCTGGTCCAGCGGACACGCGAAGCCTTCGCCTGAAACAGCTGGCCAACCTCCGCAACGCTTTCGCCCGACTCCGGCTCCGAATAGGATGTGAGTACGCTGGCAGATCGCCAGCGACCTGTCCGACTTCACCCCACCTGTCCCGAGCCGGAGCCGTTCCTGAATGCATCATTCTTCCTCAAGCACTCTCTCCAGGCGTTTCGTGCTGCAGATCGGCATGATCTTCTGCGCAACGCTTTTCTTCTTCGTTGATCACTCATCCGCCGAAACTCCAAAGGCGTTCGTCCTGCAGGAGCAGGGGGACCTTAAGTGGTACCGCGGCAATCTGCACACCCACTCTCACTGGAGTGATGGCGACGATTATCTCGGCAACATCGCTCTCTGGTACCGGGACAACGGCTATCACTTCCTGTCGTTCACCGATCACAACGTCCTGGCGCAGGGCGTTCGCTGGGTCGATGTTGAGAAGACCAAAGGCGGTCAGACGGCGTTCGACAAACTACTGAAGAACTTCCCTGACCAGATTGAAACCCGCGAGGAAGAGGGTGTCCTTCAGGTTCGGCTGCGAACGTTTGGAGAAGTTGAACGTCGTTTCAACAAGCCCGGTGAGTTCCTGCTAATCCAGGGGGAAGAGATCAGCGACAAGTACGATCGGTATCCGATTCACATGAACGCCAGCAATGTTGGCGAGCTGATCACACCTCGAGGCGGGGCGAGTGTTGCGGAAACCATTCAGAACAACGTCAATGCTGTAATGACTCAACGGGAGCGGACCGGGCAGTCGACGCTGATTCATCTGAACCATCCCAACTTTGGCTTCGCGGTCACGGCCGAAGACCTGATGCGGGTCGTCGGGGAGAAGTTCTTCGAGGTCTACAACGGACACCCCTCGGTTTACAACGCGGGGAACGACACGCATTCCTCGACCGAGCGAATGTGGGACATCATTCTCACTCGCCGCATCGACGAGTTCGAATTGCCGCTGATGTACGGCATCGCCGTCGATGACGGCCATAATTATCATCGCATCCCCAGTCGACAGGCTGAACCAGGACGCGGCTGGGTCGTCGTCCTGGCCGACGAACTCTCCGCAGAAACACTGGTCCAGGCCCTTGAAGCAGGAAAGTTCTACGCCTCAAGCGGCGTCGCTCTGAAACGAATCGCCGTCGACGGGAAACAAATGAACGTCGAAGTCGAACCCGTCGAAGGTGAAACCTATACGATCGAGTTCATTGGCACCCGACAGGGGTACGATCCGCGAAGCGAGCCGGTTGTTGACGAGAACGGCGAGCCGGTCCGCGCGACACGGCGTTACAGCGATGATATTGGACAGATCCTGCAGTCGTCGGAAGGTACCTCCGCCGCATACACCTTTCAGGGGGACGAAATCTACGTGCGGGCCCGGATCACCTCCAGCGCGGTTCATCCGAATCCTTCCGAAGTCGGTGACAAAAAGCAGGCATGGATCCAACCAGTTGTCGTCAATGGTTCAGACTCTGAGTAAAGGGAGAGACGGGATGAGTGAACTGCAGTGGACACGCCGGCACTGGATGATCGCCAGCGGACTCGGCATGGCAATGAGACCATGGACCCTCTCTGCGGGAGCGGAAGGAGCGTCTGGACTCGATATCATTGATTGTCACACACACTTCTACGACCCGTCGCGTCCGGAAGGGGTTCCCTGGCCCAGGAAGGACTCGTCACTCTACCGGACTGTGCTCCCCAAACATCTGCGCGCCCTGAAGATGCATCGCCCGGTCACCGGGACGGTCATCGTCGAAGCCAGTCCGCTGGTGGAAGACAACGCCTGGCTGCTCGACCTTGCGAAGAAAGAGCCATTTATCGTCGGAATTGTGGGGAATCTCGACCCGCTGTCTGAGGATTATGCAGCAAACGTCCAACGCTTCGCGGCCAATCCGCTGTTTCGGGGCATCCGGATCTCCGTGAAGACGCTGGGCACGTTGCTGGACACCGGGAATCTGACTCCATTGAAGCTGCTCGCCGATCACGATCTTTCGCTCGATGTCAACGGCGGACCCGATACCCCGGGAGCGATCGCTAAGCTGGCTCCGCTGATTCCTGAGCTGCGGATCGTCTTGAACCACATAGGCAACGTGAGAATCAATACGGATCCGCCGCCAGCGGAATGGAGCGACGCCATTCAGGCGGCAGCGCAGCATCCAAACGTCTTCACGAAGATTTCCGGTCTCGTCGAGGGAGCCGCCCGAGGAGGACAACCGGTTCCTCACGAGCTGAATTTCTATCGTCCCTATTTGGATATCGTCTGGGGTCGATTCGGAAACGATCGCGTCATCTTTGGCAGCAACTGGCCGGTCTCGGAACGCGCAGCGGATTACGAGACCCTGCAGCGGATCGTGATGGAGTACGCCACTGAGCAGGGACCGGAGGTCGTACAGAAGTTCTGTTCCAGGAACGCTGCCCGCGCTTACAAATGGGTGGAACGTCCGGGACGGCGGCCTTCATGACCAGCAAGAGCCATTCGGACCTGAATTCGACGGGGAATCGATGATTCTTCATGTCGACATGGACGCGTTCTACGCCTCCGTCGAGATCCGCGACAACCCGGAACTGGAGGGCAAACCGGTCGTCGTCGGTGGAACTCCGCAGGGTCGTGGGGTTGTCGCGGCGGCCAGCTACGCCGCTCGAGAGTACGGCGTCCACAGCGCGATGTCAGCCGCACGGGCAATCCGCCTCTGCCCGCAAGCGGTCTTCCTCAAGCCTCGGATCAGCTATTACGCCGAGATCTCGCATCAGATTCGTACAATTTTCTTCCGCTATACGCCAGTCGTGGAACCACTATCGCTCGATGAAGCCTTTCTGGATGTCTCCGGGAGTGAGCGTCTCTTTGGATCGGCCGTTGAGATCGCCCAGTCCATCAGGCAGGAGATTGCCGGGAGCCTGAATCTCGTGGCGTCCGTTGGTGTCGCTCCGAACAAGTTTCTCGCCAAGCTTGCCAGCGATCTTGAGAAGCCGAACGGCCTCGTAGTTGTTCCGAGTGATGCCGTGCAGGGGTTTCTCGATCCGCTTCCGGTCAAACGCATCTGGGGAGTTGGACGAGTCACCGAAAAAGTCTTTGATCGGATCGGCGTCAAAACAGTAGGTGACCTGAGACGTCTCGACAAAGATGTTCTCGAACGATACTTCGGCGACCACGGCCGGCATCTGTGGGAACTCGCTCGCGGAATCGATGATCGGAAGGTAGTACCGGATCGCGAAGCCAAATCGGTCTCTCATGAGACGACCTTTTCTGAGGATGTCCACGACCTCTCGCAACTGCGGGCCAGGGCGGCGGAACTGACTGATCAGGTCGCCCGGCGATTACGACGTGCCGACCGGAAAGGGCACACCGTAACAGTCAAGGTCCGCTTCTTTGATTTCCGCACCATCACCCGCAGCATCACGATGCCACAATCGACCAACCAGACTGCGGTTCTCTGGGACGCCGTGGGCGAAATCCTCTCGAGTCGGCTCCCCGAAAATCGACCTCCCGTGCGTCTGCTCGGAATCGGTGTCAGTGGATTCAACGACGCTAAGGCTGCTCAACTCCAGTTGTTCGCGTCCGAGCCCTCCACCTCTGAACTCGATCGGGCAGCCGATCAGATCCGGGCCCGCTTTGGCGGCGAGTCTCTGGGACGGGGCAGCAGTTTGCTGCATCGAAAGTACGATGATCATCGCCCCGGCCAGCTTCCTCCGGAGTGAATACCGGTCTCGTGGTGGGCAACGGCAACAGAATTCACTACGCTCGTTTCCACTGCTGATTCCGGTTCTGAGATGAAAGAGGTTCCATGTCGCCCGTTCCCATGATTCGCCTTCTCACCATCACATTCTTCTTGCTTCCCGCATTCGCCGGACCAAGTTCTTTGCTGGCCATCGAGTCCACTCCAGCACCGTTCGCCGGCACGATGGGAGAATGGCACGGCTTCACAAGTCATGAGTTCGAGATCGCCGGGAAACCAGTCCTCGTCGTCACGCCGGACAATCCGATCGAGGGTCGTCCCTGGGTTTGGCATGGCGAGTTCTTCGGGCACAAACCGGCTCCGGATGTCGAGCTGCTGAAACTCGGCTTCCACTGTGTCTACATGAAAATTCCTGACATGCTCGGCTCGCCCGAAGCCGTTGAGTACTGGAATCAGTGTTATCAGGAGTTGACCGACACCTACGGACTGGCCAGGAAGGTTGCGCTCGTTGGTCTGAGCCGAGGCGGGCTTTACTGCTACAACTGGGCCGCCGCAAACCCCGAGAAGGTTTCCTGTATTTACGGCGATGCTCCCGTTTGTGACTTTAAGAGCTGGCCGGGTGGACGCGGGAAAGGGCCCGGCAGCGAACGCGACTGGAAGCTCGTGCTGCAACGATACCGCTTCGCAAATGAAGCCGAAGCCCTCGCCTACCGCGGCAATCCGGTGGATCGCCTCAAACCACTGGCGGAGGCAGGCGTTCCGCTGCTGCACGTCTATGGCGATGCCGACGAGGTCGTCCCCTGGGACGAGAATACGGGACTTCTGGCCGAACGGTATCGGGAACTCGGCGGAGACATTCAGCTCATCACCAAACCAGGTGTGAAGCATCACCCCCACGGGCTTCACGATCCGACGCCGATCGTCGAATTCATCGCCTCGGCTGCTGGCATTGCGTATGGCACTCCGCGTAAGCCTCGCAAGGATCCCGTCGATCAGCGGGTCGCTCAGATCGAACCAACGAGCCGCGTTGTTTATAAGACTGTCGACGATCGCGAACTCTATCTGCACGTTCTCAATCCCGACGATCTTCAGGACGGCGAACAGCGGCCATGTTTCATTGTGATTCATGGGGGCGGCTGGACCGGGGGAGAACCGCGACGAATGTATCCATTCGCCGACCATTACCGCGATCAGGGACTCGTCGGAATCAGCGTTCAATATCGTCTGTTGAATGCGAAGAAAGGAGTGAACGTATTCGACTGCATCTCGGATACGAACGACGCGGTCCGCTTCGTTCGGTCTCATGCGGAGATGTTCAATATCGATCCGAACAAGATCATTGTGAGCGGAGGATCTGCCGGAGGGCACCTCGCCGCCGAGACCGCTCTCTACTCCGACTCATCTGATTCAGACATATCGACTGTTCCAGCTGCTCTCGTTCTATTGTTTCCGGTGATCGATACCTCCGAAGCGGGCTATGGCAATGCCAGGATCGGTTCTCGATGGCGGGAAGTCTCACCGGCGCACCAAGTCGATGGCAAAGTTCCACCGACGATCCTCTTCCACGGAACTGGAGACACGGTGACGCCATTCGCCGGAGCTGTCGCGTTCACGGAAGCTATGAAAAAGCAGGGCAATCGCTGCGAGCTTGTCGTCCATGAAGGGGGCCGCCATGGCTATCTCATGTTCGACGAAGCTCTGCTGAATGAAACCCTCCGTCAGAGCGACGAGTTCCTTTCTTCGCTGAATCTGTTGAACAATCAATAAGAGCTTCGCGGCTTCTGTCGCCCCAGATAAAGGATCGAATCATGCCGGCACTGAGAACAGTCGCCTTTTCTCTTCTTCTCGTCGTCTCCGGAACATTCGCTATTGCGGGGGAGCGGCCTAATGTGGTGATGCTGCTGTCCGATGATCTTGGGTTCCGCGACATCGGCTGCTACGACGGTCCTGTTGATACGCCGACACTTGATAGTCTGGCGGCTCGTGGCGTTCGCTTCACCGACTTCTACTCGGGGTGCGCCGTCTGTTCGCCATCTCGAGCAACGCTGCTGACAGGGCGACATCACATTCGAGCCGGGGTGTACAGCTGGATTCACGATCCGAGTCAGCAGTCGCATCTGCTCGAACGGGAGATCACTCTGGCAGAGATTCTGAAAGAACAGGGTTACGCCACCGCTCATGTTGGCAAATGGCACCTTGGTTTGCCGGGCCACGGGAAAGACAAACCGACACCAGATGCTCACGGCTTCGACTACTGGTTCGCCACCTGGAATAACGCGGAGCCGAGCCACCATAATCCGGTCAACTTCATTCGCAATGGCGAAGCCGTGGGCCCGCTTGAAGGCTATTCCTGCCAGCTTGTCGTCGACGAGGCGATCGATTGGCTCGACAGCCGATCTGATGATGAAGAGCCGTTCTTTCTGAACGTCTGGTTCCACGAACCCCACGCTCCCATCGCCGCGCCAGATGAAATCGTCGAACAGTACGGAAAGGTCAACGACAAGGCCGCGATCTATTCAGGAACCATCGAGAACACCGACCGCGCGGTCGCTCGACTGCTGAAGAAGCTCGCCGCCGTCGATTCACCGGAGAACACGCTCATCATCTACGCATCGGATAACGGCACCTATCGTCAGGACCGCACGGGCAATCTGAAAGGTCGCAAAGGGCAGAACTGGGAAGGCGGAATTCGCGTGCCCGGGATCTTCAGCTGGCCTGGCACCATTCGGCAGGATCGGGTTTCCCATGTCCCGGCCGGGATTGTCGATATTCTTCCGACGGTCTGCGGCTTGCTGGAAATCGATGCTCCCGGTGATCGCGCGATCGACGGCTCGGATCTGGCACCCGTCCTGAAAGGGAACGAAAAAGCGTTTACTCGACATCAGCCCCTGTTCTGGCATCTGCAGAAGTCCCGGCCGATTGTCGCCATGCGAGACGGCAACTATTCGCTTGTCGCTGATCCCAACTATGAGCTTTCGACCAGCAATATGTTTGAGGAAGCCTGGATCCCTCAGATCAAAAGCGGCAGCTACACCAACTTTCGACTGTACGATCTCGTGAAGGATCCTCAGCAGAAGCAGGACCTGGCGGCCAGTCGACCAGAGTTGACTGAGAAGCTCAGGAAGAAACTCCTGGAGATTAACGCAAGCATTATGGCCGACGGCCCCGATTGGCATCTGGAGAATCAGAGCGAGTAGACCATACTGAAGCCAGGAGATCAGAACAATGCGTAAACGCACACTGGGGCGAACCGGACTGCAGGTGACGCAGCTTGGCTACGGGAGCATGGGACTCCGCGGGCCACGAACGTGGGGCGTCCGTGTCGTCAGCGATGCGGAAGCCGATCGGTTTCTGAATGAAGTGCTCGACTCCGGGATCAATTTCATCGATACCGCTCCCGACTATGGGGTCGCTGAGGAGCGGATCGGACGGGCACTAAGCAAACGTCGCGACGAATTCTACCTGGCGACCAAATGTGGCTGCGATCCCGTTCAGCACGACGACCAACTTGAGATCCGTCACACGTGGACGGCTGAGGTGATCAAGAACAACCTTGAGCAGAGCCTGCGTAACCTGCAGACGGACCATATCGATCTCATGCAGTTTCACGGCGGCGACGCCCACACGCTGGTCGAGGCAGGGCTGGTCGATCTGCTCAGAGACTTCCAGCAACAGGGGAGAATCCGCTTCTTCGGCGTCTCGACTTCTCTCCCGGAGCTGCCGGCGCTGATCGAACTCGACGTCTTCGACACATTCCAGATTCCCTACTCGTGTCTGAACCGGGCTCATCACGATCTGATTACCCAGGCTGCCGCGACCGGGGCGGGGATCATTATTCGAGGAGGCATTGCCCACGGAGGCCCCGACGCCGAGATCCAGCGAGACAAGCTCAATGCGATTTGGAATACAGCTGGACTCGACGAACTCCTGACGGAGGGAATGAATCGAGCCGAACTGATTCTGCGCTATACCATTTCGCATCCGCATTGCGATACGACCATTGTCGGAACCTGCAACCCGGCACACCTCGCTGAGAATCAGCAGGCCGTCGAAAAAGGCCCGCTTCCGGAGTCGTTGTACAACGAGATCACGTCACGCGTGAAGCAGACGGGACAATAACGGCCTCACCAGTTCGCAGCTCCCGCTCGCGCACCAACTGGTCGTCTTCGCGGAATTCTCGCCAAACTGGTCTTTCCTGTCTCAATTGCTCGCTTAATATCGAGAGAGCCGCTCTTCTCTTCGAGCAGCTCGCTCGGAAGTGCAATCGTTGCGTCCGTCTCAGCGCAAAGCATTTCGGGCGGACAGTCCGTCATGTGACGACACATGGTTAAGCGGTCCACTCCAGCAGACAGCGAGGTCTCGGATGAATCATCACGCAGACAGCAACAATTCCGCCGGGCTTGGTCGTCGTCAATTTCTCAAAGGTGTAGGGACGCTCGCCGGTGCATCCTGCCTGCCCACAAATGCGACCGCCGCCGACGAGAACACTCCGCAGGAGAGAAACGTGCTCGAACATCCTCTCACGCTGACTCTGCGAATCAACGGCAGGGAACTCACTCGGGAAATCGATGCCCGCACAACACTGCTCGATCTCCTGCGGGAGAATCTTCAGCTGACCGGGACGAAAAAGGGGTGCGACCATGGTGCCTGTGGAGCCTGTACCGTTCACGTGAACGGAGACCGGGTGCTCTCCTGTCTGACGCTCGCCGCCACTCTTCAGGAAGCCGAGATTACCACGATCGAGGGCGTCTCGCAGAACGATCAATTGCATCCCCTTCAGGAAGCCTTTCTCCGCTGCGACGCCTACCAGTGCGGATATTGCACGCCTGGGCAGATCATGTCGGGCATTGCCTGCATCGGAGAAGGACATGCCGACAAGTCGGCCGAAGAGGCGCGGGAATGGATGAGTGGAAATCTCTGCCGCTGTTCAGCCTATCCCAACATCCTTGCGGCTGTCCGACAGACCGCCGGAGCGGAGCCTGAGTCCGATCCAGCGGCCACGGTCAAAGCACTCTCACTGGCCGAAGCCTCCTCACAGGGACGCTGATATCACTCACGCATTCAGGGGAGAGTTTTATGATCCCGTTCGAGTTCGCCAGTCCGAAAACGTTGTCTGAGGCGAGCAGAGAAGTCGATCACAAGTCGAACATGGCGCTTGCGGGAGGCACGACACTTCTCGACCTGATGAAGCTGAATGTTCTCACGCCCAACCGGGTTGTTTCGATCGCTCCAGTCCTTGGGAAAGAGGTCCGCCTGGAGCGGGACACCCTGACGATCGAAGCGGGCTGCACGATGGCGAAGCTCGCCGATCATGAAGCGATTCGGGACGCCTTTCCAGTGATCCGTCAGTCGTTAATTACCGCTGCCTCTCCGCAGATTCGCAACATGGCGACCATCGGCGGAAACCTGCTGCAGCGCACAAGATCAACCTACTTTCGACATCCCGATATGGCCCCGCCGGAGCAATCGTTCGAAGCGGAAACCGAAGAAAAGTTCTGGCACCGAGTCGATCTTTCGTCGGCAGCGGTCCTCGGCAACAACGGGCGTGTCGTCGGAACCTATCCCGGCGACTTTGCCAACACCGTGGTCGCCTTCGATGGCACGGTGCATTTGCAGGGACCGGACAACACTCGCACCGTGAAGGCCCGCGACTTCTACCGGAAGCCCAGCGAGAAAGAGATCCAGTACAGCGTCGACCTGAAGCCGGGCGAACTGATTGCGGCCATCTCCCTTCCGGTTACCCCGGCGCTGAAGCAGAGTTTGTACTTCAAGGTCCGCGAGCGCAGCAGTTATGCGTTTGCTCTGGCAAGCGTCGCCGCCGGGCTCGAGTTGGAAGGGGAGGGTGCGTCTGCCACGATCCGACATGCGCATGTCGCCTTCGGCGGATTGGGGTCGATTCCCTGGTACAGCAGCGCCGCTGTGCTGGCGCTTGAAGGCGAGCCGGCAACTGACGAGAACTTTGAAAAGGCCGCTCAGACGGCTCTGGCAGAAGCGGCCCCTCCACCGGGCAATGAATACCGCGTTCGTCTCGCTGAACGGAGCCTCGTCCGCAGCCTGCGGCGTCTGCGTGATGTCGGCCCCTATACCGATGCCGAGATCTGGGCCATGCAACACGGACGGGCAGTCAACCAGTCCTGAACTCGCCACTAGGAAACAGGATCAATCATGGCAACGACCACCTATTCAAAGCTCCCTCTTGAAGGAGCAGTGGGCAAGCCGATCGTACGGCGGAGCGGGCGAGCGAAAGTCACTGGTACCGCCCCCTTTACTGCGGAGAGAAATCTCCCCGGTCTGCTGCACGCCGTCGCGGTACCGAGCACGATCGCCCGCGGAAAGATTCGTTCGATCGATACGAGTTCAGCGGAGAAGATGACGGGCGTTCGGGTGGTCATCACGCCCGACAATGTTCCGGAGTTCAAACGCATCCCCACGTTCAACGAAGCGATGAAGGAATCGTGTCTGGCATCGCATGTCTATCCTGCAGCCGAACGGGAAGTCTTCTATGCGGGGCAGTTTGTCGCTGCTGTTGTGGCCGATACGTTCGAAGCCGCACGCGATGCCGCTCTGGCGGTGAAGATCGAATACGAACCAATGGAGCACGTTACCTCGATCGAGGAAGCTCCCGCCGATGAACGACCGAAATCGCTCTTCGGTGCTCCGCCTGTCATCGAGATTGGCGATGCGGTCTCGGCTTTCGATCTGGCGGAGGTGAAGGTTGATGTCAATTTCGATCTGGCGATGAACCACCACAATCCGATCGAACCTCACGCCGCACTGGCTCACTGGAGTCACGAAGGCGGGAAAGAACATCTCACGGTCTTCGAAACAACGCAGTCACTGTCGGTTAGCCAGAAGACTTACGAGAAGCTGTTCAGTCTGCAACCCGAGCAGGTGCGCGTAATCTGCGAGATGGTCGGCGGGGCATTCGGCTCGAAAGGTTCGATGTGGCCCCATTCCGTGCTCGCCTGCTTTTGTGCAAGAGTTGCCGGGGCGCCGGTCAAACTCGTCGTGACCCGCCAGCAACTGTTCGGCGGCACCGGACATCGGACGCCGATGAAACAGCGAGTCGCTCTCGGGGCGAATCGCGATGGAACGATCAAGGCGATTATTCATGAAGGAGTAGCGACCACGTCGGAGAAGGATTCCTATGCCGAAGCCTTCACGATGGCGACTCGCATGATGTATCAGACCGAATCGCTGCGGCTCGCACAGACTCAGTCGCGAATTCATACGCAGTCGCCGACATTCATGCGGGCTCCGGCGGAAACGCCCGGCATGTTCGCGCTGGAAGCGGCGATCGATGAACTCGCCTCAGAACTTGGCATCGATCCGATTGTACTTCGCGTTCGAAATGAACCGGAGAAAAGTCTCTATGAAGACAAGCCATTCAGTGGGCGGCATCTGGTGGAATGTCTCCAGAAGGGAGCCGAAGCATTTGGCTGGAACGAGCGTCCGAGGGAGCCGCGTAGTCAGCGGGACGGAGACTGGCTGATCGGGACGGGCGTCGCCTCGGCAACCTATCCGGCGATGTTCTTTCCGACTCAGGCGCGCGTCACACTTCGAGCTGGTGGGACCGCTCACATCGACTGCTGCTCCCAGGAACTCGGCACGGGAACGGTCACTACTCAATGCCAGCTGCTGGCGTCACAGCTGAGGATCTCGGCCAGCCGCGTCAGCATGAATCTTGGCGACACGTCTCTTCCGCCCGGCGGGATTTCTGGCGGCAGCGCCACCGCCGCCAGTGTGGGGGGAGCAGTCCGAGCCGCAGTCGATGCCTTAAGGAAGAAGCTGATCGAACTGGCACCGTCCGACAGCTCGCTGGCACAGGCTCGCGTTGAGGACGTCTCCTTCAAAGAGGGAATGGTCTCTGTCGCGTCCCAGTCGTGGCCACTCGAGGAGTTACTGTCCGGCAAGTTCAAAGACGAAATCGCCGCTGTCGGGCAGTTCAAAGCTGCAAAGGATTCCAAAACGTCGAACCATTCCTACGGAGCCCAGTTCGTGGAAGTCGCTGTTGATGAAGAGCTGGGGCTCGTCCGCGTTCGGCGGATGCTCGGCTGTTTCGCCTGTGGCACCATTCTGAATGCCAAAACAGGGCGGAGTCAGTTTCTGGGCGGAATGATCATGGGCGTTGGGCATGCACTTCATGAAAAGACGGTCTGGGACCATCGGCTCGGGAGAATCGCGAACGACAATATCGCCGAGTATCACGTTCCTGTGAACGCCGACATCCCCGATATGGAGATCATGTGGATCGACGAACCCGACTTCAACGCCTCGCCGGTCGGAGCGAAGGGGATTGGTGAGATTGGAATCACTGGTGTCGCAGCCGCGATCGCCAATGCGATTTATCATGCGACCGGCCGTCGGTACCGGGACCTGCCGATCACCCCCGAGAAAATCATCATCTGAACCGGATCCATCGACGATGCAGGAACTGTTACGAACAGCCCGCGAGGCTCTTGAGTTCGACGAAGAGTGCGTCCTCTGCACTGTCGTCCGCCTGGTCGGCAGTGGTTACGGACGACCGGGAGCCCGCCTGTTGCTCACGCAGTCTGGAGAACGCGTTGGCTATATCAGCGGAGGATGTCTGGAGAAAGATCTTTGTCGCCAGGCGTGGAGCCTCACCGAACGAGGGCCGCGGCTGATTGCCTACGACACCCGTTCGGGAACGATCCACCCGTCCCGATTCAACACTGGCTGCGAAGGAATTGTCTCCATTCTCTGCCAGAGGATTCGCAGTCTCGTCGATCCCGCGATTCGCATTCCCGCACTGCTGGATCACCACGACACTCCGGTTAAGCTGGCGACGATCTACCGCAGCAGTTCACCATATTTCCAGGCTGGTGACACGATCGCCGTTCTTCCGGATTCAGACATCATCACGGATCTCTCTTCCGTTCACTCGCCCGTGTTCCAGCAGGTATTGATCGAGCGGATTCTCGAAGCCGGGCAAACGCACTCCGTCGAGCTTCAAGATCAGGAGGGGAACGCAATTGAAGTCTTCATCGAGCTGTTGACGCCGCCACCTCATCTGGTGATTTGCGGAGCAGGGGATGATGTCATTCCCGTGGTCGAGTTTGCCCGTCGACTCGACTGGAAAGTGACAGTCCTCGGCCACCGCCCTGAACTGACGACGCCGGCCCGTTTCGAACGGGCACACGTACGGTGTGGACAAATCGCCGAGATGCTGGAAGAGATGACACTCGGTCCACGATGCTATCCACTACTAATGACTCACGACTTTGCCTGCGACGTTCAGCTGCTGCCAACGCTTCTGGAATCCGCGGCTCCATCCATTGGCATCCTTGGTCCGAAACGGCGTCTTGCCAGACTCGTGCAGGAACTTGCCGACAGTGGTCGAACAGTATCTCCGGAAGAAGCCGATCGTATCCGGGCTCCACTGGGGCTCGATCTGGGGGCGATCACGCCGGCCGAGATAGCCTGTTCAATTGTCGCAGAAATTATCGCACTCGAACGCGGACGGTCGGGAAGACCGCTGCACGACTCGCGCCATCCCATTCACGATGCTGCGCCTCATCAGAGCGAGACACAACCACCTTCCCGCTCGATGAGAACCGCATCGGTCTGTGCGCTCACTGGAATAGATTCGTGAATGCGGCGATCGTACTGGCCGCCGGCGGCTCAACCCGGATGGGACAACCGAAGCAACTGCTCGACTGGAACGGCCGCCCGTTACTTCGGCACACTATTAACGAATTGATTTCCGCCGGACTCGATCATGTGATTGTGGTTCTGGGAGCCCAGGCCGATGTGATTGAGAGCCAGGCCCTTGCCGACGCTCCGGCGATGGTTGAGATCGTGTACAATCCCGACTGGGAGACGGGGCAGGCTTCGAGTCTTTCGACGGGGATGCGAGCTGCGAATGCACGCGGGGAAGAGGTCCGACTGCTCCTGGTTGCTCTCTGTGACCAGCCTTTCGTGATCGCTTCCGACTACCGCAAATTGATCGATGCACTTTCTGCCGATGGTGCGTCCGCGGCGGCAACACGCTACGATTCAGGCGCTGGTGTCCCCGCGGCATTCACCCGACAGGCCTGCCTGGAACTGCTTCACGTTCAAGGGGACGTTGGAGCCCGTGGCTGGCTGCGAGCGCAGCCGTTTGAGCGTGTCGCTCTGGTCGATATTCCGACGGCCCTGCGTGACCTCGACAGTCCGCGGCAATACCAGCATGCCCTGGCAGATCTCTCACAGACTTCCAACGAACGGAACCGATGATTTCATGCGTATCTGGGTCGACGCCGACGCCTGTCCCCGCGACATCCGGGAGCTGCTGTTTCGCGCAGCCGTCCGCCGGAAGGTGCAGATCACACTCGTCGCCAACCAGCCGGTGCGAGTTCCGAAGTCGGAATTTATCGACACCGTTCAGGTCGGAGCAGGGGCCAACGTGGCCGATCAGCGCATCGTAGAACTGATGGCCCCGGAAGATCTCGTCGTGACCGCTGACATTCCGCTAGCCGCCGGGGTGGTCAAACAGGGCGGACAGGCTCTCGATCCCCGTGGGCAGATGTTCTCCGAGGCAAACATCGGAGAACGACTCGCGATGCGCGATCTGCTCGACGGGCTTCGCGGCAGCGGCGAGATCATGGGCGGCCCGGCTACTTTTTCCGACAAGGATCGGCAGACATTCGCCAACCAACTCGATCGGTGGCTGACTTCCCGCCAAAAGTAGGAATCGTCCCTGTTGATTGTGACGCAATCTCTGCTCGAATAGAGGGATCGGGAGCAGTGATCCCCTGACGATTCGGAGCAATTGACAATGGAACTGATCTGGAGTGATATCCTCATTCGACTGGGGGCGGCAATCTTCTGTGGAGGAATCGTCGGCTGGGAACGCGGGCGGCAGGAGAAAGCTGCTGGCTTGCGGACCCATATTCTCGTCTCTCTCGGTGCAGCTGCGTTCACGCTGATTGCGATTGAACTTCCTCGGTCGTACGCCGAAACGGAAAAGATCGAGATGGATCCGACCCGCATCGTTCAGGGAATCATCGGCGGAATCGGGTTCCTTGGAGCAGGAGCAATCTTCCGCACCCGTTCGACAATCCACGGACTGACGACGGCTTCCGGAATCTGGGTCATCGCCGCCGCTGGCGTCGCCAGTGGATTCGGCTTCTTCATGCTCGCGATCCCACTGGCCGTCATGATCGCGCTCATCAATGGATTCTTCGTTCTGTTCGATCCCAAGAAAGACTCGCCGGAAGAATCCGTCCCTCCACCAGAGTCACAACTGGATGGCTGACAGGTCTACGGGACTGTCTGCACCGTTTCCGCGCGGCGAGCCGCTCCCCCCCGTCGCCAGTCAGCGACGCCAGTCGCCATGTCCGTTTCGACATCGACTGAGATCGAATGCGCGGAGCCCTGCCTGTAATCGGCTGAGAGCCGCACATTGTGGCCGCGGCTTTCGAGTTCCTCGGCGATGTGTTTTACGTCGGCTTCGTCCAGTGATTCCAGCCGAATCACATCCGGATACCACTGGTGATGGAACCGCCAGCCATCCACCGCTTCCGGCAATGGGCGTTCGAAAGCCAGCGTCTGCACCAGAATCTCATAAACGGTATTGATGATCGTCCTGCCGCCCGGACTCCCGGTCACGAGTCGGACCTTCTCTCCCTGCTTGACAATCGTCGGCGACTGCGAGGAGAGCATCCTCTTCCCAGGAGCCATCTCATTCGGTTCCGTGCCGATCGTTCCTTCGGTGTTGGTGTATCCCGGATACCAGTTGAAGTCACCCATCTCGTTGTTGAGTAGAAAACCCGCTCCCGCGACCACGATGCGGGAGCCATACGATTCTTCCAACGTGTAGGTGTTGCTGACCGCCATGCCGTTCGCGTCGATGACCGAGAAGTGGGTCGTCTGCGGGCTTTCGTAAGGTCCCTCTGTGATGGCGATCTTGTCGGCGATCGATTTGCTCGACGTGGCGGTCTCTCGATCGATCGTCGAAGCCAGCTCGTGTGCACGTGCTCGCGAAAACTTGTTGTGGAGTTCCCTCGTCATGGGCAGATCTCCGAGATGGGCAGCCCGCTCGCGAAAGGCTCGCCGCATGACCTCACTGAGAAGATGGACTTGATCGGCGGTCCAGAACTCTTCTGACGTTGGAGTCAACTTGAGCGTTTCGACCATCTGCATTTCCAGTATGACGGTCAGGCCGCCGGAACTCGGAGGCGGGGCTCCGTAGATGGTGTAGCCCCTAAATCGACCACTGACTGCCGGTTTAATAAGAGCCTCGTAGGACTTGAGGTCTTCACGACTGATGAGCCCTTCGCTTCGTTTCATCTCCTGCAGCAATCGACTGGCGATGGCTCCTTCATAGAACGCGGATGCTCCCTGTTCGGCGATCAGTTCGAGTGTCGAAGCCAGATCCGGTTGCACGAGTCGGTCTCCGACGCGCCAGTGACGACCGTCCGGGTGACCGTAGACGCGGCGGAACTCGGCGAACTGAGGATCTGTTCGCACTCGTGCGCGGGTCAGGTACGAGTTGAGCGACCAGGCCAGAAACTCATCGACTTCAACCCCATCTCGCGCCAGCTGCACGGCAGGAATCACAAGCTGCTTCCACGGCAGTGTCCCATACCGTTCGTGAGCGGTGGCAAGTCCGGCGACCGTTCCGGGAACTCCCGCCATTCGAGCATGGTGGCGGTCGGTCCAGTTTACGAAGCTATTGGCGCTGACCGAGGCTGGGGCCGTTTCCCGATAGTCCACACAGACGACATCGTCCCCGGGCGGAGCGATCATCATGAAGCCTCCGCCTCCGAGATTACCGGCCTCTGGCCAGGTGACCGCGAGGACAAACGCCGTCGTCACCGCTGCATCGACTGCGTTTCCGCCTTGCGTCAGAATCTTGCACGCCGCGGCAGAGGCTTCGTCGGTTTCCGACACGACGATGCCGCTCCTACTTTCAACGACTTCAACCGACTGACGCGGCGGACGTGTGACTGGCTCTGCGGCTCCACTCCAGTGATTGCTTATTAGAATCGTGCAAGTAATCAGCTGGACGACGTATCTGAGCTTCATGGAAGTCGATCTCCTCATCAGGGATTCGCTGGAGAGAGGTATTCGTTCAGCATAACAGGTTTCTTTCGCGTGAGAGGGCGAGCCGTCGAGTTTATGAACTTGGTTCACTCCGCCCGGCTTTTTGGTTACTCTGAATGCGGAGTCAGTCCGCCTGCTGGCGCATCGAGCGACGGTGGCTCCGCCATGCAGTGAGACGATCTGAAGTCGACCCTCCGATCGTCCATTACTTCCCGCCGCGTCTGGTTCCAACACCAACGTGCCGCCTCCACAGAAAAGCCTTCAGCAACTTCCCTCAGGAGTGCATCGTCGATGATGAAGCGACTGTCTCTGTTCGCCAGCCTGCTCTTGTTCCTTGCAACCTCAACCAGCGCGGCTGACAAGCCAGATTCCTGGCGGATCCTCCAGGTCCCCGGAGCCTGGGAATCTCAGGATGAAGACCTCGAGTCCCATGATGGCTTCGCGTGGTACCGCTGCTATGTGAAGGTGCCGGAAAAATGGACACGATATTCTGAAGACATCGAAGATTTCAGCGGCTCGAAGAATCTGTACGCTCAGTCAGTCTCACTGCTTGTTCGCCATGTTGCCGATGTCCATGAGGTATTCGTTAACGGACAGTCGATCGGAACGACCGGCAGCTTTCCTCCCGACTACCGGAGTGGATACGAGGACTTCCAGCGCTGGAAGGTTCCGCCCGGAGTACTCAAGAACAATGCTTACAACGTCATCGCGTTTCGCGTTTACAATCATTCCGGAGAAGGGGGCTTTCGCGAAGAGGCTCCAGTTCTGATGGGCTACTTCACCGAGTGTACGCTGACGGGCGACTGGGAATTCCAACGTGGAGACGATCCGAGCTGGGCGATCGCTGCAGTGGACCAGAAGCCCGATGAAGCAGTCTACGAAGAATTTGTCATCTCCCGCTCTCAGTTGAATCGTCCCGAGAAACTGATTCGCGGTCGCAAGCTCACCCCCGCCGAATCAATGCAGAAAATGACGGTCTCTGAAGATCTCAAGCTCGATCAGGTGCTGACCGAACCAGAGATTGCTCAGCCCGTCGGAATGACTTTCGACGAACGGGGACGCCTCTGGGTGACGGAGTATCGGCAGTATCCGTTTCCAGCCGGCATCAAGATCATCAGCCGCGATCAGTACTACCGGGCCGTCTACGACAAACTCTCTCCTCCGCCACCGAATCACTTCAAGGGAATGGATCGAATTTCGGTTCACGAAGACACCGATGGCGACGGGACGTTTGACAGTCACAAAGCCGTCCTCGATGACCTTAATATCGCGGTTTCCGTTGCGCACGGCCGTGGAGGCTTCTGGGTCATGAACCCGCCTTACCTGATGTTCTATCCCGATGCCGATCTCGATGATGTCCCCGACGGCGATCCTGTTGTTCACGTCGAAGGCTTCGGTATGCAGGACACGCATTCCGTGCCGAATGCTCTGCGGTGGGGACCGGACGGCTGGCTCTATTTCGTACAGGGCAGTACTGTCTCGTCGAACCTCCGCACACCGGAAATGAAGCCGAACGAAGCGATCTACTGCGAAGCGAAAACCACGATTCGCTACCATCCCGAGACGAGACGCATTGAGCTCTTCACTGAGGGAGGCTACAACGCCTTCGGTTTCGATTTTGATGCGAAAGGGCGGCTCTTCTGCGGACAGAACGTCGGCAACGCCCGTGCCGTCCACAATGTGCAGGGAGCCTATTATCCCAAGGGGGGAGCGAAGTACGGTCCCGCTTCCAATCCCTATACCTTCGGCACGCTCGAGAAGATGGAGCATTCGCCAGAGACGCCCCGATTCAATCACACCGTGGTCCGCTATGAAGAAACCGGCATGCCGGATCGCTTTCTGGACAAACTGGTCTCAGTCGATCCGCTGCATCAGAACGCTTATCTGACCGAAATGACTTCTCACGGTTCGACGTTCCGCACGCGCGACGTCGAGGAGCCACTTCGCAGTACCGATCTTGGATTTCGACCGGTTGTGCTGCGAACCGGGCCTGATGGAGCGGTCTATATCGGCGACTTCTACGAGGAGTTCATCGCCCACGGTCAGCACTACCAGGGACAGGTCGATCCCGACACCGGCCGTGTTTATCGACTCCGCGCCGAAGAGGGCTATCAGTATCCCGTCTTCAACTTGAACGAGAAAACGACCGATGAGCTCGTTGACCTTCTGTCGCATCCCGCCAAGTGGTATCGGCAGACCGCATTGAGAATGATCGGAGACCGCAAGGATCCCAGTATCGTCCCACGACTCAAGAAGCTTATTCAGACCGGCGATTCGCAACTTGCCCTTGAAGCTCTCTGGGCTCTGAATCTGACTCAGGGGCTGAATGAAGCTGTTGCCCGGGACACGCTGGAACATCCCGATCCGTATGTGCGACTCTGGACGGTTCGACTACTCGGCGACGAAGGCAATCTGACAACCGAGCTCGCAAGCCGCCTGATCGATCTGGCGGAGAAAGAACCGAATGTCGAAGTGCGCAGTCAGCTCGCCTCCACAGCCAAGCGGCTGACGGGAGAACAGGCGATTCCAATTCTCGAAGCGCTTTATACGCACGACGAGGATGTCGACGACCCGCATGTCCCACTGTTGATCTGGTGGGGAATCGAACGATTCGCGGAGAGCCATCGGGCCGAGATCCTGCAAATGTTCGATGATCCACAGTTCGCACAGCAGCCGCTCGTAACCAGCTCGTTGCTTTCTCGATTGATGAAACGCTACGCTCTCGCCGGAGAACGAGCCGATCTGCAGGCATGTGTCACGTTGTTAAAGAAAACCGATGCCGAAGCTCCTCGTCAACAGTTGTTGAGCGGCTTTGAAGAAGCTTATCGCGGGCGTTCGCTGAGTAACATCCCGCGAGAACTCGCCGAAGAGCTGACGGCCTCTGGAGGCGGTTCGATCGTTCTGAGGATGCGGATGGGTGACGAGAAAGCCATGAACCAGGCGCTGTCCAGTCTGGCAGACCCAAGCTCCAAAGCCGACGAACTGAAAGACATTGTCGCAGTGATGGGAGAGTTGAGAGACCCCCGCGCTCTCGCCAGTCTGCTCTCGCTGATGCAGTCGACGTCCGATGAGAGTTTGCAGATTGGTCTGCTCTCGGCTCTGCGTAATTATGCAGACGATCGCATCGGTGAGATTGTACTTGCCCGCCTTTCTTCACTGGAACGCGAGCCGCGTCAGGTTGCGGAAACTCTGCTGGTCAGCCGAGCCGAGTGGAGCAGAGATCTTCTCGCGGCTGTTGATGCAGGAAAGATCGCCCCGGCGGATCTGCCGACTGATACTGTCCGTAAGATGCTGATTCACCAGGACTCCGAGATCGACCGGATCATCGGCAAGTACTGGCAACAGTTGCAGGATGCCTCCAGCGAACAGATCCAGCAGCAGATTGCTCATGTCGAACAGGTCTTGAGTGGTGAGCCAGGAGACCTCTATCGCGGGCGCGACGTGTACATGGAAACGTGTGCGAAGTGTCACGTTCTCTTCACCGACGGCAAACGAGTGGGGCCGGAACTGACCCAGTACAAGCGGGATGACCGCCTGCGAATGGTCATCAACGTCGTCAACCCCAGTGCCGAGATTCGGGAGGGGTACGAAAACTATCTGGTGCTCGACATCGATGGACGAGTCACGACCGGCTTCCTCGTCGATCAGGATGAACATGTCGTGGTTCTGCGGGGAGCCGATGGTCAGGACGTGACGATCGCGCGGGAAGACATCGAAGAGATGATTCGTCAGCCGAAATCACTGATGCCCGAAGGATTGCTCGACAAGCTGTCCGAGCAGCAGATTCGGGATCTGTTCGCCTATCTGCAGACCGGTCAGCCGCTGCCCAGGTGAAGCCGACTTCTAGAGCGAATCGCTCGACCGTACGTCCGCATAGAATCGAGTTCTCGCCTTAAACGACGGCAACTTATGCGGACGGAACGGCTACACCATTAAGTGAACTGCTCTAGTCTGATTCACGCTGCAGTTTGGCGTGATTCAGAATCATTTTCATCTGATCGAGAGAAGGGGGTTTGACGAGATGCTCGTCGAACCCCGCAGACTCTGATTTGCGCCGGTCCTCTTCCAGGCCGTAGCCAGTGAGGGCGACGAGGAGAATATGGTCGTTGGCCGGGTCTTCACGCAGTTTCCGGGCGACATCGTACCCATTCATTCCGGGAAGCCCGATGTCGAGCAGGATGATGTCGGGTTTGAATTCCGGCACTTTCTCCAGCACGGACGGACCGTCGTGAGCCGTCTCCACCTCATGGTCTCCGAGCTTGCCGAGCAGCTTGGATAACAGCCACGCGGCTCCGACATTATCGTCGACAGCCAAAATTCGTCTTGCTTCGCTCGTGTTGCCAGTATCGGGCATGTCGCTCTTCTGTTCCGGGCTGTCGATTCTGGGAAACTGCACCGTGAACGTGCTTCCCTGATTCGAACCTGCGCTTTCGACGGTGATGGTTCCTTCGTGCATTTCGACGAGCCGCTTTACAAGAGTCAGACCAATTCCCAGTCCTCCCTGCGAGCGGTCCAGAGAACGCGAAGACTGGGTGAATGCTTCAAAGATAGTCGGCATCAGTTCGGGATCAATACCAACGCCATTGTCTTTCACCGAGATGTAGACTTCTGCGTCAGTCGACCAGACGGAAACGCCGATTTGCCCCTCGGACTGAGTGTATTTACAGGCATTGTTGAGCAGATTCTCCAGAATCTGCACAATGCGGACGGGATCGGCATTCAGCCAGAGGGGTTCGTCCGAAATCTTCGTTGTCAGCTGCTGATTCTCACGATCAATCAACTGGCGAACCGCATCAATCGATTTTCTGACAACCTCCTGAATGCGGACCGGTTCCCGTCGCAGCTCGATCTTGTTCCGCATGATCCGGGAAACGTCGAGCAAATCGTCCACGAGCCGCACGAGGTGCTCCATCTGCTCCTGCATCAGCTGGATCATCTGCTCATTGCGGGGATCCCCTTCCACCGCGAGAAAGTCGAGCCCCGTGCGGATCGGCGCGAGAGGATTACGGAGTTCGTGGCCCAGCATCGCCAGAAAATCATCCTTACGACGCGCCGATTCGCGGAGTTCGGACTCAACTGCTTTCAAATCCGTAATGTCGATGATCGATCCGACGTAACCGAGAAATTTGCCTTCTGAGTTGAACCGCGGTGAAGCGGCATCAATCACCCAGCGATGCTCGCCATCATGTCGTTTGAGGCGATACTCAAGCCGGATCGGGTCACGCTCTTCCAGAGCGGCGGTGAACGAATGACGATTCGACTGACGATCCTCAGGATGAATGAGGGCGGTCCAGTCAACGGGGAGACCCTCTTCGGGAGACGATCCCGTGAACTCATACCAGAGTCGATTCAGATAGGTGCAATGTCCCTCATCGTCCCGAACCCAGATCATGACCGGCGCATGGTCGGCCATATTGCGAAAGCGGGCTTCGCTTTCGCGGATTGACTCGGCGGCTTCGCGTCGAATGTCGGCCAATGTCAGATGAGTCGAGATGCTGGCCAGCAGTTCGCGCGAGGCGAACGGTTTGGTCAGATAGTCATCTGCTCCCGCGCGAATCCCGGCAACACGGGCTTCTTCACCGGCTCGCGCTGACAGCAGCAGAATCGGAAGAACTTTCGTGCGCGGATCGTCCCGCAACGCCCGCAGAAGTTTGAATCCATCCATCTCCGGCAGCATGATGTCGGCGAGAATCAGATCGGGCGACTCCGAGACCGCCTTTTCCAGCGCTTCGCGACCATCATCGGCTATGATCAGCTCGTAGTCAGCCTGCAGCAACCGCGAGAGGTAACGTCGCATATCGACATTATCGTCGACGATCAGAATCCGAGGCAGCGTCCCCCTGTTGAGGTAAGGATCTTCCTCGGCTGGATCCTCGATCTCGTCTTCCGCGATCCAGCGAAGCGCCTCTTCGGCGAAGTGGTCCGATGATACCGACAGGGTCGCATCTTCGCCGCCTCCCTGAAGCCGGTCGGCTGGAAGATGCTCTTTACCGACCGGGAGGCGGACCGTAAACGTCGTCCCCTTTTCAGGCTCACTTTCGACTTCGATTGTCCCCTGATGCATGAGCACGAGTTCGTGCACCAGCGCCAGGCCGATCCCCGAACCTTCCTGAACTCGCCCGCGTGTCTCGTCGATGCGATGGAACCGCTGGAACAGGTGCGGAATTTCGTGCTCAGCGATGCCGCACCCGGTATCGCGAACAGCAAGCACGACGCTCTCCCGGTCTGCTTCGAGCACAACGTTGATTTCCCCGCGGGTTGTGAACTTGAACGCATTGGAGAGAAGATTGAGAACGATGGACTCCCACATCTTACGGTCGACATAGACCAGCTCGGCAAGGGGGGCGGTGTCCACGTTCAAATCAAGCCCGACCCGTTCGCAGGCTGATCGAAAGTTGCTCGCCAGATCGGACGTGAATTTGGCCAGGTCGGTCGGTTGGAATGTCGCCTGAACTCGACCTGCTTCCAGCCGAGAAAAGTCGAGTAAGGTATTGACGAGCTTGAGCATCCTCAAGGCATTGCGATGAGCCGTATCGAGTAACTGCGACTGCTCGGAGGTGAGTTGTTCTGACTGCATCTTCAGCACATCCTCCAGCGGACTGAGGAGCAGGGCGAGAGGCGTGCGGAACTCGTGGCTGATGTTGGAGAAGAATCGCGACTTCGCGATATCGAGATCGGCCAGTGACTTTGCTCGCTGTTTCTCCTCTTCATGAGCCTCCGCATTGGCAATCGCCATGCCGACATGCCGGCCGGTAAGCTGCAGAAATGTCTGATAGTTTCGATCAAACTCCAGATACGGACTGATTCCGGTCACAAGGAAACCCATCAGCCGGTTGT
Organism: Rubinisphaera margarita; assembly: GCF_022267515.1. Lineage (NCBI taxonomy): Bacteria > Pseudomonadati > Planctomycetota > Planctomycetia > Planctomycetales > Planctomycetaceae > Rubinisphaera > Rubinisphaera margarita. Next base: position 856,429 of record NZ_JAKFGB010000012.1, on the reverse strand, counting down.
TGGACAACGGCATCACATACGCATTTTCTGGAGACTCCGGCCAGACGCCACAGCGGAGCGGACCGAATCGTTCGGAAAGATTTCCGACTTCGACAGGCTGCTCCGTTTCGAGCACTTCGACAAAAGGCCACGGAGTCTGATCGTGCTCCAGGTCGATGATCTGCGGACAGACCGCATCGTTTGGTAGAAGACCACAAGAGCCCGCAAGTCGCGCCCGCTTCTGATCATCCAGCAGGTAAAGCAGCACGAAGGGAAGATCGTGCGGATTGCGAGCCAGCGCTGTCGCGGCAAACCGGCTGGCGTCCTCCTGGGACTGGTTCTCAGTCCCGGTTCGTTCGGCCAGATGTCGCAGCGTCTGCAGCCGCCGGCCGGCCAGAACCCGCTGCGTGTCCTCCGTGCAGGCACAGAAGATCCCGCCGACATTCCCTTCGTCATCAATCAGTGGACTGTATGAGAACGTGAAGTAGGTTTCCTCACGAAACTGGTTCCGCTGCATCACGAGCAGCAGCTCTTCGTTCCATGTGGACCGGCGTTCGCTCATTACGAAGTCGGCCTGCGGACCGATAATCGACCAGATATCCGACCAGATATCGGGTGCAATGCCTCCCAGAGCGGCAGGGTGCCGTTCCCCGAGAATAGGAGCATAAGCATCGTTATACAAATTGAGCAGACGGTCTCCCCACCAGACGAACATCGGAAACCGGGAGGTCAGCATCAATTGCACAGCGTTCTTCAGACAGATCGGCCAGTCAGGAATCGGTCCCAGCGAGGTGGTCGCCCAATCCAGGCCGTTGATCCGTTCAGCCATCTCGCCGTCACCAGCGAAGTAGCAATCACTTTCAGGTTGTGTTCGATACGCAGACTGATCCGACATCACTTCGTCTCCGGCCTTCCTTCTGCAAGCACCTTCAACAAATCCGCGGGTTCGGCGGGTTTGACGAGATGATGGTCGAAGCCCGCATCCTGCGTTCTCCGTCGATCTTCATCCTGTCCCCATCCGGTGAGAGCGACGAGATGGATGTCATCCCCCCACTCCTGATTGCGGATCAAACGGGCTGCTTCATACCCGTTCATTCTTGGCATCCCGATATCCATCAGTATTACGTCGGGACGAAATTCACGTGCCGCATCGACACCCTCCCGGCCATCATTCGCGATACGGACTTCGTGCCCCAGCATCCTCACGATCATCGCCAGCAGGTCCGCGGCGGCTTTGTTGTCGTCGACCACGAGAATCTTCTGAAGAGTCGGACTGGGTGGCTCTTTTTCCTCCTCGGAAGATTGCTCCCCATTATAGTCAGGTCGCGGTGTTCCCAAGGGGAGACGGACACGAAATTGACTGCCCTGATTGAGGCCATCGCTCTGGACCTCGATCGTCCCGTCATGCATCTCCACAAGGGATTTCACGAGCGTCAGACCGATTCCGAGCCCCGTATAACCCTTTTCCATCGGACGGTCGATCTGGGCGAACATCTCGAAGATCTGATGCGTCATCTCGGAGGGAATCCCGATTCCGTTGTCGGCCACCGAAATCAGCACGTGCTCTTCGAGCTTCTCAATACTGAGGCGAATCGTGCCACCGTCAATTGTGTACTTCGCGGCGTTATTGAGCAGATTGGAAACGACCTGGGCCAACCGATGCGGATCGGCTTCGATTGTGATCGGCTCATCAGGAAGGATCACCTCCAGTTGATGCAGGTTGTCATCGATCAGCGGGCTTGATGCTTCAACGGCACTATTCACAACCTCATTCAGATTGACGCGACATTTCCGCAGCTCGAGTTTCCCCCGAGTAATCCGCGAGATATCCAGCAGATCATCGACTAGTACAATCAACTGGTGCGTCTGTCGCTCCATGACACTGCGAACCTCTTCGAGCGTCTCCGCATCGCCCTGGGTGTGCTTCATCACCTCGAGGCCCGTCCGAATCGGAGCCAGCGGATTCCGCAGTTCGTGAGCCAGTGTCGCCAGGAAATCGTCCTTTCGTCGATCGGCTTCCGACAACTTGGCGGCGATGCTGCGGAGCTCATCCTGAAGTTCCATCTGAGTCGTGACATCGGTATTGGTGCCCACCCAGCGAATGATCTGACCGTCCTCGTTTTTGATCGGCATGGCTCGGGAGAGAAACCAGCGGAACTTCCCGTCGCGGCCTTTCAACGGGAACGTATCTTCCCAGGGAGTTCCTGACTGACACGCGGCCTGAAACCGTTCGGTCACCTCTTCGACGAAGTCGGGATGATGAACCTTGTCCCATCCCCAGCCCTCCATCTCTTCCAGAGTCGTGCCGGTATACTCGAACCATCGTTGATTGTACCAATGGATGTAGCCGGTCTCATCGGCCATCCAGGCGAACTGCGAAATGCTGTCGGCCAGGTTGCGGAACCGCTCCATGCTGAGCTTGAGATCGTCCTCGGCTTTCTTCCGTTCGGTCGTGTCGAGCACGGTTCCAATCAGTCGACAGGCGACGCGACGGGAACCTTCCTCAGTAAAGAAAGCCTGTCCCTGGGCATCGATCCAGCGAATCGTTCCATCGGGCCAGACCGAACGATACTCCGCGGCGTACCGGCCATCTCCGTTGGGGTCCAGAGCCTCCTGGAGCTTTCGCTCTACCTGTTCCCGGTCGTCTGGATGCAGACGTTCGAAGAAGATGTCGATATTCACGTCCTCATCGATCGGCACTCCCAATGCACTCTTGCAGCGGTCGGACCATTCCAGTTCGCCGGTCAAAGGGCTGTAATCAAAGGTGCCAATATGTGTCGATTCAACAGCCAAACGGAGGCGTTCTTCGCTTTCCCGTAACCGATTCTCGGCTTCCTGCCGATCAGTCAGGTCGACCATGGAGCCGACCATTCGTAAGCCCTCGCCATCCCCGTTGCGGAGCACCTTGCCTCGATCGATGATGTATGCGTAGGTTCCATCGGATCGCTGGAAGCGATATTCGTCGACCCACTTTTCCTCATTGGATTGGATCACACTTTCCAGTCCGTCGACGACGCGGTCGCGGTCATCGGGATGAACCCGTTCGGCCCACCAGTCCAACGATGACTCCACGGTTTCATATCCGAAACGATTTTTAACGCTGTCATTCCACGTAATCTGGTGCTTCTTGAGATCCCAGTCCCAAATCACATCGTGGGAAGCGTCGCTGATCATACGATAGCGCCAGTCGCGATTAGCAATCTGCCGTTCGGCCTCCCGTCGATCGGTCATGTCCCGAAAAATCAACACGACGCCGATGATCGCTCCACTGTTGTCGCGAATTGGAGCGGCTCCATCATCAATCGGGAACTCCGAGCCCGATCTTGTGACGAGAATCGTGTGGTTCGATAAACCGACGATCTCTCCATTCCGTAAGACTTTCTCGACAGGGTTTTCAACGGGTTCCCGCGTTCCCTCGTGCAGAATGTTGAACACGTCCCGCAACGGTCGCCCCAGGGCCTCCTCCTTCGACCATTCTGTCAGACGAGCGGCAACCCGATTTAGAAAGGTGATTGCTCCGTTTTCATCGGTGGCAATGACGGCGTCGCCGATACTGGACAAAGTCACCTCGAACCATTCCTGCTGCTGTCTGAACTTCTCAGCAGCAATCCTGGACTCGGTAATATCGCGTGCGGCCAGATACACGCGAACGTCTTCGCTTTTCGCGTCCCGCTCCGCTCGGCCAAAGTATTCGACGTGCCGCGTGTTGCCCTCGCGAGTGATGATGCTGGTTTCGCTTCGGTGAACACCATGCTCGAGCCACTGCCCGATGCTCACCTCGACCGATTTGAGTTGGTCTTCGGGAACCAGAATCTGCCAGCCCCCCGCCGCATTCAGCTCATCAAGCGTGTAGCCGGTGACCCGTTGGAACCCGCTGGTCACCCATTCAATTTCGACCTGCCCATCGGGATGAATTCGTCCGATGCAGCCGTAGTCTGAGGCCAGTTCAGCCAGGGTCCGGTGCAGTTTCTCGTTGTTCCGTAAAGCTTCTTCCTGACGTTTTCGTTCCAGAAATTGTGAAAGACTCTCCGTTAACGGCGGAATGTTTTCCTTCACGGTGTGCGAAAGTGGGCGATTTGTGGACAGCGTCAGAACGCCGAGCCCCCGATCTTCGATGAACAGGGGATACCCGAGAAACGCAGCCGCATCCTGAGCGACCTGGTCGCCTGTTTCGGAAGAGGAGTCCGGAGCGTGCGAGAGAAACCGTGGGCTTCGTGATCGAGCAATCTTACCGATCAGTGACTCGCCGGGTGACAGTCGAAGCGACTCCGATCCCGAATCGCTTCCGAGACCAGCCCTGGCTGTCAGTTCCAGAAGCCCGGTCGCGAAATCAAAGCACCAGATGTCGACCTGCTGCACTTCCAGATGATCGACGATCAGCTGCGCACACTTCTGCAGCGCCTCCGGCAGTAACAACTCCTGAGCGAGCACGGCCCCGAGGCCACTTCGCAACTTGAGCAGACGCGCCTGCTCGGCGGCCGCTCGCTCGGCCTCTCTCTTCATCGTGATATCACGAAACACAAAGACCAGACCGATTTCGGAGTTCGTCCGATCCTTAATCGGCGCCACGGTATGCTGAATGGGCCGAGTCGTCTCATCGCGGGCGATCAACAACGTTCGCGCATGCAGCCCGGCGAACGAGTCGGTACTCTGGCCTTGCTCGGAAGAGGGGAGGGAACCTTCGCCGGTTGACTCATCGATGATCCGGAAAACTTCATCCAGCGGCTTTCCGGCTGCCTCTTCGAGTGTCCAACCGGTCAGTTCTTCAGCGTTCCGGTTCAGGAACGAAACCGCTCCCCTGGCGTCGGTCGCAATTACCGCGTCGGCGATACTGGCCAGAGTCACTGAAAGCCGTTCCTTATCCAGTGCCGCCAGATAGAAACGGAACCGCGTCCAGCAGATGATCGCGGTCGTCATCAGACTCAGCAGGATAAAGATCGTCAGTCGTCCCTGTTCCGCGGATGAAACCGAGAACAGCGGCCCTTCGGGCGTCAGAATGAACTGGAGTGCCGAAAAAGATCCGAGCACAATCGCCAGCAGACCCGGGCCAAACCCGCCGTAACATGCGGAGAGGACCACAGACAGGAAGAAGGTCGAGAAAACAACCTGAGTCGTCAGATAGCGATGTATCAGAACGCCGAGAATCGCGGCCAGAATACTGCTGACGAATGCAATGCCGTATCCAAATACTCGCGGACGACCACGTAGTTGGTTCCAAATCGCGACTGGGGACACGGCATATAACCTTAAGGAATCTTTCAGGGCCCTGGATTGTAGTCAGATCAAATCGATCGGGCCATTCAATTCGCCGGAATGTCAGGGCCTTCAACGATTTCGGGAAGAGCTTCCCTTTGTCGTCAAACTGATTATTTATCAGAACTGTGCGCCAACGGTTGTCAAGATGTTCTGCTGTCACTTCAATCAGCGAGGACTCCAGTCCACGCGCGTTCGATCCGTTTTCTGTCCCTCCCTTCTCAAGACTGGACAAACTCGAAACAATAAGCGAACACCGATTTGAGCGTTCCTTCAGTTGATCCCATAAACATAAGTTCCGAAGCATGCAAAAGTCAGTCCAATTCTTCTCATTCATTTTGTTCACGTTCCTGCTGGGGCCAGCGTTCCAGCTTATCGCCGAGGAGACAGCTCGCGATCCCCGCCCGCAGAAGTACAACCTCACGGCCCGCGCCAGCGAGATCGACTCTCGAGCCCGCGAGTACCCGAAACTGCGGTTCGTCTTCGATAATCAGGGGAAGCCTGCGGATCTCCAGCATGCAGCCGTCGATACCTCCGTCGCGTCTCGACGACAGCTTGTTATCTGGCTGATGGGCCACAACCAGGGACTGTTCGACCGGCTCAGCAGCTACGGCCTGCACGCCATTCAGGTGCATTACGCCAACGGCTGGTTCGGAACCATCCCGGCCGATGAACGGGACAGCGGAAAGGCTCTGGGAGATATTCGACTCGAAGCAGCAACGGGACAGGATCACAGTCCGCTGGTGGATATTGCTCAGCCGGACGGAATGATGGAGCGATCACTCCAGTTCGTGAAATGGCTGGCTCGCGAGAATCCTCAAGGGCAATGGAACCAGTTTCTGACGGATGATGAAGCGTCCCTCAAATGGGACCAGGTTATCATGTGCGGAATTTCTCACGGTTCCACCACCGCGGCCCGCTTCGCCAAACATCAAAGTGTGGCCCGTGTCGTGATGTTCTCAGGCCCCCGGGACCAATTCGAAAGCTGGCAGGCGTTTCCTTCGGCGACACCCGCCAATCGCTATTTTGGCTTTACCCATGTTCTCGATGGTGGATGGACCGGAGACCACTACTGCCGCTCCTGGGAACTGCTCGAACTTCATGAATTCGGCCCTCTCGTGGTCGTTGAGGATTCGAAGCCTCCCTACGGCCACTCACGCCGGCTGCTCTCAACCGTGGACGTCAACAACGATTCCCGACGGGCCCATTCGATGGTTGTACCGGGACGAAGTGCCGCGAAAACGGCCAGCGGCGACATGCTCCACGAGCCTGTCTGGCGATACCTGTTTACTTCTCCTGTCGATGAGACCGGCCCCGCCGTCCCGACGGATCCGGACTGCGAGAAAGATTTGAAGTGAGTGTTCGAGGGCTGATTCTCCTGCTGCTTGGATTCGCGACATCAGCCGCGACAGGGGACGAGTTGCGCCTTCCCCAAACGCAATCAGGGCCTCCGGCGGCCGGCAGACGAGTTGCCGTAGCGCTGGACGAGTATGACGACACAACCGTCCATCACATGCTCTATCTGCCGAACGACTGGACTGACGATGCTAATCGCAGCTGGCCCGTGATCGTGGAGTACACCGGGAATCACTTTCCTGCTGCTGGTTCGACCGGAGAGATGGAAGACGCCGCACTCGGCTTCGGGCTGACGAAGGGGCGATTCCTCTGGGTCACACTGCCGTTCGTCTCTCCCGACCGTCAGGCAAACGCACGCACGTGGTGGGGCGATATCGAGGCCACTGTTGACTACGCGAAACAGGTTGTACCGTCTGTCTGTGCAGAGTATCACGGGGATCCTGAGGCCGTATTCCTTTGCGGCTTCTCCCGGGGGGCAATCGCGGTGAACTTCATCGGATTGCACGATGAGGAGATCGCTCAACTCTGGACCGGCTTCATCACGCACGATCATTATGACGGTGTCCGTGGCTGGAAGAGCACCGATTGGGGCTGGCCGGTGGAACAGTATCAGGCAGCCGCAACGAAGCGCCTACAACGAATCGGCGATCGCCCGGTCCTGATTTGCCAGAATGGAGGCACCAGCCGGATTGCCAGCTTTCTGAACGGACGAATTCCGCTCACGAAGATCACCTTTCTCGATATCGATATGCGGTCAATCTTCCCAGAGATCCCCAACGATCTCGTGTGTCACCCACACAATGATCGCTGGCCGCTCGTCGAAAGTCCCTATCGGGACCAGGTCTCCAACTGGTTTGAAGAAACTCTTCGTCTTAGAGTCGACGCGACTTCCAATTGATTTCTCACTTTGTCGGCGGTTCAACAATGACTAAACCTCTCTTGTTCGTGCTATCTATCTTCGCGACCTGCCTGGCTGCTTCGTTAACAGCCTCAGCAGGAGACTTCGCCGAGCAACGACAGCGGGTGCTTGAACTGGGAGAGATCGGTGCCGTTCCGCAGGTTCATCCAGCAGAGGGCTTCGAAGGAACGGAACGTGTCCGAGCGATTTTCTATGACGCTCTTCCGTGGCAGGGGAAAGAAACCCGGGTCTTCGCCTGGCTCGGAATGCCTGAAGACACCTCGAAGAAAGTCCCGGGAATCGTCCTGGTCCACGGAGGTGGAGGGACCGCGTACCGGGAATGGGTTGAGAAATGGAACGCCCATGGCTTTGCGGCGATCAGCATTGACGTCGAAGGCCAGACGGATGTCCCCATGAATCCGGGACGCCGAGGTTCTCGCTGGGAACAGCACGAATGGCCGGGACCTCAGCGGCTCGGAATTTTCTCGGATGCCGACCAGCCGCTCGCCGATCAGTGGATCTATCACGCCGTCGCCGATGCTGTTCTCGCTCGGAATCTGCTGCAGTCCCTGCCGGAAGTCAATGGCGATCAAATTGGCCTGGCCGGCATTTCCTGGGGAGGAGTTGTGACGAGCACTGTAATCGGAATCGACTCCCGGTTCGCCTTCGCCATCCCCATCTACGGTTGCGGCCGTCTGTTTAACGCCGGAAACCACTGGGGAGCTGCACTGGGGCCCAATCAGCAGTACCGTCAGGTCTGGGATCCGATGGTTCGCATGGACCGCGTGAAGATGCCCGTTCTCTGGCTCTCCTGGCCGCTCGATAACCATTTCCCGCTCGACGCACAGGCTGCGTGCTATCGCTCAGCTCCCGGACCGCGGATGGTCTCGCTCATTCCAGGAATGGGCCACTCGCATCCGGCCGGATGGAATCCGCCGGACAGCTACGCGTTCGCGAAGGCCGTCGTGAAGGATGAAGCTCCGTGGATCCGGCAAACGGAGACCGCTCAGAATGGCAATCGCGTGACCGTCGGTTTTCAGACCTCCCGATCTCTGTCATCTGCCGTTCTCGTTTCCACGACAGACACCGGCTTCACCGGGAACCGGGAGTGGAAGCAGACACCGGCTCAGCTGAAGCAGTCTGGCCAGAACTGGACTGCGTCGGCTGAACTGCCTGACGGAACTTCGGGCTGGTTCATTAATGTAAAATCCGACGATCTCACCGCCAGCTCCGATTATGTAGAACCCACCTCGAACTGAATTCGCCTCAAGATTGTAAGACACCATGATGCGCTACCTCACTCTCTTTGCTTCTCTCGTATTTCTGACGTCCGAAATTTGTACAGCTGCGGAACCAGACCGGTCCGTAGAAGAGATGCGACGAATCGCGGACTACGCTCTGGAAACACCGGAGTTGAACACCTCGCCGTTGCCCGAGTACGACTACGATCAACTCGACTACGGCATGACGATCGGGATCGATCGCACTCCCGGAGGGCGTTTGTGGGCCTGTTGGGTTGCGGGCGGCGACAGCCCGGAAGCTTTCTTCGTCCTCGCCACGAGCGATGACAATGGCGAGACCTGGTCGAAGCCTCGGCTCGTGATTGATACTCATTCCGACAAACTGCCGATGGATCGCAGCACGCTGGTCGGCAATCTCTGGACCGATCCGCTCGGCCGCCTCTGGCTGATCTTCGATCAATCCATCGGCATGTTCGACGGACGAGCCGGCGTCTGGGCCACGATCTGTGAGAATCCCGATGCCGAAACGCCGGAATGGTCGGAACCGCGACGCATCTGGCACGGCGTCACGCTCAATAAGCCAACCGTGCTCTCCAACGGCGAATGGATGCTGCCAATCTCTCTCGATCAGCGGAACGGCTTCGGTCCCTTCAAAGACTGCTTCCGCGAACTTGATCCATTTCGCGGAGCCAATGTCTTCGTATCAAGCGATAAGGGAGAGACTTGGGAACGTCGCGGCTGCGTTCGTTTTCCGAACCCCGACTGGCACGAACACATGATCGTTGAACGGGAAGACGGCTCTCTCTGGATGCTGGCCCGAACCGCCAAAGGAATTATGCAGAGCGAATCGACAGATCTTGGCGCGACCTGGTCGGAGCCCACCGTGCCCTCCGGCATCGCTCAGCCGAACGCCCGTTTTCATGTCCGCCGTCTGGCTTCCGGACGTCTGCTCCTGATCAAACACGGGGACAAGATTGATTCCCATCAGGGTCGCGTCCAGCTCTCCGCCTGGCTTTCCGAAGACGATGGGCGCTCATGGGATGGGGGCCTCGTCATCGACGAGCGACGAGGCATCTCTTATCCCGACGGCTTCCAGGCTCCTGACGGAACCATCTACATCTCCTACGATCGTAACCGCGCCAAAGATGGAGAGATCCTGCTCGCTCGTTTCACGGAACAAGATATCCTCGCCGGAAAACTGACGTCGGAGGACTCAAAGCTGAAAATGCTGATCAGTCGGCCGCTGGCCGGGAAAAAGGCCGAAGCAACGACCTCAGCGCATTCGCTCTCCGACGAAGAGAAGAAGCTGGGGTTTGCCTATCTTTTCGATGGGAAGTCCTTCGATGGCTGGAGGCACGAGGGCAACTGGAAGATCGAAGACGGGGCGTTCTACCGTTATCGCAATGGCGGCTCTCTTTATTACGAAACCGCCACGGTCCCCGATGACTTCGAACTGCGTTTTGACTGGAAGGTCTCGAAGGGCTGCAACAGCGGCGTCTATTACCGCCCGGCTCAGGTTGAGTATCAGGTCCTCGATAATGTTCATAGTCCTTATGGAGAGAACCCACGACAGGCGGCGGCTTCGCTGTTCTTCTGCATGGCTCCTTCGAAGGATGCCACCCGTCCTTTCGGTGAGTGGAACACCGCCCGAATCGTTTGCAAAGGCTCTGTCATTCAGCACTGGCTCAACGGAGAGAAGGTTCTCGACTTCGACTACAACGATCCCCGCTGGGCCAAGTATGTGGAGCTTCTGCGAATTCGCGGCGGCGATTTGTCCGCTCGCGATGGGCAACTCTGGCTGCAGGACCACGGCCAGGATGTCTGGTTTCGGAACTTGAGATGGCGAACAGTTCCTCCGCAGGAGAAGGTCGCCGCTTCACCCGATTTCGAACCGATGCCCGTCCCGCCCGCTGCACTTGCTCAGGAACAGGACCGCGTCCGCAGAATGCTGGAGCAGGCAAGGCAGAAATGATCCGATGCGGAACTCAGCTTGCATGGTGCGAGAAGTCGCTAAACTGAAATGACTTGGCGGGACGGCGGAAGCCGTCCCCATGCATCGAAGTTCGAGGAGTGACCGCAGCCGTGACGAAAGACGCTGAAGAAGTCGGATTCATTGACACTTATGGCGAGCTCCCGCCGCTGTGGAATCGCCGGGTCGCATTCTTTGCCAATCTGCTCGGACTCTTCTACGGGAACGAGGCTCAGACAGATTCGCTGAGGAAAGAAGTCGGCGAGATCGATTCCTACAGTGGGCGGCTGGTATCGATTCTGAATCTCCTGTTTCAGCATCCGGACAACCTCCTGGTTCTCGAACGAGAAGCCGATCCGGTCCACTGCCGTTACCTCCGCGATGACCTCGGGCTCAAGCTGCCGCAGCTTCATGTTTTACGGCACAAAGACTACGTGGCGCTCGGAAAACAAATCGCGTCCGGCGAGAAGGGACCGCTTCCCTCGTTCCTGAAGCGAATCGGCGAGGGCGACAATCTCTGGATCGATGGTTACGTTACCGACGATACCCTGACGCACATCGCGAGGCATCTGAATTCCCCGACGATCTCCTCGACGGAGGCGAGTCGGGACGGAAACAACAAGCTGCTGCTCCATCAGTTTCTCATCCGCGAGGGACTTCCGGCGTTTGACACCGAACTGGCTGCCAGCGCGGCAGAAATTCCAGAGTGCACCCGCAAGCTGGCCAAACGGGGCTATCGGGCGGTCGTTCTTCGCTCCCAGATTGGAGCCTCCGGAATCGGCATGTTGCGGCTCCGCTCTCTGGATCAACCCGAGTTGTTTCCGGAAGTGCCGGACTACTTCTTTTATGAAGGCCCCTGTCTGGTCCAGGGCTGGCTCGAACCGGAAGTCCTCGGTGTCACTTCGGTTCACAGTCCGAGCACTCAGCTCTTCGTCAACGACACCGACGTTTACGCATACGATATGACGGAGCAGATTCTGAGCAATGACAGCATTCATCAGGGCAACGAATCGCCGCCGCAGTATTTCGATGAATTCCCGGGACTGAGGGAAGAGACAATGCGACAGGCCAGAGCCGCCGGCGGCTGGCTGCACAGCACGGGCTATCGAGGGACAGCGAGTATCGACTGGCTGGTCATTGAACGGGAAGGGCAGAAGGAGCCCGATGTTTATGTCTGCGAAATCAACGCGAGAGTCACCGGAGCGACTTACCCGTCTCTCCTCGCTCGGCACTTTCACCCTCAGGGAGCGTGGCTGCTGCGGAACCTGCGACTGAGGATTCCCATCTCATCGACCGAACTCCTGCAGATGTTTGAACGCCCCGGGCATCTGTTTCACCCCGGAAGAAAAGCGGGCATCATCCCACTCAATCTGAACTATGGCACTGATGATCTGGTCCACAAAGGACAGTTCCTCTGCATCGGACAGACAACCGAGGAATGCCATCGATTCCTGGAGTTGGCCGAGCAGGATCTGCCGGTCGAATGGACCGCCGACCGAGACTAGAATCGTGGACGTCACGACGGGAACCATCCCTTTCAAGAGATGCAGCGTTCCAGGTAGAGACTCATTTCCAAGCGGAGACACCGAGGAGCGATCCGCTCCCGTCGAGAGAGCCACAACACGACGAGCAACGACACAGAAGGCCCAGCTGATGATCGACGACGATGAATTGAAATCGAGGCTCACCGCGCTGACCCGAGACCTGATTCTGATCCCCTCCACGGAAAGCCGTCCGGAAGAGCGGGGACGTTGCTTCGACCTGCTGGCCCATCATCTCGACAGCCTGCCCAATGTCCGCATCGATTACTACGAGATCAACGACCATCGCTCGATGGTCGTCCGTCCCGACGGGATTCAATTTCCCGACATCCTCCTCTGCGGCCATCTCGATGTGATCGAACATTCCCAGCACAACTGTTACCGATCGAAGATCGAGAACGGTCGCATCTATGGGCCCGGCAGCGGCGACATGAAAGGTCAGATCGCCATTCTGACTGAATTACAGCGGTCCCTTCAGACCCGCCATCCCGGGATCTCGGTTGGACTGGCGATCACCTCCGATGAAGAGCGCGGCGGACTCGACGGGGTGCGGTATCTCTGCAAAACCGTTGGGCTCCGATGCGGCCAGGCAATAATTCCCGATGGGGGTTCGCTGAATGACATCACCATTGAAGAGAAAGGGGTCATTCATGGACGCGTGCGGCAATCCGGACACGAAGCTCATGGCGCCCGCCCCTGGCTCGGCGAGAATGCGGTTGAGAAACTGATGGTGCGACTCACACGGCTCAAGCTTCACTTTGCCCAATACTGGCCGACTGAGTCGATCGAAGAACAGGTCAACCACTGGTTCCCGACATGCTGCGTCACGATTATCGGCACTGAGAATACTACTCCGAACCGGATCCCCGATCAGGCTGAAGCGACAATCGATGTGCGATTCCCTCCGCCGCATTCGCTCGAAAGCATGACCGCCACAATTCGGGAACTACTCGGAGAGGATGTCGAGTTCGAACCACTGATGACGGCCGAACCGACGCATCTCGATCCAGACCCGCTCTTTTCGGAGATCACAACCGAACTGACCGGCAATCCCGTCCGGCACGTCAAAGCCTCCGGAGGGAGCGACAGCCGTTTCTTCAGAGACCATAATATTCCCGTCAATCTGTCCCGCCCGCTGGTCGGCAATCTGCATGCAATCGACGAATGGATTGATATCCAGTCGATGGTCACTTATTACCGCATCTGTGAACGCTACATCGAACGCAAACTCAATCCGACCTGACCTGACTTCGCACACAAGAGGACGCTCCATGTATCGACGTGAATTCTCGCTCTGTTCCCTCGGACTGCTGGCCGCAAATCCTCTCTGGGCTCAAGAGGCCGACACTCCGGAGCGGCAGAAGACGTGGACCGTCGGAGTCATTGGACATACAGGTCGGGGCAACTTCGGCCACGGGCTCGACGTCGTCTGGAAGGGGCTCCCCCAGGCCCGAATCATCGCCGTGGCTGATGGCGACCAGGCAGGGCTGGAGAAAGAACTCGGTCGCTTGAAGCTCGAAGCTTCCGCGGGTTACACCGACTACCGGGAAATGTTGCAGAACGCGAAGCCAGAGATCGTCGCCATCTGTCCCCGCCATGTCGATCAGCGGAAGGACATGATTCTCGCGGCCATTGAAGCCGGAGTTCGTGGACTTTACGTCGAGAAGCCATTCGTACGCACTCCTGCTGAGGCGGATGAAATTGTGCGGGCCTGTGAGGCGCGGAACGTGAAGCTCGCGGTCGCTCATCGAAACCGGTATCACCCGGTCCTGCAGGAGGTCGAACGCCTCATCGCGGATGGCCGGATCGGGCGACTGCTTGAAATCCGTGGTCGCGGCAAGGGCGATCGCCGAGGCGGAGCGGAGGACCTGTGGGTACTCGGCTCGCACGTGTTGAATCTGGCAACATACTTCGGCGGCTCCCCCGAGACCTGCTCAGCGGTGGTTCTTCAGGATGGTCGACGCGTGACCCGAGAAGATGTGCACGAGGGCGCGGAAGGAATCGGACCGCTGGCCGGAAACGAGATTCATGCGCGGTATCTGTTGAAGAATGGAGTCGTGGCCTACTTCGATTCCATCGCCAACGATCAGACGCGCAGCCAGGGATTCGGAATCCGATTGATCGGCAGTGATGGCGTAATCAGCCTGCAGTGCGACGCCTTGCCGCTGGCCCATTACATCGCCGGGAACCCATTCCAGCCCAGCGACTCTCCGGAACCATGGCGTCCGATCTCAACTGCGGGGGTAGACACCGAAGAACCGATTCCCGGTCTGCATAAACAGATCTACGATCACACGCTGGCTGCTCAGGATCTGATCAAAGCGATTGAAGAGGACCGTCAGCCACTCTGTAACTTTCAGGAAGCCGCCCTCACGATTGAGATGATCTGTGCCGTTTTCGAATCGCATGTGCAGGGCAGTCGAGCCGTTCCGTTTCCGCTTCAGGAAAGAGACCACCCTCTGCTCAAGCTGTAGTTCCACATAGCCGAGACATTCCCTCCCGCTGACAGGCCCGCCTTGTCAGCAGTCGAAATCCGATTACGCACTGCCGGTGCACAACGCACCGGACGCGCGAATGCTGGGGTTCCTCAGACCTTGTCGGCGTAGATCCGTTTGCGTGCCGCGTGGGCGTGCTGAGTGAACGGCCGATGGGACTCAAGCCCAAGCACGGTGAAGGTCAGTCCATACTGCTCGAAGTCATTCTCCAGGCCGTGCAACTTGTCCATCACGCTGTGATCCACCAGCCGGGTTTCCGAGAGATCGAGTTCGACATTCTTGCCGACGAGAAGTCCTTCGCGTTCGATCCGAATCTTCATCTGAATCCAGTTGCTGAACACGGCCGACTTACGGGCAACGATCCGCACCGTAGTGCCATCGTCTTCGACGACTTCGATCTCCGGTTTGAAGAACGATCGCAGTGGAACGCCATTCGCCATGTGAATGATGAACTTGGTGACGATGCCGATCGCGATGCCAATCAGCAGATCGGTCGCGAGTACGGCGACGAGCGTCGTCACGAAGATCACGAACTGCTCACGCCCGATCCGCATCACGTTCATGAACTCACGGGGATGAGCCAGGCGAAAGCCGGTGTAGATCAGCATGGCCGCCAGTGCCGCCATCGGAATCCGATGCAGCACCATCGGGATCAGCGCGACACAGACAAGCAGAAACATTCCGTGCCAGAAGTTGGCGAAGCGTGTCCGGGCTCCGTTATCAATATTCGCCCGGCTGCGGACAATCTCCGAAATCATCGGCAGTCCGCCCACCAGCGAAGCACACAGGTTTCCAGCTCCGACGGCGATCATATCCCGATCCATGTTCGACCGGCGTCTCCAGGGATCGATCAGATCGACCGCTTTGGCACTCAGCAGCGATTCCAGGCTGCCGATGATGAAGAACATCATGATCCACGACCAGGCCGTCGGCTGCGACAGCACGCTGAAGTCCGGTGTCGTGATCTGATCGAACATTCCGAAGACCCGATCCGGCATGGCCACCAGATACTGTTCGCCCAACTGGTATTGATGGTTCTGCAACGTGTAGGAATGCTCGTGCAGCAGATCGAATCCCATTCCCATCGGAATGGCTGCCAGCAGTACGATCAACGGAGCGGGGAGCATCTTGGCAAATGCGAAGCGACTTCCCGCCAGCGGCCAGATGAACATGATGAGTACGCTGACCAGACCAATCGCGGCGATCGCCGGGTTCGCCTCGCTCACGTACTTCGGCACCTCAAGCAACATCTCCAATGGCTCGCCTGAAGCGCTCACCCCGAGAGCGACCGGGATCTGCTTCGCAATGATGATCACACCAATCGCGGCCAGCATGCCGTGCACGGCTGAAATCGGGAAGAACTCGCCCAGAATACCAGCTCGCAAAAAGCCGAAAAGAATCTGCAGCACAGCGGCGACGACTCCAACCGCAAGCGCGGCCCGGAAGGCGGCCTGATCGGCTGCCGACCATCCGCCAATCATGCCGTCACCACCGAATGCCTCAATGCATCCGACCGCGATGACAATCAGCCCGGCAGCAGGACCTTTGATCGTCAGTTCGGAATCGCTGATAAAAATCGCAACCACCGATCCCACGATCGCGGTAAAGATCCCGGCAATGGGAGGAAAGCCACTCGCGACGGAAATTCCGAGGCACAACGGCAGAGCAATCAAGAAGACAAGAAACCCGGACAGAAAATCCTGCTTGAAGTAAGTAATGAAGCCGCTGGCGTTCCCTCGCGGAACTTCACGATTGATTGAAGAGTTGGACATGGAGATCTCGTGGAGTAGAAAGTGAGGTCGTGAGAATACGGGTTAACGATGCGAGTTCTGGTTTCGAGACTGTTGCTCGGCCTCGGAACCAGCGGATGTGTCTGGATCCGAGAGATTGCGGCGGTTCCGTTGCTGGGTCAGCTCTCGAGCTGCGTGATAACGCAAGGCGACTCCCGGATGCGGATACAGTCCCCCACCAAGAATCAGCAGCGTGAGAAGAAGGACAGCGACACGCTCGGCAGGGCGGGCATGCATGGGGATGTTGGTCGGCTGCTGGCGTCCTGTGAAGATTCGAAAGTAGGCCATCAGAACGACGATTCCGTTCAGAGCAGCCGCGAGGACGACCATGGTGCCGATCAGCGGATAAACATCGACCGCGCCTTCAATCAGCAGTTCCATTCCGACGAATCCGACCGTCGCTGGAAAGCCGATGGACGCCAGGCCGGTCAACAGAAAGAAGCCCGCGAGTGTCGGCATCTGACGATAGAGTCCATGGAACTCATCCAGGGAAACCCGACCGATTCTCGCTTCGATACATCGCAGCGTGATTCCAAATCCGGTGAGAGAAAGTCCGACCGAGAGCCATACACACAGCGCTCCGGTCAGCCCGATGGGCGTAACCAGTTCGAGCCCGGCCAGCACAAGCGACGACTGGCAGAGACACAGATAGCAGAACATCCGCCGCGCTTCCTGCTGAACCAGAGCCATTCCCGCAGCGTAAACGGCGGTCACAATCGAGAGGATGGCGATGCATTGCAAGGCCCATTCCGGAGCAATGGGAAGAACGAGCCGCATCATGGCGTACGCCCCAACCAATGGTGCGCAGAAGAGGATCGCGGTTCCAAATGCAGCTTTCTCATACAGGTCCGTCATCCACAAATGGAGCGGCACGATGCCAGCTCGTAACAGAGCAGACGCGGAAAGCAGGGCCCCGGGGACAAGCGCGAGCGGAGTTCCGGCTGGAGTCGCACTCAAGAGGATCCATCCCGTAAGCAGAAGTCCTGCAAACAAACTCATGTGGACAACATAAATGCGGGTGCATCGACCGCGCTGGTGCAACTCGAAGAATGGAGGGATGACCGACGCAACCAGCAAGACAACCAGCGTCCAGGACGCCCGGCAGCTGAAGATTGCCAGCAGCAGCGATTCGGCGACCAGACTCCACCCGAGAGAAAAGCGGGGAGCTTTGGTCTTCAAGGTCGACATCACAACCACCAGATGAATCAAAGCTCCGAGCGGTAGTAGAATCGCGCTCAGTTCATCGATGACGAATACTTCTCGCGGAAACAGGATGTTGAACAGGACGTGATCGTGAGCTTCGAACGACCCCAGTGTGAGAAAGTCGATAAACTCGCCACAGGCCAGAGCGAAGGTGATCGTACAGATGGCGACCGCAATCTTCAGGGCCGCCTCGACACGACGAACCCGGCTCAGACAGACCGCGCCAATCAACGGCACAACGATCGAAAGTTCCAGCCAGGGTAAATGCAGTTCTGACATCAGGCAGCTCTCCCCGCAGATTCCGCATGCCTGTCCGCATCATCCACTTCCGGGCCTGGTTCACTCGACATCCAGCCGGAAATCCGACGTTCCAGATGATCGAAGCCCAGAAAGACCGCTCGAAAAGGCCGGACAACCCATTCATCGAGAGCCACGTCCATGAACCCGCGGTCGAAACCGCAGCGATAACACCAGTGCTGGAACCTCTTGGGAAGCATCTGCACGACCGACAGGGTGTCCTGAACCGGCCGGGTGCCCACGGCGTTCTCAACCGAATCGTAATCACGCAGCAAACTGGGAGCCCGCAGCAACTGCAGCGTCCGCAGGCAGGCATGCCCGATAATGTGAATCAGAGCGAGATACTCAAGGCCGAGACCGATCTCGATGAAGATGATCCCGACTTGCGTCACAGAAGCACACGCGAGGGAGCCTTTAATATCACTCTGAACCCGTGACATGATTCCGCCAAAGCAGGCCGAGACCGCCCCCAGCGAGATGACCAGAATCTGCAGCACCAGCGATGCAGCGAGCAGCGGGCTTACCCGCAGCAGCAGGTATGCGCCAAGATGAACGGAGAGCGCCCCGTAGAAAATGGCGCTGGAAGGTGTTGGTCCTTCCATGGCTCTCGGCAGCCAGCCGGAAAACGGGAAGAGAGCTGACTTGCCGGCTGCGGCTATCAACAGAAGTGACCCCACCAGCAACGCCTGAGAGGGCGTGACCGCAGCGGTTCCCGCCGGCCAGATCCCGGAACTCATCAAACCGCCGAAGTCACCCTCTTCGGTCAAGTGATGCATGGTAATCGCGGCGATGAGAAAAGCGGCATCCGAGAGCCGGTAAATCGACCAGATTCGCTGCCCATTCCTGACGGGATTTTCTCGCTCCAGAAAGTACGCCACGAGAAGAGCCGAAGACAGCCCCACCATCTCCCAGCCAACAAACAACGTCTCAATGGTGGCGGCAAGCGATGAGATCACCATTCCGGCAAAGAAGATCGCATAGAACAGGAAGAATCGCGAGTAGCCTTCCTCCCGGTGCAGATACCGGCGGGTGAATGTTCCCACCACGCCACAAAGCACGCAGGAGAGGAGCAGAAAAGGAACGCTCAATCGATCGAACACGAACTTCAGATGAAAATGGAAGTCCTGTTCGGGAATCGTCACCCAGTTGCCGATCTCAACCGGTACATATCGTGTTCCCACGATGAGCATGAGAACCAGAATCGTCATGGCGGGAACAAGCGTCACCAGCACCGACAGCTGTGTCGTGCGGGAGATGAAACCTTCGTTCAGTCTGATACCCAGCAGAGCAGAAAGCCCCAGCAGAAAGAGCAACAGGACCGGACCGGCAACCGTCACGATTCCCAGGCCCTGGAAGACAGAATCGATCGTCATGCGTCACCTCCGGCGGTCACTGAGTAGGTACTGAGATGAGGCCGCACACTCGGAGTGGACTCCGTCACTGAAGCGAAGCCGAGGTGATCACGACGATTGAAATACCAGTCAATCGAGGACGCCACTTCAGGCAGTTCTTTCTCCTGGGGGAGGTAAGGTTCGAACCGTCCCTTCTCATACTTCTGAATTTCCGAAGTCTCCGCATCAAGAACCGCCAGATGCACCCACTCACCTTTGACGAGTCGAGCGATGACCGGATTGTTCTCAATGATCGAGAGCATCGATTGAGGAGTTGTCTCGATGACGAACAGAATCCGCATCGGCTCGTGAATCTCAACCATCTGTTGAGAGAGCCCTGGCCGGAGATCGCTGGCCGCTCCGGTCATAACACCGAGCATGGAGGCGACGTTATGTGGAAGCTTCGAGCCGCAGCCGTAACGTTCGACATCGACTGTGGAGAAGTAATATTCCAGACTGATTCCGGCACAGACCGGAATCGCCGCCGCGAGGATACGACTCAGGATCGATGCCTGTTCATCATCAATGCTCGGATCGTAGGACGTGAGAAAGGCCCGGCGATCAAGAAACAGTCCACGACTCCACTCGCGTCGCCCGACGATCACTAGAGCATTGGTGGCATGGTTGTACTCCGGTCTTGCCTGAGACAAATCTTCCGCCCTCTGCTCGACATGTTCGAGCGCTTCGCGGGGCGTCAGATCCGCGGGAGCCGATTCGAACCGTCTCGCGCGTTCGTGGGCATTTCTCGCACGAGCCTCATTGAGACTCGTCTCCATTCGACGGAAGAGAGCGCGGTGAGAGCGGGGCAGACGATCGAGGTCGTAATACTCGACACGATCATTGCAGGTATTGTGGTATCCGCCGAGGAAATAAACGTCGTCGGGAATAGCAATCCCCCGTTCAGCGACCAGTCGCCGGGCTCGTGGATCGTTCGCCATCATTGCGAAGGCCCGCGCGTTCGGCCCGCCGCGCCCGCCGCTGCAGGCTCCGCAGTTGTAAGCCGATTCGTGCGGATTATTAAGGCTGCTCGAACCATGGCCACAGAAGAAAACAATCTGCGACAGATTCTCGACCATTCCGAGATCTTCGAGCACCCGAACAACAATGGAAGCCATCTCATTCAGGGAATAGCCCAGTGCTTCGGGTGATTTGCCGGGCTCGCCGTCTGTCCGCTCAAGGTGAAGCTCCGTCGCAGGAGTCTTCACCCAGGTGTTCATCGATTCGCGGATCTGCGAGGTCAACAGCGGCGCCATGATGCGGGCGACCATCGGGACTGCGTGGACAGCTCCGAGGATGCCCGTAATCCATCCACCGACCAGAGTCCGAGATCCGGAGTTGACGTGATGTGCCAGCATGCCCAGGGTTCGACGCCGACCGGCGCGCCTTCTACTGGCATCGATCGTCGAAAACAGAGGCTCTTCACGAACATAGTGTTGCGGTTGAATCACGTTCGGGCAAAGAGGCCGGTAGTGAGCCTGTTCGGCTCCTCGATAATACATCGCGACGGCGAAGAACCCCGCCGCCGACGACGTCCTGCATTCCGGATCCACTTCTTCCAGATGACGCCGAAACGACTCCTCACGATCGTCTATGCAGAACACGGCGTGAAAGGCGGGGCTGCGATCGGTCGGGTGATTGAGCTCTCTTCGACGACGCGAATGCACGGCGATCGCATCGAGTGCCCTGTGTGCATATCGTCGCTCGTATCCCAACTGGAGAATTCGACGACGTTCAAGACTACTGAACTCGTCCAGCTCTTCAATCAAACACTTCCATTGCCGCTGCGACATTTGCAGCAGTTGGTCGAACGTCCAACCGCAAACCTGGGCAAGCTGAAAGACTGCATAGGCCCGCTGATCGATGCGGTGAGTCTGAGATCGCGAACCGTTCCGATGAACATGGGCGGCGAGATCGGCCAGATCACCGACTCCCGAACGCCCCCGCAACGCACAGGCGATGGAGTGACGTTCCAGCAGCAGTCGAACCGCAAGAAACTCCAGCAGCGTCCCAGGTGGAGGCGACTGGGACGACCACGGGGCATGCGACTCCAGTTGCCAGATCATTCCGGCCCATCCTCGCATCGAGAGTAGCGTCTGCAAGATAAACCGTTCGGTCTCCTCCAGCTCGACTCCGAGCGCGGACAGTGACGTGGCGATCGATTCGAGGGGATCGAAATCTCCTTTAAGAAGCGGCTCGAGATCCTCGCGAAGCATTCGCGTCCAGGAACGCCGAATCGGGACGCGTCGAGAAAGGAGTTGAGCGAATGCGAAGGCAAAGCCTTTTTGCCGATCAGGCAGCGACCACGACGCCAGGCCCCGGTCCAGATAGACCGAACAGAAGCGAATCAACAGATCGTTGACTCGCGATTCAGCAGCCTGACCAGCCACGCTGAAAATCTTCTCACGATAACTGCATGACTGCCGATCCCGCTTCGTAGGATCAGCGGCATGAACGCCCTGATGACAAACCCGCCACAACAGCTTCAACGCAAACGCCTCCTGCTCCGTGGAGTGCCACGAACCAGGATCATTCGAGCGATACTCACTCAACAACGTTCGCACGACAGCGGGAAGTTCGCTGATGTCACGCTGACTGATCCAATCGCAGGTGAGGGCGACAATCTGTTCGCGCCGCTGGGGCGAAACTTCTTCGTGGAATGATTTCAGCAGGTCTGATTCGGCCAGCAGCCAGCGAAGCTCGGCATCTGTCGCGGAATGCAGCGTCATCCGCAGCATGGCGAACCGAACCATGTAGCGGGTTCCGAACGAGGCGACCAAATCGTCGGCTCGATCGCCGAGGTCATCCATCAGAATCTGCCGCAGATCGTCGAGCAGAATGCGGCCTGATCGCAATTCGTCGCGGTAACGATGTTCCGAAAGATAAGGCTCTCCTCCGTAGACTTCATATCCTTTCCGAACGGCCTCGGCGAACGGCAGATCTTCCAGCGGATGGAGCGTATTGTGGTGGACAAAGACTGAGATCGGTCCCTGTGTCGGCAGGTAATGAACAGCGTGCTCGAATGCCTGCCGCAATTGCTCATGCGTCTCCTGACGACTGTCGGAGGATCTCTCGTCTTTCAACGGAAAGACCTGAGCATGAGTTTCGGACATCGGGAGCTTTCGGGAGGCGGACAGGTGGGAACGGTCGAGGCAGTGGCCTTAACAGGCAAGAGACATGCCAAAGCTTGCAGTGACCGGAAAACATCGTCGAGAATCGTCAATAGCCGCATGAAAGCCCGAGAAACGCCCTCATCTCTGCTCGATTTCCTCCAGCGACTGCCCGAAGCGATCAGTCTCGTTGTGCATTCCCCTGCAGACAGTCTGCAAGAACTTGCACGATGTGGACTTGTTGAAAGTTCCCGGTTCCGACTGTCGACGTGAATTGCCCGGAATTTCTCCGTCAGTACGGTTCCCCTGCAGCGATCCAATTGATGACAATGAAGTTGCCCGGCCGCTGCTCGATCGCCGGGGCATACTGTGCCTACGATCTCATTGCGGATTTCAGATTAGATGTTCGACGTTAAGGACGGTTCTCTTACCAACAACGCCCGGCTCTTCGCTCTCGGGCTCGTGCTGCTGAGCGTGTCTGCACTGGGGCTGACCGCCTGGATTCTCTGGGACGTGCAACAGGAACAGGAGATCGTCAGCCGGATCATTCAGCACCTGCCGGAAAGCGACCTCGAAGCCGCACGGGAGCTTTCCGGCGATCTCAAACTTCAAAGCCGCCTCTCGATCCTGCTCGTGCTCAACATTACCGGCACAGCAATTGCCTTTGCTCTGATGCTTCGCGGCTACCTAAGCAGCGAACGTTCTCTCCGTGACGTGAAGGTCCTGGCAACGGACATCCTGGCCAGTATGGATGCTGGAGTCATTACCACCGACTCGGCGGGCCGGATCACCAGCATTAATCCTCGCGGACGAGAATTGATCGGGATGGAGAATGGCACCTTGGGGCAGGCTCTCTCAGAGATCGCACCCGATCATGGGCTGTTGCATCTGATTTGTACGGAGGTGAATCAGGAACACAACTGTGTACGCGATCGCGATTACAACGTGAATAACCACGGTCATCGGAAGACGCTGCGAGCCGGTTGTACCCTGCTGAGGAACCAGCGAGACGAGGAGATCGGCACCGTGCTTCATGTTCGGGACGTGACTCAGAAAGCACTTCTTGAAGAACGATTGCGGCGTATGGAACGCTTCATCGGTCTCGGCTCGCTGGCTGCCGGTTTACATCATGAAATCAAAAACCCGCTCAGCGCACTTTCGCTGCACATTCAGCTTCTCAGCGAGCAACTCGCCACGCAGCAGACCGACCCCGAGATTCAGGAGTCCCTGGACGTTCTGCATACTGAAGTAAAGCGGATCAATGAAGTTCTCGACGGATTCAGAAACTATGCCGCGATGACCGCACTGGGACGGGCGCCGGTGGAAATCTGGGCGCTCATCGTGAAGCTGGTCCGACTCCTCCGTCCCCAGGCAAATTCTCAGGATGTGCAGATTGAACTCGATCTGGCGGTCGTCGATCCCCCCACGGTGCAGGCTGATTCCGTCCAGCTCGAACAGGTCCTGTTGAACCTTGCGCTCAACGGACTGGCGGCCATGCCGGAGGGAGGAACGCTGACATTCCGTCTGTCGCTGCAGGAGGACTTCGTGCGGATCGATGTGTCCGATACCGGCCACGGCGTTCCGACCGAGATCGCCCACGAGATCTTCGACCCGTATTTCACAACCCGACGAGAAGGAACCGGCATGGGGCTCGCCCTTTGTGATAAAATCGTTCGCCAGCACGGGGGGACGATCGAGTTTCATTCCCGCAATCTCAGTCCCGGACAGCCGGGCACCGAGTTCACAGTTCTGATTCCTCTGGATGGGAAGCTATGAAAGCCACCGATTTCGGCGTTCTGATCGTCGATGACGAACCGAATATCCGTTCCGGACTGGCCAAGGGGCTCGCCACGGAAGCGGATCTGCTCGATACGGCCGGTGATGCCGACGAAGCGCTCAGCAAGTTCGAACGTCAAAAGTTCGATCTCGTAATCGCCGACGTCCGACTCAACTCCAGTATGGACGGCATCCAGCTCGTCCGGAAGATTCTCTACTCTCGCCCTCAAACAGCCGTCATTGTCATCACCGCTCATGGAACCGTCGAAACCGCCGTCGAGGCGATGCGGGCGGGAGCCTTTGACTTCATCGGCAAACCTCTCGACCTGAATCTGGTTCGACAGCAGGTGCGCAAAGCGCGAGACCATTATCTGTTGCGGCTGGAAAATCAGCGACTGAGAAACCAACTGGCCAATGCGGGGGAGATCTCAAAGATCATCGGCAGTTGTGCGGCGATGCAGGACGTGTTCCGCCAGGTCCGACAGGTCGCCGCCACAGAAGCCACGGTAATGATCCAGGGGGAGAGCGGCACCGGCAAGGAACTCATCGCCCGCGCCCTTCACGATCTCAGCGATCGCAGCGACGGCCCGTTCATCGCCGTCAACCTCGGAGCCATGCCGGAAAGTTTGCTTGAGAGTGAGTTGTTCGGACACGAGAAAGGAGCCTTCACCGGCGCGATCCGGCAGAAGCCCGGTTGCTTTGAGCAGGCCCAGGGGGGCACGCTGTTTCTCGATGAAGTGACCGAGATGTCGTCGAAGAGTCAGGTTGATCTGTTGCGGGTGCTGGAATCGCGACTCTATTCACGAGTCGGCGGAGAAGGGATGCAGGAAACGGACGTTCGTATCATCTCGGCGACCAACAAGTCGGTTCAGGATCTGATCGACGATGGAACATTTCGCGAGGATCTCTATTATCGACTCAACGTGATTCCGATTCAGATTCCTTCCTTGCGACAGCGAAGAGAGGACATCCCGCTGCTGGTGGAGCACTTCCTCCGGCATTTCTGCGAGCGACACAATCGCCCCTCAAAACAGGTCGCCTCGGAAGCGATGCAATCACTTGCCGCCGCCCACTGGCCCGGAAACGTGCGACAGCTTCGCAATGTCATGGAGCGACTCGTGGTCACATTAACCGACGATGTTATCCACGCGAAGGATCTGCCGCAGGAGCTGTTCCCGCGAAACTCTCGAGCAGCGCCGCTGGTGACACTGGCGGAGTCCGTCGAGGAGTGCGAGCGAAACGCGATCATCAATGCGCTCGAAGCCTGCGAGTATCATCGGGAGAAGACGGCCAGGCGGCTCGGGGTCAGTGTACGGACACTCCATTACAAAATGGGTCGCTACAGCCTCCACTAGAGTGGAGTACCCCGCGGGATAACCGCGAATGCTTCACGCATTCATGTCGGTCGCGAACTCCAGCTTCCGCTCGGCAGGAACCGGCTTCGTGAACAGGCTCATGAGCACGAAGACGAGAAGATTGGGGATCAGCCCCCACGCCGAGGCATCCACGGGCAGCAGGGATTTCGCTGCCGCAATCGCGTTCAAGAGCGACTGGCTGCCGGGCACCCCCAGCGCGTTGACGAGGGGAGGAAACAGGCTCGTGAACGCCATTGCCCACAGCAGGCCGATGATCAAGCCGACGCACGCACCGGTCCTGGTCCCCCGGCGAATAAACAGGACATCGATCGTCATCGGAAGCAACTGGACGCTGAATGCGACCGCAAACAGCGCCAGTCCGACAATCATTTCCATGAAGCCGCTCAGAGAGCTTTCGGGTCGAGACCCGCCGATCACGACAACGAGGGCGAGGAATGTGGCCGCCAGAATGACCAGCCGTCCGACCCAGACGCGTTCCCGCTCCGTCGCCCGCGGACGTAGAAACTGATCGTAAACATCACGAGTAATCAGCGCGCTCAACGCGTGCAGATTGCTGTCTGCGGTGCTCATCGCCGCGGCCATAATTGCCACGATCAGAATTGAAGCGAGAAGATAGCCGAACTGATCGCCCAGCAGTTGGGGAAGCTGATCTCTCATCACCACCACCAGGATTTGATCGTAATTGCCGATCTCGGGGTGGGGACGGACTCCGGCTTCGTCGATCTGCAGCGGATAGAGCACTTGCCCGCCCAGTCCGACAAGCATAATGCCAAGTAGAAAGCAGCCCGTGAGCAGAACAATGAAGATCAACGCGCTCCGCATCAGCGTCTTGCGGTCTTTCGCGGAATAGAATCGCATCCACTGTGCCGGCTGGATTATCCCGCCGATGGGCATCAACAGGCAGACACTCATCAGTCTCGGCAAGGTCCAGAAGCCGGTGTTGCCCGGCAGTGTCAGCGACGAATCCGGCAACTGCGTCAGGGATCTGGCAAAACTGGTCCAGCCTCCCAGCACGGAAACCATCGCGATACCAGCCAGCATCATTCCGGACGTCAACAGCAGACACTGCAAGGCGTCGGTCCACGCCACACTCCGCATGCCTCCAACCATGATATAGACGGCCGTAATGCATGAAAGGACGATCGCTCCGATCTCAAAAGAATGCGCGGTCGTTGGAAAGAGGACGGCTGTCAACTCGCCGCCGGCTTTCAGCTGCATCATCACGTAAGGCATCGTGAACATAATGCCGACAAGCACGATCAGGAGTCTGAGCAGGACAGGAGAGCCATAATATCGGCAGAGCATGTCGGCCTGAGTGACATATCCGCGAGCCTGCCCCGCGGCGTGAATCCGCGTTCCGAGCAGATAGATGCAGAAGCCGGCCACCGGGACATTCAAACTGACCAGCGCGAAAACGACGCCTTCCCGATAAACCATGCCGGGCGCGCCGAGCAGAGCGAACGAACTGAAGAACGTCGCCATGATCGTGAGCGAAGAAATCAGCCACCCCTGTCCGCGTCCGGCGAGATAGTAATCCTCTTCACCGGACTTGCTTGTCCTGTAGCCAATCCAGCCGATGAGCAGCAGAACGAACAGATAACCGATGAGAACGACAACCGGAATCATTCCCATTTCCGACGATACGGTCGTCTGAAATGCAAGCGTCATTCAGTCCCCCTGCGATCCCCCGGCGGCGTCCTGCCAGATAAAGAGATAGGCCGCTAACGCAATCACCGCCATGACCAGATACCAGAAGATGCCCCAGGCGTAGAGCAGGGGAAGACCAAGGAACGTGGCGGGACGGTTAACAAGGAGCACCCCGGGGCCGATGCCCATCAAAATCGAGACGACGAATCCGATCGTGAGCGCGACAGATAACCTCGACGGCCTCCGGGAGCGCGGGTCGGTCATGGTGCCTGCCTGAATACGGTGCCTGTCTGAATACAAGATCACGAACGGAAAGTCATCGTACTTGGGGGGCCGTTCACCAGCAATCGACCGCCGGTCAAGGAAAAGCAGAGAACGCACGGCCTGATCGTTGGGCGAGCTTGCTGTTCGGTTCTCGGTCGGTCGCGACCTGCGAAGACACGCTCCAAGCGTCCTGCGGAGTATGGCATGGCGATTGCTCGACAATATGGATAGAAGGCATCTGCCAGATCGGCGCGGTTCAAGTGAAGCGTGCCTGGGCCTTGAAGCCCGGCGGAAAGTACGAAATCGTCTCGAGTTGGTCATGAATATCGGAGTGAACGGGCCCGTGGAACCCCTGGAAGGTTCAGAAGAGGTCGAGCATCTTGCCAGAGCGTACGCGATCGAGTTGAGCCATCGCGGACATCACGTTCTCTTCTTCGGCAACGAAGACATCTATGAAGTGGGGGGCGACCGCTTCGAACCGGTTGCAGCAACGACTTCAGAACAGGAAAGAGCGCTCGAAGAACTCCACATCGATCTGCTTCATACATTCGACACCGACTCCCGCGTGTTCTATCGGCAGGACGTCGCGGATTGTCCTGTCATCGTCACACTTGCTGAACCACCGGCTGACGTTACCTCTCTCGACGAATTGCGGCACAACCACGAAACCCGCTTCGTCGCAATCTCCGACCACTACGCTGATCTCTGGCATAACAAAGTAGGCGACGCTCGTGTCATCCATCCCGGCGTCGAAACAGATTTCTGGAAAAAAGACTTCCGCGCCCCCAGTCGACGAGCGTTTTGGAGCGGGGACATCACGCCGGAGAACAATCTCCATTATGCCATCGATGCCGCGTACGAAGCGGGAATGCCGATTGACATCGTAGGACCGATCGTCGACCAGGAATATTTCGACCATCACATCGCCCCTCGCCTCAAGACGCAGGATCAGTACCTGGGTGAATTGCTTGAGGATGAAGAGCGAGCTGTCCTGTCGCAGGCCCGGGTCTGCATTGTGACCACGCCGGAAGACCTGGCTGCGGAACTGGCCGTGGGGCGAGCGCTCGGTTGCGGAATTCCGGTCGCCGCTTATGACATGAACGGTCTTGGCGAGTTGGTGACCCGCGACGTTGGTCGCCTCGCCCGGGCCGACAGCACGAGAGACTTGGTTCGCGCGCTACGTGAATGCTTTCTCATCGACCGCGCCCGTTGCCGAAGCGCCGCTCTCACCCGTCTCTCACTGGCCCATATGGCCGTTGAATACGAGGAGATTTACGAAGAGATGCTCGGAGCTTCTCGAGACACGGAAAACTACCGCCGCTCGGAGTATTCCATTGCCGTGAACGGCAAAGGGAGCTCGAGTCGCTGGAAGCCGGAAACCGTCAAGATCGACGCCTGATCTGACAAACTACCAGAGAGCCCGTGGTCGCTGCCACGGGCTCTCTTTATGCGCAGACCACAATCTTTCCCAGCCCTGGGCCGTTAACGAAACACAGGCCGTCCAGGTCAGCAACAGTGGATTCTTCGCCCCGGCGCAGAAGTTGCTTCATCCTGAGCGAGAGGAAATTATTCTGCTTTCGTATGGGAGGGAAGATGCACGTTGAGCTTAATGATGAGGTCATGTGGGTCACCGGAGGTGGGGCGGGGATCGGACGCGCCATCGCTCTGGAAGCAGCTCGCTCAGGGGCCAGGGTCGCAGTCACTGATCTCGACGCGGATGCTCTCAGCGAGGTGGTTTACTCGATCCAGGAAGCAGGCGGGGAAGGGTTCGCAGTCGTGGGAGATGTGACCGTCCCGGAGCAGATGAAGGCGGCTGTCGACCAGATCGTCGAGAAGTGGGGCAAGCTCACTGCTGTCTGTGTGAATGCCGGCATCAATGGAACGTGGGCGCCAGTCGACGAGATCTGCGTCGAGGAATGGAAGAAAACAATCGACATCAATCTGACCGGCTCTTTCCTCACCGTTCATTACGCCGTCCCTCATCTCCGCAATGCGGGCGGAGGGAGCATTGCGATTCTCTCTTCGGTCAACGGAACGCGGGTCTTCAGCAACGAGGGGGCCTCGGCGTATGCATCCAGCAAGGCGGGACAACTTGCGCTGGGACAAATGCTGGCTCTGGAACTCGCCCCGTCCAGAATTCGTGTCAACGTGATCTGTCCCGGAGCATTCGACACCGGCATTCACGCGAAGACGGAGAAGCGTGATCTCGATGAAATCGAAACGCCGGTCGAATTTCCCGAAGGGAAGATCCCGCTGACGCACGGGGAGATGGGAAAACCGGAGCAGGTCGGCCAACTGGTCGTATTCCTGGCCAGTAAAGCAGCGGGCCACATCACAGGGTCTCCCGTTTGGATTGATGGAGCTGAATCGCTCCTTCAGGGATAAATTAATGGAAGGGGAGGAACAGCAAAAGCCGTTTTCGCTGCCTCCGTCAAATGGTCATTCATGTCTCTCCCGAGTCATCACTCATTCTGGGTCCGCGATCCCACGACCGGCTCTGCCGGGCTTACCCAGCGGTTCGATCGGCTGGCGGACGATCTTTATACCGAAGTGGCGATCGTGGGTGCGGGGATCACAGGCCTCTCCACGGCCATCGAACTTCTTGATCGCGGGTTTCAGGTTTCTGTCTTTGAAGCGTCTTTGATTGGCGCAGGAACGACCGGAGCAAGTACGGGACATCTTGATGCTCACCCGGAATACGGGCCGTCGAACCTTCTGAAAACGTTGAAACTTTCCGTGGCCCGGGAAGTGGTTCAGCTTCGGCTCCGCGCGATCGATCAGATTGAACAGAGAGCCGGATCGGGCTGCGACTTTCAGCGCGTGCCTGGCTGGCATTACGGCGAAACGATTCGAGACCGCGAACAGTTGCAGACCGATTGCGAGCTCTGCGGACAACTCGGGCTCGAAACCAGTTGGGAAGAGAACCTGCCGATTCGCCACGGAGCCTGCGGTTACCGCATCAAAGGCATGGCGAGAATTGACAGCTATGCCTATCTGCAGGATCTCGCCGAGAGGGTCGTGAAAGCGGGCGGACGAATTTTCGAGAACACTCACGTGACGATCGGGGGTGAGTTCGATCGTATCGCGCTCCGGGCAGGTCCCCATGCGATCTTCAGCGACGCCATCGTCTGTGCGGTACACAGCAACTACACCAACGTGCTGCGACTGGACCTCCAGCTTCCGGCGTATCAGTCCTACGCCCTGGTCGTTCGCGTGAAGGAGGATCAGCCGGACGGGCTGTTCTGGGATAACCGCTCCCCGTACTACTACATCAGAAGGGTCAACAGCAGCGACCCCCGACTGTTGATGGTCGGTGGTGCCGATCACCGCACTGGGACGAATCATCCGGAAGAAAGCAAAAACACGCTTAGAAAATATGTCTCCGATCGCTTTCGTGTCGAGGAGATTCTCGCGGAGTGGAGTGGCGAGTACTTTGATCCCGCCGACGGATTGCCATTCATCGGGCCGATTCCGCACCGGGATAAGATCTGGCTCGCAGCCGGATTTCGGGGAGCCGGCCTGACCTGGGGGACGGCGGCGGCCACTTTAATTGCTGCTCAAATCGCCGGAGAGAAATCTGACCTCGACAGCCATCTTATGCCGGGGCGGTCTGTTCTTGCTGGTCTTCCTCGCGTGGCATCCGAGCTGCTTCCGGCCCTCGCCAGTTACGCCCAGCGCATTCTTCCCGCTCCCCCTATCGATCGCTCATCGCTCGCTCCCGGCGA
The DNA here is from genome assembly GCF_022267515.1 of Rubinisphaera margarita. NCBI lineage: Bacteria > Pseudomonadati > Planctomycetota > Planctomycetia > Planctomycetales > Planctomycetaceae > Rubinisphaera > Rubinisphaera margarita. The sequence goes on along the minus strand of NZ_JAKFGB010000012.1, from coordinate 825,121 downwards.
GGGAGCGGTCGGCCTTGTCGACGGACACCGTATGGCCATCTGTCGCGATCTCGATGGTTGCGAACACCGCCTCAGTCCCATCTGTTCGCATCTGGGAGGCGTAGTCCGCTGGAATCAGGCGGCTCAGACCTGGGACTGTCCCGTGCATGGAGGACGATACGCCGCCGACGGAACGAGGCTCTATGGCCCGCCGCCGCGCGATCTGACTTCGTTATCCCCGAAGACCACACCGCCGCCTGGATGACACCATCGGCTGTGAACGTCATCGTCGCCGGACGACAGCACGCCTTGCCGCTATCTATTCCATGCATTGATCGCAGCGAGCGCAGAACGATCGTTACCTGATCGTCCCGACGAGAATCTTGTCGCCGCCACGAACCGCCGATCGGTCCTCCTCACGGGCCCCAGAGGAGTTCTTTGGCCTGCAGAACTGTTCGAAAGGCTCTGGTATCCGCAGGGCGGTGGGAGAAGTCCTGTAACCGCGATCGGCGGAACCCCTTCGGCATAACTCTTGCAACATTCGGAACGAGTCGGGCAAGACCGCCCGCATTCCGACGAATCCTCAGGAGATACCGAGATGGCGATGAAGACACTGGAAGATGCATTCTATGATGAACTCCGAGATGTGCTCAGCGCAGAGAAACAGCTGACCAAAGCACTCTCCAAGATGGCGAAGAAGGCTTCCTCACAGGAATTGAAAAAAGCTTTTCAGGACCATTTGCAGCAGACCGAGAAACAGGTCGAGCGCGTCGAGAAAGCGTTCGAAGACACCGGGAAGTCTGCTCGGGCCAAGAAATGTGAAGCCATGGCCGGACTTCTGGAAGAGGCCGAGGATCTGATGAGCCACGACGCGGATCCCGAAGTCATGGATGCTCTGCTGATTGCAGCTGCCCAGAAGGTCGAACACTACGAAATCGCCACCTACGGAACGCTCTGTACCTGGGCGGAACTCCTCGGCTATCGCACAGCCAAGTCCGAGCTCGGGCAGAATCTCGATGAAGAGGAAACGACTGACAAGAATCTGACGCAGTTGAGCAAGAAGATTAATACCGCCGCCAACGCTTAACGGCGTCTCCCTGGACCAGCCTCTCTCGGATCCGACACATGGTCGTTCCCTGAGAGGCTGCTGTCTGCGCATTTCCAGCTTACGCTTGTCGAATCGGAAGGAGTAAAAGGATGGCGAACAAATCCAAATCACGAGGTGCTTCGGAAGGCGAACAGCGACCGGCTCAGTCACAGGCGCGACAGCCAGGACGTCAGCACAAGATGGAGCCGGAACCTGTCGTGGTCCGAGAGGATTACCAGGGTTCGAGCAAACTGAAAGGCAAGGTGGCGCTCATAACCGGAGGCGACAGCGGGATCGGCCGGAGTGCCGCAGTCATGTTCGCCCGGGAAGGAGCCGATGTCGCCATTGTCTATCTTGAAGAACAGCAGGACGCCGAGAAGACGGCGAAGATGATCGAACAGGAAGGCCAAAGCAGCTTACTGATCAAAGGTGATATCGGGGAAAAAGCCTTTTGCCAGAAAGCCGTTGAGGAGACCATCTCCAAATTCGGGCAACTGGACGTTCTCGTTAATAACGCCGCCGAACAGCACGAAGCCAAAGAAATCGACGCCATCAGTGAAGAGCAGCTCGTTCAGACGTTTCGCACCAACATCTTTTCGATGTTCTTCCTCACTCAGGCGGCACTACCTCATCTGCGAAAGCAGAAGGGGAGTACGATTATCAATACGACGTCCGTTACCGCGTACCGCGGCAGCCCCGGCTTGCTCGACTACTCCTCGACAAAAGGGGCGATCGTGGCGTTCACGCGATCTCTTTCCCAGAAGCTGGCAGCCGAAGGAATTCGCGTTAATGCGGTCGCACCGGGTCCAATCTGGACACCGCTCATTCCGGCTTCATTCGATGCGGAAAAGGTGAGCAAGTTCGGCGGCGATTCCCCTCTCGGTCGAGCCGGCCAACCTTCGGAAGTTGGAACCTGTTACGTCTTCCTGGCCTCTGACGACTCCTCGTACATGACCGGTCAGGTGTTGCATCCCAACGGCGGAGAAGTGATCAACGGCTGATGCGGGGAGAGAATCAGAGTTGCCAGACGTCCCAGTACCTGGACATACGATTGCAGAGTGCGCCGGGCTTCTCGGCAAAGAGCCGCCGCCCAACAAGAAAGCTCTTCTGCTGCAGCAGTTCACGCTGTTGATCCATCAATCCAAGAAACGCCTGGATGTCCCGTTCCTGTCCAAATGCCTCCGGACTCTCCACGACCTGAGCTCGTAAAACGGCCAGGTCGTGGTCGTCTCCGAGGTAGTCGCCGAGTCGATCGGCTTCGCCCGCTCTTGCTCGCAGTTCGGCCGGCCAGAGCGGAGTCAGGATCTGACAGTGGTAGCGATGATATTTCACGCGCTTCCGCCAGTTGTGAAAGTTTTCGTCGGCAGGCTCTTCCGCGACACCATCCATTTCTTTGCAGGCTCGGGAATAGGTCTTCTTCAAGCCGCCGCGAATTGCCGAGAAGCCTTCTTCTGACAGTCGCCACGACGGAATGCGATCGCGAGCCGCTTCGAGTCGAGCGGCCACTTCCTGGAAGCGAGCGTTTAGATCCACTCGCTCATCGAGCAGGGCCTTCCTCCGGTTGGTCAGCTCACGTCGGATCGAGCCAAACGCTTTCCGCTGGACCTGATCTTCAAACGTCTCCATGACCGCATCGTACGTGTCGAGCGCGGTTTTCGCATCACGGGCCTGCGACAACATGCGGGCCGCATCTCGAAACTCCCTGTTCTCCCGGCCATAGGCATCGCCGAGAGCAGGACGAACGAGCCTGATCACAGCCCGCAGCTTCTTACACCGCTTGCGGATCTGATGGACTTTTCGGGAGGTTTTCACCTCGGAATCGCTGAGGTCCCGGAGTGATTTCTCGATCTGTTCCCGCGCAATCCGCCGGAGGCCGGCTTCGACGCCTTCGTTCCGTTTCAGTCTGTACCCCACGAGTTCACCTCGGCACGTGTCAACACATGGATGTCGGCCGCATTTCATCTTCTGCCTGACGTTCCCGAGAGAACGCAGACAAATTCCAGTCGTTTCGATCAGTCGATCGGCTTGAGTGGGAATACTTCCGATGGGGTATGTTGTTCCTGCATCAGTTTCTTGAGCCGTTCAACAACCTTGGGATGCTGTTCGGCGACATTGTTCTGCTCGCCCGGGTCGCGAGCGAGGTGGTACAGTTCAATCTCGAGATTGCCTTTTCGCATGTTCTGGCGAACGGCTTTCCAGTCTCCCGCCCGAACCGACTGTTGGCCGCCGTAACTGGAGAACTCTCGATAAAGAAATGGCCGCGGCTCCTGGTCCTCGCCCAGCAACGTTGGAGCGAAACTGATTCCGTCAATCTCCTGCGGAGAATTCTCCGCGTGCCCTACGAGGTCGAGAATGGTCGGCATGATGTCTTCGAATCCGGCGACGCGGTTACTGACGGAACCGGCCTTGACGCGACCTGGCCAGCGAACGATGCACGGCACGCGAATTCCTCCCTCGTACAGCGAACCTTTCAGCCCTCGCAGTTCTCCGACACTATTGAAGAAATCGTAGTCGACCTCTTCTTTGAGATGCGTCGTCCCGTTGTCGGAAGAGAATATGACAACGGTGTCTTCGGTCAGTCCGAGTTCGTCCAGGGTCTTCAGCACGTTGCCGATGCTGCGATCCATGTATGTGATCATCGCAGCGTAGGCCGCCCGTGGTGTGAAGTGAGGCGTATAGCCGTAGCCGTTAGCGCGGGTGAAGGGGGGATCGTCCCAGTTGAGTTCCAGATACGACTCCAGTTCCTTATCCGGAACATGCAGTGCCACATGCGGAATGACGGTCGGGTAATAAAGAAAGAACGGCTCATCCTTGTTGTCGCGGACGAACTGGACAGCCTGTTCGTTGATTCGTTCCGGGGCGTAGTCATTCCCTTTGAAGACATCGTAGCTGCGGGGATCGGCTGGATCGGCTCCCTTGGGCAGACTGGCGTGCCCAGGAACAGGGGGATCGTTCTTCAGTGCGACATGCTGCTCATCGTTCCAGAGATACGACGGATAATAACTGTGAGCGTGCGACTGACAGTTGTACCCGAAGAAGCGATCGAACCCCTGAACCATTGGTCGTCCGGTCGACTCGGGCCCGCCCAATCCCCACTTGCCAAATGCTCCTGAAACGTAGCCCAGCTCTTCGAGAAGCTCGGCGATCGTGATCTCGGAGTCTGGAATCGGCCATTGCCCCTCCGGCGGAGTCGATCGGTTGTCCCGCACTGCGGCATGTCCCGGATGCTTACCCGTCATCAACACGCAGCGTGAGGGCGCACAGACTGCATTGCCCGAGTAAAACTGCGTGAATCGCATCCCATCAGCGGCCAGCTGATCGAGTTGAGGCGTACGGATGTGCTCTTGGCCGTAACTTCCAAGCTCCCGGTAACCGAGATCATCGGCCACGATGAGCACGATATTCGGAAGCCGCCCGTCTCTCGCAGTCGCCTGGCTCGAAATGAGCAGAGGAGAGAGGAACAGTAGAGCGGAAAGCATAAAGCCTGGGTGAAATCTCATACGTCAACAGCCCCTGTCACTGGATCAAAGTCGTCGAAGTTTACGTCGACCAGCTTACCATAAGCGCCGGCAGATCCGTAAGGGTGGGGAATGATTTCCGTCTGGAGACCTGCATCAGGCAGAATTGTTTGGATTCGCGTCTCAGTTGTGTTTCTTCATCACGAAATTCGTGGCATCCCACGGATAGCGCGGTTATAGTCATACGGTTATTTCCGCACATCGTCCGAATGTTTGATCGTACGTCTACAATCCTCAATCGAGTCCGTTTCCGTTCATGACTGACCTGGCTACCGACAGCGTGAGGATTTATTTCGCTCACGGCAATGAGATTGTCCGCCCCATTATCGAGCAAATGTTGCTTGCGCTGAACCATCGGGTCCCGGTGGTCACGGACTCCGGGCACGAGCTAATCGACTCTGTGAAGCGGAAACCGCCCGAGCTCCTGATCGCCAGCACGCATCTGTCCGATATGGACGGAATTGACGCGCTCATCGCCTGCGGAAAGAAGCATCCGATTCCGTCGATCATCATCTCTCCGACGGCAGAACTCGAGAAGGTTGAGCATGCGTTGCAGGATCATGTGATGGCCTACCTGACCGAGCCGGTCGAGCTGAACGACTTACGCCCCTCGATCTACCTGGTCCTGACCCGTTTTCGAGAGTTCGAAGAGCTGATGAAGGAGAATCGAGAACTCCGGGCCGCTCTCGATGCCCGCAAATGGATCGAGCGCGCCAAAGGCCAGTTGATGAAGCAACGGGAGATCGACGAAGACACGGCTTATCGCACGCTGCAACGGATGGCGAACGATTCGCGGAAAAAGCTTGTTGAAGTGGCCCGCATTATCGTCGAGGCTCAGGATCTGCTCAGTATCGACGGCGAGCAGAAGAACGGCAAATCCTTCGCCGAAGGATGACTCGCCGCTGGCTACTCATACTCCAGCGAAAGTCGACGGTTCTCGCTGAGCGTTGAAATCGTTTCGAGCAGAGTCGAGCGATCGATCGGCTTGGTAACAACCTCTCGAGCACCGGCCTCCAGCGCGATCTTACGGGTCCGGGACGAAGCATCCGCGGTCAGAACGATAACCGGAATCTGATCGTCCACAGCCAGAATCTCCTGCGTGGCCTGCAGGCCATTCACCCCCGGCATCTGGATGTCTGTGACGACCACAGAAACGGACTCGGCGTTTTTCTGAACGAAGTCCACGAGCTCTCTGCCGTTCTCGATGATCGTAATCCGCCCGCCCGCTGCTTCGATGATCCGCTTCATCAGAACCTGCGTTGATCGGACGTCTTCAGCAAGGACCACGTGACAGTTCTCAAGCGATGCCGGGGAGTTCCCCGCCAGGGAGATCACGTGTTCGGCCGATGAATCGTCCACGGAAGAAGCAACGACTAGAGGAACCGCAAGGGTGAACGTGCTGCCCTGGCCAACCTTGCTCTTCGCCGACACGGTTCCGCCCATCGCCTTGGCAAGTCGGCGGCTGATCGAAAGCCCCAGCCCGGTCCCGTTGCTTCGCTGTTTCTGGTCGCCGCCCGATTGTGCGAACGGCTCGAAAATCAAGTCGAGATCGTCCTCCGCGATTCCACAACCCGTGTCGACCACGCTGTAGACCAGGAATTCCTGATCATCGTGAACCTTGCGTTTAACTTCAAGAACCACTTCGCCGCCGGGACTGAACTTGATGGCGTTGCCGAGAAGATTCAGCAGAATCTGTCGCAAACGAATCGGATCGACCAGAATACGTTCCGGCAGTTCGGAGGCGGCATCCAGACGCAGCCGAACCTGGTTCTCGTTGGCACGAACACGCATCAGGTTGAACAGCTCGTTTAACAGCCCGGGGAGTTCGGTTGGAGAACGCTCGATCTGCAGCACACCGGCTTCCATCTTGGAGAGATCGAGTAGATCGTTGACGATCTCGACCAGATATTTCCCGTTGTCCCGAATCATCGTCAGCATGTTCCGCTGGTCATCGGTCGTTTCCGTATCCAGCAGCAGTTCGCACAAACCCAGGACAGCCGTCATCGGGGTGCGAATCTCGTGACTGATGTTGCCGATAAAAGCCGACTTCGCACGGCTGGCCGAAGCCGCTTTCCGCTCGCTGGCATGCAGCCGCTTGACCATCGCGTGTCGTTCAATCGCATTGTCGACGACCCGGAACAGCACCGATGGATAGATGGCACTCTTGGTCACGTAGTCCTGAGCCCCGGATCTCAACGCCACGCTGGCATCGTTGCTGCCATCGCTGCCCGTTAACACAATCACCGGATAGCGGGTCACGTGATCGCTTTTCCGCATTCTCAGCTGATTGAGAAGCTCGATGCCGTTCACTTTGGGCATGTGGATATCGACGATCACGCAGTCGATCGGCCAGTCCGTGCTCTCATGACATAACTTGAGTCCCTCTTCACCATTGCAGGCTTCGCGGAATTCATAACGTCGGTCAGATCCTCCCTGGATAAGCGCAGCACGGATACGGGCCCGATCCTCTGGAGAATCATCGATCAGCAGAATTCGCTGGACGTGGGGCTGCCCGTTACTCATGACGAGACCTCCGTGTCATCGGGCAGTGAATGACATCACTCAGCCAGTACGTCAGCACGGAAACCAGCATTCGTATCATCGTCTCCGTTTCGATGACCTTGGCATGAAAGGCATTCGCGCTGGCATCGTAACATTGGATGATCTCAGACGGACTCGAACTGGTTGTGAATACAACGGCTGGGACCGAGGCGTAGTGAGGCGACTTCTTCAGTCGCTCGAGTACGGAAAGGCCACTCGCTCCAGGCAACCGAAGATCGAGCATCGCCAGAGCAGGGGGGGCCAGCGTCTTCCGCTCGATCAGTTCCAGGAGCGGCTCTGCCCTGCGAAAGCGCAGCGTGCGTACTGGCTTGCCGTACCGCTGGCAGGCAAGACTCAGCACTTCAAAGTCTTCATCATTGTCCTCGAGAACGAGGAGTGATGCGATACCCTCGCTCATGACTTCTGTCCCAGTGTGAAGTAGAACGTTGTTCCCAGTTCGGTTGATTCGGCGACGATCGAGCCCCCGTGCCGCTCGACCATTCGGCGGACTATTGTCAATCCGGCTCCTGCCCCTCCACCATAGGCATCACGGTCGTGCAGCCGGCGAAAAATCTCGAAAATCTGTGTAGAAAACGCAGGATCGATTCCGATGCCGTTATCGTTCACATAAATCACGCTGGACGCAGGCTCGCAAACCGTGGCCAGCGGCGTTTCCGAGGCCGGAACCATTCCGATCTCGACCCGCTTGATTTCGCTCTCGTTGTACTTAATCGCATTGCTGGCAAGGTTTCCGAGAATCTCCCGCACACAGGCGAAATCTCCCGTCACAGGACCATCAGACTCCACACTGATTTCAACGTCTTCAGGCGGAAGTCCACCGAAGAGTACATCTTGCATCTGCTCGACCGTTTCGGCAAGCGCGAACTTTTCGATTCGGAGTTCCGCTCGGCCCGCCCGGGAAAATCGCAGCAGTCCGTTCAGGAGTTCTTCCATGCGGGAAGTCAGCCTTTTGACTCCCTGCAGGCCGCGAACGTAGTTCTCGTCGGTCAGGTTCTGAGCCTGTTCAAGCAGATATGCGAAATGATTGATGCCCCGCAGCGGTTCTTTCAAATCATGGGAAGCCGCATAGGCGAAGGCATCCAGATCGGCATTGAGCGCTCGCAATTCGTCGATCGCTTTTCGCAGCTGTTCGGCCTGTTCGACGAAGATCGTCTTCATGCCCGCCGCAAGGGTGGCCGCAACTTCCCGATCGGCCTGCGTCCACGGACGACTTTTGCCTTCAACCTTCTCTTGAAATGCTCCGAAGGATTTTCGGGGGGTCAGCCGACCGTCTTCTCGGGTTGCTGACTTGCTCGGATCGCCTCCCCAGGTGATGGTGGCGCTGTATGGAGGACGAAAGAACAGAAACACGCCCCCTTCACGCCGCCCGAGGCGAATCGCCAGCATCCCCGCACACCGATCCGCATAAGAAGCCGCAGCTGGCAGCCAGGCCGAAATCTGGTCGGTAAACGCGATCGCCTGATCGGGTCTCACGGCAAGCGCCTGATGCAGTTCCCGGATCGCTTCCTGGTTGGGGAGCTCTCCCCAGAAAAAGTTGTGGCTTCCCGATTGCCAGACCATGCCACAGGCGTCGAACAGACTGCACAGCCAGCCGGCCGATCGTTCCAGACCGCCCGTCACGTCGTTCGACTGTCCCATTGAAGACAGGTTCTCGGTGATGGCTCGATTCACTTCCACTTTCCGCTGCAACTGCTCCTGCTGCATCCGGCTCACAAGAAATGTCGACAGCAGAGCCCCTGCCAGCTCACACGCATCCCGCATCCCGGGGCTGACAGGTTTCGCCTGATTGTGATGGCAGGCGATCAGCCCCCAGAGTTTCTCTCCCTGCATCACCGAGATCGACATGCTCGCCCGCACGCCCATGTTCTTCAGGTACTCGACATGAATTGGCGAGATAGCTCGCAGTGTCGCGAACGACATATCGACCGGTTCGATCCCGCCTGCGGAAACCATGTCGACCGTGGGCGCTTCGACATCGGCGATCAATCGGATTCGATTCAGTTCGTACAGCCGTCGGGCTGGAGCTGGAATATCGCTCGCTGGATAATGCAGACCAAGAAACGCCTCCTGCTCGTCCTGTTTCGCTTCGGCGATGACACAACCGTGACCGTCTTCCAGAAACTGGTAGAGCATCACTCGATCAAAGCCGGTGAATTCCTGGATCGTCTGGACGACGCAGTCGTAGATCTCTTCCAGCGACTGACGCTCCATTTTCACAAACAGGCGACCGACCAGATCGGACGCTTGAACGTCCGATTCCGTTTCAGCTGTCAGCACTTCGACCAGACAGCGACCGCCGTAATGATGAGCCAGAACCGTCCGCGTCCCCGCAGGCAGTTCAACCGTCCTGCGATCTGCGTGCTTCCCCTCAGGCATCTCACGGGCCTGGGTGACGATATCTCCCAGGACGGGAAGCGTCTCGCGAAACGGATTCTCCAAAAGGTCGGCGACCGACAGCCCTGTCACGTCCTCACAGTTCGCACTCGCAGCGACAACACGTCCGCTTGAGATTTCGATCGCAATCAAGGCTCCCCGATTCTGAACGGCTCCGGGAGTATGAATCGGCTCCCGATCGCAATTGGTCAAATCGACCGACCGGTTAAGAGGGGATGACGGAAGGGAGGAATCACTCATCGGTGCCTGCACTTTCCAGGGTTTCGAGAGAATCGGAGAAGCCCGATTCGAAGGACCGGAACATCCCGACAGCGGCATGCACCGCGACCGCATCGTCAATCTGCAAGCCCTCGATCCAGCGGCGGAAAGCCTTCCAGTACTCCGCGGTCTGCTCACCGTAACCGACAAAAAAGCGACATCCGCTCGACGTTCCCAGACCGAGGCGTTCTTCCACCAATCCGGCCATTCGCGTCGCCCCCAGGGTCATCCCTTCAAGGGCGTAGGATTTTCCGGCGATCACCGCCAGAGCTTGTTCGGAGTTCTGAACCTCTTGATCCCCGCCCTCCGGAACGAAATCAGCAACGGCAACGTCTCGCGGAGCGACCTTGAGACAATGGAGGTCCTCCAGGAGCCAGGACGTTTTCTGCAGTCGGCGCGTCCACGACGGAGGAAGCTGATCGGCTCGCAGAACACGCTCTGAAAGCTGCGTGAGATGTTTCTCGACGGGGCCGACGACGCTCAGATAGCGCTGTAATCCATCGACGTACTCCTCAAGTCCACTGGTCAGTCGATCGGGATTGATCAGTTGATGGAGTCGCTGATGGGAGGAGTGAGTTTCGCCGCGAAATTGTTCCAGAAGCTGCATGCACGATCCTGATCTGACAGTGTTCCAAAGTCCAATTACATTCGCAGCTTCAAGAGAAGGCGAACATAATACACAATTAGCAGGGCCCGAGATTCCCAAGTGCCCTGAAACTGTTTCGACTAAGAGAACGAGCTGCCATAGGTCGCACTCACGTAGAAGGAAGCGGATCGTCGAGGTGACGGAGCACCTACGTCCGATTTGATTATTGTAGGTCCTGCAAAAGGTGACGCAAGGACCTGATTCCAGATTTGACCATCAGTAAACATGCCTTCGAACAATCGCCCCGGACACCCATCGGCCACGCCCGATCGATTGTGTTGTCTCATTTCCCCGATCCTGCTACCGTTCGCACAAGCAACGCCAGATTCGTTTTCGCCACTGAACCCCACACCAGTTCGAGTTGCCTTATGATGACTCCTCGTCTTTCCTTCCTACTGCTCCTGTCGATCGCCATCCTCAGCCAAGCCACCGGGTTGACCACCTCGACGACCTTCGCTGCTCCGGCGGATAAAGCGGCAACGACCTCCCTGAAAGAAGCTGGCGAGCAGCCCGACTTCCAGACGCAGGGCGAGTACGTGACCGAGGGACGAGGCGTACAGGTCATCGCTCTGGGAGATGGCGAATTCGAATGTGTTATCTACCCCGGCGGACTTCCCGGGGCCGGCTGGGACCGTTCCGAACCGACTCGTCTCGAAGCCAATTCCGACGATGTTCTCGATCTCGTCGATGGATACGAGAGGGTCGACCGTCAAAGTCCGACATTGAAGGCTGCTGCTCCCGAGAACGCCACGATTCTGTTTGATGGTCAAGCCGAGACACTGCAGAACCATTGGAAAGACTCAGCCAAAATGACCGAGGCCGGCCTGCTGCGGGAAGGGGCCTCGGGGACGACATCCTTCGAAGACTTCACGCTGCATCTTGAGTTTTTTCTCCCGTACACGCCGGAGGCACGCGGACAGGGCCGCGCCAACAGCGGCGTCTATCTGCAGGGCCGTTACGAAGTTCAAGTTCTCGATTCCTTCGGGCTGAAGGGCCGCAATAACGAATGCGGCGGCCTGTATTCACTCAAAGATCCCGATGTGAACATGTGCCTGCCGCCACTCAGCTGGCAGACGTACGACATCGATTTTATGGCCGCCCGCTACGGTGAAGATGGTCAGAAGACCGCCAACGCCCGGGTGACCGTTCGTCATAACGGCGTCGTGATCCACAACGATGTCGAACTGCCCGAACCATCCCCGGGAGCACCGAACAAGGAATCCGCGGAACCGGGCCCGCTGTTCTTGCAGAATCATGGAAACCCTGTTCGGTATCGCAATATCTGGGCGATCCCCCGTGATTTCTCCAGACTGGCGGCTCGTCCAATCATTCCGGGTTTTGAACGCTTCCATACCGGCCCGTCGGCTGACCTGGCAGCGGGTGGCCGACTGCTTCTGGGAGAACTCAATTGCGCCTCCTGCCACAAGCTTGAAAGCGATCTGCAGAAGTTTGTTTCGACGAAAGAAGCTCCGCGTCTCTCGACGGTGGGGCAACGTATTCAACCTGAGTATCTGCTCGACTTCCTCTCCGCTCCCCATGAGGTGAAGCCGGGGACGACTATGCCAGACCTGTTTGCCGGTCAGTCCGACGAACAACGCCGGAAGTCGGTCGAGCCGATCGTTCATTTTCTCGCTTCAACCGGAACACCACTGCATCAGCCTCCCAGCGTGAAGAATGCGGCCAAGGGAGCCAGACTGTTCCGCGAAATCGGCTGCGTCGCCTGTCATGCTCCTCATTCCAAAGACGTCAAAACACCAGCCGGCACAACTGTCCCGCTCGTCGGTCTGGAACGGAAATATTCCGTTCGGTCGCTGGCAGAGTTTCTGAAGGATCCTCATGCAGTTCGCCCCTCGGGACGAATGCCGAACTTCAAGCTCGCCGAGGACGAGCCGATTGAACTGGCCGAGTATCTCCTGCGGGATCGTGATCCGAACCTCTCCCGGCCTCACTGGAACTACAAGCTCTTCGCGGGCCGCTACAGCCAGCTCGCCGACATTCCGGTCAACTCTCCAACAGGGAACGGGGTTTCCGTCGGCCTGGACCTCTCCGTCGCCGGCACCAAGGATCGCTTCGCGATTCACTTCAGCGGATTTCTCAACATCGAGCAGGCCGGCGACTATCGCTTCTTCCTGGGGTCCGACGATGGAAGTCGACTGACGATTAATGATCGTGAGCTGATCACGTTCGACGGAATTCACGCCCATCAGCTGAAGTCCGCTTCGATGAGACTGGAACCGGGACTGCACCCGATTCTGGTCGAGTATTTCGAAGCTTCTGGTTTCGAGTCGCTGGAGTTGCTGATCGAAGGTCCGGGCATCGTTCGTGGCGATATTTCTGGCCTGGTGTCTCTCACAGACTCGCCCGAGCCGGAGAAGTCCGAAACGGACGAGAAAGGCTTCGTCTTTGATCCCGACCAGGTGGAAGAAGGAAAGCGCCTTTTCGCGTCCATCGGTTGTGCCTCATGTCATGAGATGAAGCTCGGAGACGATCGCATCGCCTCCACGCTCAAAGCCCCGGAACTGACCGCCGTTTCCATTCAGCAGGACACGTCCTGCCTCGCTCCGGAATCTGCTCCTCAGGTGCCGGATTACAATCTAAGTGACAAGCAGCGGACTGCTCTCCGCACTGCTCTCTCAACTGAAGTTGACCGCAGCGAAAGTGGTGACGCCGCACGACTGCATGCGTCGATGGTACGGTTCAACTGCTACGCCTGCCATTCGCGCAATGAAATTGGAGGTCCAGAGCAGAGTCGGAACCCGCTGTTCGTGTCGACAATTCCGGAAATGGGTGACGAAGGGCGCGTGCCACCTCCGCTCGATGGAGTGGCCGATAAGCTGAGCGAATCCTGGCTCAAGCACGTACTCAGCAATGGCGCCAAAGATCGCCCTTACATGAAAACACGCATGCCACAGTTTGGAGGCGAGGTCGCTGAACTCACGCCAGCATTCGTCAGGCTCGACGAGCAGACCTCGGCGACGATTCCTGAGTTGGAAGAATCGCTTCACCGTGCGAAAGCGACCGGCCGCGAACTTGTTGGCGGGAACTCTCTGTCGTGCATCAAATGTCACACGTTCGGGGACATCGAAGCCACAGGCATTCAGGCCATCGATCTCCTGACGATGACACGCCGGCTCCGCGAAGACTGGTTTTATCGCTATCTGCAGGATCCGGTCCGCTATCGACCGGGGACACGAATGCCGAATGTCTTCCCGGAAGGCGTCAGTGCCGACCGCAAGATTTACGACGGCGATCCCGGTCAGCAGATTGCCGCGATGTGGCATTATCTCCGCGATGGAAACACTGCGGCTGTTCCCTATGGACTGCTGCCGGATCCGATTGAACTGGTTGCGGAGCAGGAACCAGTCATTTACCGCAACTTCATTGAGCATGTCAGCCCCCGAGGTATCGCGGTTGGCTATCCGGAGAAGGCGAATGTCGCCTTTGATGCCAGCGATATGTCACTGCGGTTGATCTGGCATGGCCCGTTCATCGATGCCGGTAAGCATTGGCGCGGGCGAGGGCAGGGGAAACAACGTCCTCTCGGAGACCATGTTATTCGCCTGGAATCAACGACACCCCTGGCTCTGCTCGACAGCCGCGACTCCGTCTGGCCGACCGGCGATTCGAATGACGTCAACTTCCTTGGCTATTCACTGGATGAGAAACGGCGGCCGCGATTCCGTTACCGCATGGGTGAAACCCTGGTTGAAGATGCGATCGAACCGATTGTCCACGAGAAGCGAGAACCTGATCTCCGCCGCACGCTCACTGTTCAACGCGGCGAAGATCCGTCCGGCGATCTCTACTTCCGGGCCGGTCGCGGCCAGAAAATTGAAGCGATCGATGGCGGAGCCTATCGCGTCTGGTACTCCTCCGACAGCAACTATCGCGTCAAACTCAGTGCCGGAGCCGACGCTCACGTTTTCGTTCGCGGCAGCGAAGGACAGCAGGAACTGCTCCTTGTCCTGCCCACCGGTTCCAGCCAGCAACAGATTACCCAGACGATCGAATGGTAATTCGTCACTCGCATTGGATTACTCGATCCCTGAAAGCTCTCCCTATGATTCGATCTTTACTCGCCATCGTTGTCGCCACCGCCTCTATGTCTGGAGTGCTCTCTGCTCAGGAGCCTGCAACACCCACTGAAGCGGACTACTACGCGATCACCCGCTTTGAGGTTCCCGAAGGAGTCGTGCTCGAACCCGGCGCCTTTCAGCTGCTGCCAGACGGAAAGCTCGCCGTCTCATCGCGCCGGGGAGAGATCTGGATGGTCAGCGATCCATTCGCCGAACAGGTAAAAGCGGACCAGTTCACCCGCTACGCTCATGGATTGCATGAAGTGCTCGGCCTGGCTGAGAAGGACGGCTGGCTCTACGCGACACAACGTTGCGAACTGACGCGAATGAAAGACCAGAACAGAGACGGGCGGGCGGATGTTTTTGAGACCGTCAACGATGACTGGGGCATCAGCGGCGACTATCACGAGTACGCGTTCGGCTCGAAGTTCGACGCGGATGGAAACATCTGGATCACGCTCTGTCTGACCGGATCGTTCGGAAGCAACGTTGACTACCGCGGCTGGTGCGTTCGCATCACTCCCGAAGGGGATCTCGTTCCAACGTGCAGTGGAATTCGCTCGCCGGGTGGCATGGCGACTGATTCTCAAGGCAATATGTTCTACACGGATAATCAGGGACCGTGGAATGGGACCTGTTCGTTGAAGCATCTGATCCCCGGAAAGTTTATGGGGCATCCCGGGGGCAACAAGTGGTACGAACTCGCGGAGAACGCGATGGGAGCGGCACCTCAGGAGCCGGAATCAGGCAGCCGCTTCATGACCGAAGCCGGGAAGATCCCGGAGTATGAGCCTCCTGTTATTCTCTTCCCTTACAAGAAGATGGGCCAGTCGGCCAGCGGGATCACCTGTGACACCACGGACGGCAGGTTCGGACCATTCGCCGGTCAGTTGTTTGTAGCCGATCAGACGTTGAGCACCGTCATGCGATGCTACCTGGAAGAAGTGGATGGTCATCTGCAGGGGGCCTGCTTCAACTTCCGGTCAGGGTTCGGCTCGGGAAATGTTCCGATCGAGATGATGCCGAATGGATCGATGATGGTCGGCGGCACCAATCGCGGCTGGGGTTCTCGAGGGACGGCTCCGTTCGCTGTTGAACGACTCGACTGGACCGGCAAAGTTCCGTTCGAAATCCTCGAGATGAAGGCCACGCCCACCGGGTTCGAGCTGGTGTTCACCGAGCCGGTCGACACGAAGACCGCAGCCGATCCGTCCAGCTACGAGATGATTACCTACACCTATATCTACCAGGCCTCTTACGGCAGCCCGGAAGTTGACCACACGAAGCCGGTGATCGAATCGGCTGACGTTTCCGAGGATGGCCGGCGCGTCACGCTCAAGGTTGATGGTTTGCAGAAAGGCCACGTCCACGAACTTCTGCTTCCCGGGCTCCGCTCGGCGAAGGATCTTCCCCTGTTGCACCAGGAAGCCTATTACACTCTGAATCGGATCCCGTCCGTCGAGTAGTTGTCGTTGAGTCAATCTGTTCGGATCGCTCGTTCCATGTAGCGAAGCATGGGGACATACTCTGCGACGATATTGAGAATCGCCAGCAGCGGCACGGCCAGAAACACGCCGCCGATTCCCCAGATCCAGCCCCAGATCGCAATGAACAGAAAGACGATAAGCGGATTGAGGCTCATCGTCCGGCCCAGGATATACGGGGTGATGAATTGCCCCTCGATGGACGTCAGCATGAAGTAGGTGATCGGGATTAGGGCCGCGTATCCCAATGAATCGAACGTGATCACGGCGACGATGCCCACGATCGCGGTCCCCGCCCAGGCTCCCAGAAACGGGATGTAATTGAAGAAAGCCGCCATCACGCCGATCAGCAGCGGCTCCGGCATTCCCATCACCCACATCGCAGTGCCCGTTGCGACACCCAGGCCGAGGTTGATTACCGTGACCGACCACAGGTAGTTCGAAATCCCATGTTGTAAATCATCGATAATGCGAGTAAATCGATCTCGCGTTCGTTGCGAAGAGATCCCGAGAAGGGCATTTCGGATAATCAGGTCGCCGTGCGTCAACATGAAGAACAACGTCCCAAAGCAGATGATTAAACCGGCGGCAAGCCCTCCCGTGCTGTTGAGCACGGCCAGACCGGGGGCGAAACGCGGTTGTTGAATCTCGACGGGGACCGGCTCCTCCTCGGCTTCCTTTTCCCCGTCGCCCAGCTCTTCAAGTTGTTCCGAAGCGGTTTCGACGTTCTCAATCTGTTCAGTTAATCCCTGCATCTTCTGCTGAATGACCACCATGTGCGCGGGGAGATCCACGATGAACTCCCTCACCGGCGTCGCCAGATGAAACACGATGAGAATCGCAATTGCCGTGGGGAGGACCAGGCAGATCGCCGCGCTGATCGCAGCGGGGATCTGCATCCGGCGAAGCCGCAGCATTGCAGGGCGTAGCACCAGATAGAGAACAAGTGCGAGCGTGAGGGGCAGCGAGACTGCCTGGGTGTAGGAGAGAGTCCCCAGCACGAGAATAATTGTAATCAGGAACAGGCACACCGTGACCGCAGACGGCAGGCGCACGATTGAAGCCGGTACGATCGACTTTTCGTCGGTCGTACCGGCTTCAGTTGTTGGCGGAGAACTCTTAATCAGCGCGCCCTCGACGCTGTCCCATGTAGCCGTGGGCGCGACCTGATCGTACTGGTCCATCGAACACTCACTGACTAAGGGAGGGGAGCACCCTACCAGGGTTTAATTTTCCAGCCGACGAAGAACCCGATCCCAAAGCACCACAGGGCGGCCGCTTCCGGTTTCTCCCGGGCATACTCCTTCAGATAATTGACAATATCTTCAGCAGGCCGCAATCCCTCCGCCTGGTTCGAACTGGAACCGGTAGAGACATTTCCATACTGAGAGGAACTCACCTTGGTATTCATCGAGACGACCTTTCATATTGAAAACGGGACACCGACTCAGCAGTTTTGCTCGGAGTCACGGACCCGTCAGAAACCAGTGTTTTCTTGATCCAGTGCAGATTAGCTGTGAGTTCGTCCCGGGACCGGTGCAGAAGTCCGAGGGCTTTACGTGCGGACCGATAGCCGGTGAAGGCCATTACGGCTGCGACGACAGCTCCCAACAGCGCGACGACACACAGGCTCGCAGCGATGCTCCACTCCAGGGCACTCGCCAGGAACAGTGCCAGCCCGCCCATCAGAACAGGAGCTGTTCCCAGAAACAGACAGGCTCCGCCAATGATAAGTATCACGGGAACCCGGGATTCTTTTGCCCCTTCGGAGACGTCTACGCCAACCAGGCGAAGCTGAAGCTCCACCAGCTCGATGACATCGTGCACCAGCCACGCCATGTTTCGCTGAAGCCGGCCGCCGGGGTCCGAGGTAGTACGGCGATGTTGTGTTTTCATCTTCGTTTCACCAGGTATCCGATCAGCGCTCCCAGACCAGCAGAGGCTCCCAGAGCGACATAAGGATATGAAAGTACAATCTCCCGCAGACGCCGCTCCCAATTCTCTGAGGCACCGTCGGACTCCGTGATCCCTGCCGGATCGTAGGAGAAACCGGATCCCCAGGGGGATCGATTACGAGAGGACGATTTCGAACTGATCATGATCGAACTTCCCTTCTCGGATTAGGGGTTGAGGAAGTCGAGTCTTGAGGATTGTTCTCAAAAACCTTGGCCAGCTGCTGACCCGCGTAAACGACCCCCGCACGCATCAAAGCGCTTACTCCAAACAGAAGTGCCGACTTGATTGGACCGTTGGAGCTCGACTCTTCCTGCGGAGCAACAACCAGCCGTTCATGTCGCGCCATCTTTCGCAACGTCTTCTCATCCGGCCGAATGACCTCCCGCTTTTGCGGAACCAGGATATAACCGGCAACGCAAGCGGCAGCCATCATTCCCCAAGGGTAGTTCTGGAGGTAATACTTCCAGTCCATTAACGTCTGGGCGTCTTCGACAATTCGATTCACCTCGGGCTGGAGACGATTTCTCGCCATCGCCATTTGGGCTCGAATCGCATCCGCTGTTTGCGTTTGCGTGCTCGACATCATTGACCCTCATACTCTAAAGGCATCGCGCCCTGGGAGAACGACGCCCGGCCCCAACAGGACCGGGTGCGGCGCCCTAACGTCGCGACTTTGCGAAATACTTGCTGACGGCGTCCGGAACGGCAGCCTGCAGGGATTCGGACAGGTGATCGAACTGGTCGGAGAATTGATCGTACCGACTGCGATGACGCCGCCCCCCCGACATGGCCGCTCCAATCACAACTCCGCTGATAATTCCCAGCGTGAATGTGGCTAATGTCGCAGTCATGGGATTGTTAGAGATCACCTCATCGACGTTCTGAATCGCGCCGTGAAACTGCTCTTCAATTTGCCCGGTCGTCTGCTGCAGTCGATTCTTGTGTGCGGCAGTCATGGCTAATCCTTTTCTCAATCTGAGAAGACGTGAATGTTTCGGTCCAGTCGCTTACGAGCGACGGCCGCAGGTCAGTCCGACGATCACACCAGCCACAAGCCCCACACCGAAGGTGGTCAGCACCGATTCGAAGGGACGTTGACGGACGGTCTCTTCCACCTGGTGGTACCCGTCCTGCATGGCGTGCGATGCCTGCTCGTACTGCTGATTGAAATTCTCACTCGCCTGATTGGCGTACTCGCGTGCTCGATCCTGAACCTGGCCAGCGAGCTTCGATGCTTTCTGCTTCGTCTGCTCGTACTGACTGGAACTTTCAGCAACGCTTTCTTCAATGAAGTTCTCGATCTCGCTGCGAGACTGTCCAGTCTTCTGCTGGATCACGCCCACGAGCTGCTCAGCGTCTCCGTAGGCCTCGTTGAGCTCATCGTCGGTGAGTTGACCCCACCGTTCACGCAGACGACCTCGAATCTCATTCCAATGTCCTTCGAGTTCTTGTCGCGTCATCATCTTTGCTCTCCTGGATAGGGGTATGTACGAACTTCGTGGTAGGGGAAATCGCAAATGGCATGCCAAGACGTTTTGGAGCGATTTGAGCGGCGAATTCCGGTTTTCATGCGACTTTCTGAGCGGCTTTCAACCATCTCGCCGTCTGAGTGATCGGTCACAGGCCAACTGGTCAGATCAGCGTCGCCCCTCCTTCCGGCTTGTCGGCTTCGGCATGCTGACGGTCCAGATCGGCCTTCTCCTGCGCGAGATCATCTTCCGCGACTGAAACATCAACGTCGTCTTCCACGTGAAGGGCTTTCTCGCGATCCGATTCTTCGATCGCAGTCGTCGCCTGATCAGGCTCCCGGCGATGCAGCCGCATATCGATGCCCCGAGGGAAGATCACTTCCCGGGCTTCGTCCGGCATACTGATGCCTGCTTCGGTCAGTTCCGCGACGATCTGACGAAGCAGGGCCGAACGAACTTTCAGCAGACTGAACTCTCGGGTATCGATCCAGACATAGATCCGCAGATTCACCGTCGACGGTCCGAGAGAATCAACGAGGACCAGCGGAGCAGGATCGTCCTGCACAGCCGGGTGCCGCTTCAGTTGAGCCAGAATCGTATCCTGGGCTTTGACGATCGCATCGTCGTACCCGATGCCAATTACGAACTCATCACGCGTTTTGGGATTCGATGTGAAGTTGGTCAGCCGGCTCTTGTAGATCGTGGAGTTCGAGATGTAGACATGGTTTCCGTTGAACGTCTGCAGAACCGTACCACGGGTGGTTACGTTCCGGACGAAGCCAGTCACGTTGTCGACTTCAATCAGATCATCGATTCGAAACGGCCGCTGCAGACTGATGAGGATGCTGGCCAGAAAGTTCTCAGCGATGTCCCGAAACGCGAAGCCGAAGATAATACCGACCAGTCCGGTCCCGCCCAGAATCGTGGCGGCCAGTCGGGTGAGGCCGGAAATTCGCAGAACGAAATAAACGCCGATCACAAGAATCAGCCCCGCAGTGGCTCTGGCGGCGACGTCGCTCAACAGGCGACTGCGGAAGTTCCGCTCATATCGTGGTTTCGAGAACCGGTAGGCAAAGCCGACGGTGAAAACCGTCACCAGCAACAGGACCAGCGCGACGAGAATCAGCGGGAGGTTGATGATCGCTGTGCGCACCATCTCATACAATTCCGCACGAGCAGGCGAGAGATCCCAGAGCGGGTGAGCTTCCAGCTCCATGTGATTCACAACCGCGACGACATCCTCCGTCCGCCGGGCCAGTTGCGTTGCCCATTCCCGACGGGCCTCCGACTCCGCCAGCCCTTCGAAGAACACGACTCCGTCCTCAACGGTGACCTCGGCCTCCGTGAACCAGCCGGTCGCTTCGAGGATTCGCAGGAGCCGCTCAGAGATCGCCTCATCGGGCGCGGTATCGGCACTGTCGACCGTCACCTTCTCGGGTAACTCCTGCTCATCGGGGGTCTCTTCCGTCGGAACGGGCGTTGTGACCGGCTCGGCTTCCTGGGCGAGCAGCGGCGGAAGACCGTGGAAAGCCACAGCTGTAAGAATCAGGCACGCCGCGACACGACAGAGCAGGGCGGGCATAACGGGATATCCTTTCTGGGCAACCAGTTGCGAACGGGCCGGTAAGCGGGATTCCGATCAGAAACAGCAGTTTTCGAGCAGACCGTTGCATGCATTTCGTTAATATTTCCCTTATGATGTCCGCATTCTCTCGAAGTCCCAGAGAAAAAATCCCCGATTCCCAGCCAAAACCGATTGACGACTATTTAGTTTACACGTAAACTAAATGAGACTTAAGTATTTTGAGGTAGCAGACCGACCATGAATCCCAAGGGACTACAACAGGAATTGAAAAAGCGGCATCCGTTTAAGTCACGTGAACAGGAAGCCGTTCTAGGAATCATGCGGACCAGTGATCTGATCCAGAATCGGTTCGGACGCCTTTTCCGGGAATATGGTCTCACGGCTTCTCAATACAACGTGTTGCGAATCCTGCGGGGGGAAGGCGCTCCGCTGCCGTGTCTGGAAATTGCCTCTCGGATGATTCAGGTCGTTCCGGCCATTACCGGTTTGATCGATCGGCTCGAAAAGCACGGACTGGTCGAACGCAAGCGGTGCGACAAGGATCGACGGGTGATCTACATCGCCCTGACCGAAAAGGCTGAGTCGCTCCTTAAAGAGATGGATGATCCGGTCATGGACATGCATCGCGATGTCCTCGGTCATCTGTCGAAGTCGGAACTGACTGAGATCACTCGGCTGCTCGACAAGGCTCGTGCCGGACTGAAGGAGTTGTAAAGTCTCTCTTTTTTGCCCATTTAGTCGTCACATAAACTGTTCACGTTAATTGTTTCAGGAGAGCCCAATGCGGTTCGCGAATAAGGTCGTCGTTGTCACCGGTGCGACATCGGGAATTGGACGAGAAACAGCTCTCCGTTTCGCCGCCGAAGGGGCCAGGGTCGTCCTTGCCGGGCGCCGGGAGAAAGAGGGGCAAGAAGCGGTCACAGAGATTCAGGCAGCAGGAGGAACGGCATTGTTTGTACAGACTGATGTCGCCAGGGAGGGCGATGTCAGAGGACTCATCGAGCGGACGGTCTCCGAATACGGCCGGCTCGACATCGCCTTCAACAACGCCGGCGTCGAACACGCCGGACCTGTGACTGACGTGACTGTTGAGGACTATGAACGAGTCTTTGGCATCAATGTTCTCGGCGTTCTCCTCTGTCAGAAGTACGAAATCCCCGCCATGCTGCGATCGGGAGGAGGAGCAATCATTAACACGTCCAGTGTTCTCGGCCACATCGCCATGCCGGGAGCCGCACTCTATAACGCCAGCAAACATGCGGTCGAAGGGATCACCCGAACGACCGCTCTGGAGTACGCGGAGCAGGGGATCCGGGTCAACTCCGTCGCTCCCGCCGTAATTGGGACTGACATGATTGAGCGGTTCGCCGGCCCAAATGGTCGAGAAGAGATGAAGGGGCTGCATCCGATCGGACGCATTGGTCGCCCGGAAGAAGTGGCCGAAGCGGTACTCTATCTCGCCTCCGATTCCGCTTCGTTCACAACCGGAATCTCTCTGCCCGTCGATGGTGGATTTCTCGCTCGCTGACCCGATTCTGACCAGAACCAAGGAGACTTCGATGATCACTGTTCGCAAAGCCGCAGATCGTGGCCATGCCGATCATGGCTGGCTCGATACCTGGCACACATTTTCATTCTCGACTTATCAGGATCCGAAGCACATTCATTTTCGTTCGCTTCGCGTGATGAATGAAGACCGCGTCCAGCCGGGCAAAGGATTCGGAACCCATCCTCACGACAACATGGAGATTGTGACCTACGTGCTGGAAGGCGCGCTGGAACACCGTGACTCCATGGGAAACGGCGAGGTCCTGCGCCCCGGCGAGTTTCAACGCATGAGCGCCGGGACAGGGATCACTCACAGCGAGTTCAATCCTTCAGAGACGGAGCCGGTCCACCTGTATCAGATCTGGTTATTTCCCAAAGAGAAGAACATCGAACCAGGTTACGAACAGAAGCTGTATCCCGAAGATGAAATGACGGGTCAACTGCGCCTCGTCGCCGCCCCCGACGCTCGGGATGGTGCCCTCCGGATTGCGACTGATGCGCAGGTTTACCTGTCACGTCTTCAGTCTGGAACCACGGTGGATCATGCACTCGAGACGGGACGCCATGCTTGGCTGCAGGTTCTGCGTGGTGCCGTTGAACTCAACGAGACGCCACTATCGACGTCCGATGGAGCTGCCGTCAGCGACGAAACCCGACTGCAGATCCGAGCGACCGAAGACGCGGAGATCATGCTGTTTGATCTGGCGTAGCCCATCCCCATTTTTTTGAACAGAGTTCCTTTAACGCATCTGTTTTCACGAGAGACCCCCGGAGTAACGACATGTCAACATCACAGCTTTTCAGTCCTTTCGAACTCGGACAGCTCACCCTGGCCAATCGCGTCGTGATGGCTCCGCTCACACGCGGTCGAGCCGGCAAGGCACGAATCCCGAATAAACTGATGGCCGAGTACTACGCTCAACGAAGTTCAGCGGGTCTGATCATCTCGGAAGCGACGACGATTTCTGAGCAGGCTAATGGCTGGAACGAGTCGCCCGGCATCTACACCGATGAGATGACCAAAGCCTGGAAGACGATCACGACCGCCGTTCACAAGAATGGCGGACGAATCTTTCTCCAGCTCTGGCATATGGGACGGGCTTCGCACAGCAGCTTCCACAACGGGGAACTGCCTGTGGCTCCCTCGGCCATCAAAATTGAAGGCGACGGGCTCTACACGCCGAACGGAAAGCAGGATTACGAAGTCCCCCGTGCTCTGGAGACGAGCGAGATTCCCGGAATTGTCGAGGACTATCGGCGAGCGGCCGAACGCGCCCGGGAAGCCGGGTTTGACGGCGTCGAGATTCACGGTGCGAACGGCTATCTGATCGATCAGTTTCTGCAGTCAAAGACGAATCAGCGAACCGATCGTTACGGCGGCAGTGTCGAGAATCGCTACCGACTGCTCGGCGAAGTGGTGCACGCTGTGACGGGTGTCTGGCCGGCCGATCAGGTCGGTGTTCGACTTTCGCCGAACGGAGTCTTCAACGACATGGGATCGAACGACTACCGCGAGCAGTTCACATACGCCGCCCAGCAACTCGATCGTTACAGTTTAGCCTATCTGCATGTGCTCGACGGGCTGGCGTTCGGCTTTCACGAACTCGGCAATCCCATGACATTGTCCGAGTTTCGACGGGTCTTCCATGGAGCCCTTATTGGCAACTGCGGATATTCGCGGGAAGAAGCCGAGGAACGTCTACAGTCCGGAGAAGCTGATCTGATTGCCTTCGGGCGACCTTTCATCAGCAATCCAGATCTCGTTGAGCGATTCCAGAACGACTGGCCACTCGCGGAAGCGGCCGACATGTCCGTCTGGTATTCCCCAACCGGGGCAGCAGGATATACCGATTTCCCGACCTACCACGAGACAGTCGCCACGTAATCCTGAGTCCAACTCAGGACCGTGTTCAACGGACGCAGAGGCCGCCTCCGAAGTGATTCGGGGCGGCCTTTCAGCATATCTACTGAGCGACGCCGTGGGGCTTTCGGTCAGCCACGCAGTCGACGTGATAAACACTTCAAAACCGCAGTTCATTTAATAGACATCCGTCTCGGGGGTGGCTATTCTGATTTGATGCGACCCTACCTCCCCCCCTCCCGCCCATGCGGAACTCCTGCCGGCCGATTGATGGTCACCGCTCTCTTCTGTGTCACTGTTGCCGGTTGTGCGCAGTCCACTCCAGAGGACACGACGCAGCAGGTTCCTCCTCCCGCAATCATCGACGCCGAAACCCTCGTTGTCGAACAGGTCAACTGGCCGCGAATCATACGCAGTCAGGGCAGTCTGTATCCGGATGAAGAAGCCACCCTGGGTCTGAAGATTGAAGGTCGCGTCGTCGAAGTCCACGCCGATCTTGGTGATGTGGTCGAGGCGGGAACTTCACTCGTTACAGTTTATCAGGACGATTTCCAACTTCGTGTCGAGCAGGCCGAAGCGCAGCTGCGTCAAGCCCGTTCTGCGGTCGGGCTCTCTCCCGAAGCATCGCTGGATCAACTGGAACCATTGAATGCTCCGCCCGTCAAAGAACAGCGGGCACTCTGGGACGAAGCGACCGCGAATCTGCGGCGGGCCAAAGATCTCCTCGAACAGAACGCGCTCACCCGGGCGGAGTTTGATCAAATCGCTTCGGCGGAACGCGTGGCCGCTGCCCGTTACGACTCTGCTCTGAACAGTGTCCGGGAAAAGATCGCTTTCATCAGCGTGCAGCAGTCGACACTCGATCTGGCTCGCGAGAACCTTGCCAACACGGTTCTGAAAGCCCCGTTCACAGCCGTTGTTCAAAGAAGGCTCGTGGCTCCGGGAAGTTACGTGAAAGTCGGCGATCCGCTGCTGGTTCTCGTTCGCGTCGACAAACTCCGATATCGGGGCACGGTGCCCGAACGACTCTCGCAGATGGTTCAGATTCGTCAGCCGATCGAGCTTCAAATCGAATCGATTTCGGAGCCGCGAACAACCACGGTCAGTCGCATCAGTCCCTTGCTCGATCAGGCAAGCCGGGCGCTCACGTTCGAAGCAGTAATCGAGAACGATGACCGAGTTCTTCGCGCAGGCTTGTTCGCCGAGGCTGAACTGACGGTCGACTCCGACGCCGAAGCACTCGCGATCCCGGAAGCCTCTGTCGTCCAGTTCGCGGGAACGCAGAAAGTCTGGAAAGTCGTCAATGGTGAAGTCCGCGAACAGGAAATTCTCCTGGGTGATCGTCGCGAGGGGTACGTTCGCGTGCTGAGCGGCCTCAATCCGGGCGACGTGATTCTCAATAAAGCCACACAGGGACGAGTCGGTGTGCTCGCCTCAACGGATGATTCTTCCGAGGAGAGTCCCGCCCCTTCCTCCTGACCTGCTGAATCGAGTCACGCGGCGTGTCTCCAGCGTTCACGCGCCGCATCCCTCCCGGGCTGACTCTCCCACCTGAAGGACAACACTGTGTACTGGCTAGCCGAAGTCTGTGTGAAGCGGCCCGTCTTCGCTCTGATGCTGATCCTGGCATTGGTCGTGGCTGGCGTTGTGGCTTTTCCCCAGCTCGGGGTCGATCGCTTTCCGAACATGGATATGCCATCGATCTACGTGCGAACCAACTACGCCGGAGCCGCCGCCCAGGAGGTGGAATCGGAAGTCAGTTCGGTGATTGAAGACGCCGTCGCCACAGTCGCCGGAATCGACGAACTGCGGTCGATCTCGCGCGATGGCCGCTCCTTCGTGATTATCACCTTCTCACTCGACCGCGATGTCGACGCCGCGACTCAGGACGTCCGCGATGCCGTCTCTGGCGTCCTCAATCTGTTGCCGCCCAATATCGATCCGCCCGTCGTCCAGAAGCGCGATCTCGAATCATCCCCGATTATGACGCTGGCCGTTTCGGGACCTCGAACGGCCCGCGAACTGTTTTTGTTTGCGGATCGGTACGTGAAGAACGTGATCGAATCGTCCCAGGGTGTCGGGGAAGTCACCATTGCCGGGGCCGCAGACCGAGCGGTGCAGGTCAGTGTCGAAGCCGATCGTCTGGCCGCTTACAACCTGTCGATCCTGCAGGTGCGAGATGCCCTGGTTCGACAGAATACCGAAGTTCCCGGGGGCCGGCTCGATCAGGGGCATAAAGAGCGGGCCCTCCGCACCATGGGCCGCGTGGCCGACTCGGGCGACTTTCCTGATCTGGTGGTCGATACCGTTAATGGTTCTCCGATCCGCCTCAGCGATCTCGGCAGCGTGGTCGACGGAACCAAGGAAGTACGAACCGTGGCCCGTCTGAATGAAGAACCGGCGGTTGTGCTGCAGATTCAGCGACAGTCGGGAGAAAACACAGTCGCGGTGATCGAGGGAATCCAGAAAATGCTCCCCCGATGTCAGGCCCTTCTGCCAGACGATGTCCGCGTGAGCGTGATTCAGGATCAATCCCGCTACATCAAAGCAGCCCTGCACGAGATCGAGCAACATCTCATTTCCGGCAGTATTCTCGCCTGTATCACCGTGCTCATCTTCATGCGTTCGTGGCGTTCGACCATCATCGCCTCGGTGGCGATTCCAGCTTCGATCATCGCCTCGTTTGCATTCATGAAGTGGTTCGGCTTCACGTTGAACAATGTCACCATGCTGGCTCTGGTGCTAATGGTCGGTGTTGTGATCGATGATGCGATCGTCGTTCTGGAGAACGTCTTTCACTGCATCGAAGAGAAGGGGATGGACGCTCATCAGGCAGCGATTGTCGGAACCAAAGAGATTGGCCTGGCCGTGCTGGCAACGACGATTTCGCTCGTCATCGTCTTCCTTCCCGTCTCGTTTCTCTCCAGTGTCACCGGACGCCTGCTCTATCAGTTCGGCCTCACGGCGACGGTCGCCATTCTGATCTCGATGCTGGTCAGCTTCTCGCTCACTCCGATGATGTGCAGCAAGCTGCTCAAGCCGGGCATGACCAATCCCGACTCGCCCGCTGCTTCGCGAACCGGCCCCTATCGGTTTATTGAAGCGGGTTATCTCTGGCTGCTGCGACACGCGATGCGGTTTCGCTGGCTGGTTCTGCTCATCAGCGTCGGCGTAATCTACAGCAACGTGCCGCTCTACGGTCTGGTCAAGCAGGATTACATCCCGCTCAATGTCGATGAGTCCGAGTTTGAAGTGCGACTCGAAGCCGCTCAGGGGGCGACACTGACATCGATGAATGAGGTCGTCGAACGCAGCGAGAACGAACTGATGCAGATTGACGGAATCGAAACGATTCTCGTCACGGCCGGGTCTTCCGGTTTCGGAGAAGTGAACAGAGCCGAAATCTTCGTCCGGCTTGTCGACAGCGAGGAAAGGACCTTTTCGTTCGGACGATTCTTCAGTGGACTGTTTGCCGGGGATCCGGGAGCCGCTTTCCGAGGGAACTTTACCCAGCGTGACAAGATGTCCGAAGTCCGCGCTCGACTGAAGACCATTCCGGAGAGCCGGATTTCGGTACGAAACCTGACTTCACTCCGACAGGGCGCTCCGGTTGATATTGACTTCTCGATCACCGGCCCGGACATGGATCGGCTGCTCGAATTCAGCGAGAAACTGAAAGCAAAAGCACAGACAATCCCAGGTATTGTTGATGTCTACTCCACGCTGCAGATCGACAATCCGGAGCTGCTCGTACAAATCGATCGAGAACGGGCGGCGGCTCTCGGAATCGATGTGATGGAGATCGCCGATACGCTGCGGGTCGCGGTAGGCGGGGATGATCGCGTCTCCCGCTATCGAGACCGAACAGTCGACGATGCCTACGATGTCGAACTCCGACTCGTCGGCATCGATCGCGATGATGTCCAATCTGTTTCGCAGCTCTATGTGCGAGCCGATCCGGCTGCGGTCTCCGGCGGAACATCCGGCACGGCGGGCCCCGGGTCCCTGACGCGGATCGACAACGTCGTCGACTTCGAATTCAGCGAGGCTGCATCGCGAATCGACCGCCTGAACCGTCAACGCATGGTTGCCGTCCGGGCCAACATCGACAGCGGATACGCGTTAGGGGACCGCATCGACGCCATGAACGCAGCCGCTGAAGAGATCGGGATTCCCGACGGATTCGACACCATGGTCCTGGGAGGCGGACGCGAGCTTGAACGCACCCTCGAAGACTTCGGCTGGACGATGGTGCTTTCGATTGTCTTCATGTACATCGTGCTGGCGGCTCAGTATGAGAACCTGGTCCACCCGCTGGTCATTCTGCTTTCCCTCCCGCTCGCGGTCCCGTTCGGGCTGCTCAGTCTCCACTGGGGTGGAGAGACGTTGAACCTTTATTCGGCTCTGGGCATCCTCGTCCTCTTCGGCGTGGTGAAGAAAGCGGCCATTCTGCAGATCGACCATACCAATGCGCTTCGTTCACAGGGGCTGCCACGTCACGAAGCCATCATGCAGGCCAATCGCGATCGACTGCGACCGATTCTTATGACGACGATTTCGTTCGTCGCCGGTTTGATTCCGTTACTCATCGCGACCGGTCCCGGAGCCGAAGAACGCCGTTCGATCGCAGTCCTGGCCGTCGGCGGACAGACTCTGTCTCTGCTGCTGACCCTGCTCGCCATCCCCGTGCTCTATTCTTTCTTTGATGATCTCTCGGCGTTGTTTACCCGCCGCAAGGATCCCGTCCCGGCGACTCCGGTTCCGGAGCCTCAAACGCCCCCCGTTCGAGAACTCGAACCGGTTTAATACGTGGCGTCCCACGGTTCCGCAAGAAGGCTTCACGAACTCGGGCGAGAGTGTCGCAATTCCGGCTGGCGATCCGATATAGTTGGCTCTGACAGCGGGGCACGTGCTCGATTCCGCTGCTCATCGTGAACTGCATCAAGCCGTGAAAGAAAGACACCTGCTATGACAGCCTCGCCCCATCCCCAAGGTCTGACCGGACGCCCAGAATGGAAGGCTTTGGGCGACCACTACAACGCGATGAAATCGATGCATCTCCGCGACCTGTTCGCCGGCGATCCGAATCGAGCGAAGACGTTCAGCCTCTCCGCCTGCGACCTGTTTCTCGACTATTCGAAGAATCGGATCGTCGCTGAAACGATGCATCTGCTCTTCAGCCTCGCCAAAGCCGCCGACCTGAAGGCTCACACGGAAGCCATGTTCACCGGCGGGCGGATCAACATCACCGAAGACCGGGCCGTGCTGCACACCGCTCTCCGTTCTCCTCGTGGAACGGTCCTGGAAGTCGACGGGCACAACGTCATTCAGGATGTGCACGAAGTCCTCGACAAGATGGCGCGCTTCTGCGACCGCATCCACAGCGGAGACTGGAAAGGGCACACCGGCAAGCCGATCAAGAATGTCGTCAATATCGGTATCGGCGGCTCCGATCTTGGCCCGGTTATGGCCTACGAAGCGCTGAAGCATTACAGCAATCGAGGCATGACGTTCCGATTCGTTTCCAACGTCGATGCCACCGATTTCGCGGAAGCGACGTTCGATCTCAACCCGGAAGAAACCCTGTTCATCGTTGCGTCCAAGACATTCACGACGCAGGAGACGATGACCAACGCTCTTACCGCTCGGCAGTGGTTACTTGCGACACTGAATGATGAGGCGGCCGTCGCGAAGCACTTTGTTGCCGTTTCGACAAACGCCGAGAAGGTGCAGGAATTCGGCATCGACACGGCCAATATGTTCGGCTTCTGGGACTGGGTCGGCGGACGCTATTCGATGGATTCCGCGATCGGGCTATCTACCATGCTGGCGCTCGGCCCGGATCAGTTCCGCGACATGCTCAGCGGATTTCATGACATGGACGTGCACTTCCGGCACGCTCCGCTTGAAGAAAACATGCCAGTCATCATGGCTCTGCTCGGCATCTGGTACTCGAATTTCTTCAATGCTTCGACCATCGCGGTGTTGCCGTACGATCAGTATCTGAAGCGGTTCCCCGCCTATCTCCAGCAGTTGACGATGGAGAGCAACGGGAAGTCGGTCACGCTGACTGGAGCATCGGTCGATTACGACACGAGCCCGGTCTACTGGGGGGAACCGGGAACGAACGGGCAGCATTCGTTCTATCAGCTCATTCATCAGGGAACGCATCTCATTCCCTGCGATTTCATCGCCTTCTGCCGGTCGCTCAACCCGATCAACGACCATCACGACAAGCTGATGGCCAATGTCTTCGCCCAGAGCGAAGCCCTGGCATTCGGCAAGACATCCGAGGAAGTGGCCGCCGAAGGAACTCAGGCCAACCTGGTGCCGCATCGGACATTCCCCGGCAACCGGCCGTCGAATACGATTCTGGCCGAGAAGCTCACGCCGCGATTGCTCGGCACGCTGGTTTCCCTCTACGAACACATCGTCTTCGTGCAGGGCATCATCTACGAGATCAACTCCTTCGATCAGTGGGGCGTCGAACTCGGCAAGGTGCTAGCGAAGAGAATCGTTCCCGAACTGCAGTCGGGTTCGGAAGAGTTGAGCCACGACAGCTCGACCAACCAGTTGATCGAGCACTATCGAAAGTCTCACGGACGCAGTTAACCGCGTTCGCCTGAGCGATCTCAAAGGCCCGGCTGCGGAATCAGCGCCGGGCCTTTTTTAGTCCTGCAGCCGAATATCGACACTGTTTCGGTGAGCGGTCAGGCTTTCCTTGTCCGCCAGCAGACGGACATCATCTGCGTCGTGCTGCAGAGCGGCCTGATCGTAGGAAATGATCGACGACCGTTTCAGGAAATCGTTCGCACACAGTCCGTTGGCGAAGCGAGCCGTCCCCCCGGTGGGCAGCACGTGCGATGGCCCCGCGACATAATCGCCGAGCGCGACCGGGGTGTAATGCCCCAGGAAGATGGCCCCGGCGTTCTGCACCTGAGCCAGCATCTGCTCAGGATCGGCAGTCGAGATGTGCAGATGCTCCGTCGCCAGCCGATCGGTTGTTACCGCGGCCTGTTCGGCGGAGTCGGCCAGAATGAGAGCGCTGTAATCCTCGAGCGACTGCCGGGCGAGATCCCCGCGAGACAGAGTCGCCAGTTGCCGGGCAAGTTCCTGCTGCACCTGCTCGATAAGCGGCTGATGCCAGGTGATGAGGACGGCCGATCCCGGGCTGTGTTCGGCCTGCGAGATGAGATCGCTCGCGACAAAGCGGGGATCCGCAGTTTCGTCGGCCAGCACGATCACTTCACTCGGTCCGGCGATGCTGTCGATATCGACCTCGCCGAACACGAGCCGCTTGGCCAGTGCCACAAAGAGATTCCCGGGGCCGACAATCTTGTCGACCTGTTTCAGCCTGTCGACGCCATACGCCATCGCCGCAACCGCCTGTGCACCGCCCGCCCGGTAGACTTCCTTCACGCCCAGTTCATGGCAGGCTGCCAGCAGGTCGGTGTTATAACTGCCGAAATCAGTCGGCGGAGCAACGACGGCAATCTCTTCGACGCCAGCTGTTTGAGCCGGGACAGCTGTCATCAGCAAAGTCGAAGGATAAGCAGCCGCACCGCCGGGAACGCAGATTCCGACCCGCTTCATCGGCAGATAGCGCTGCCGCAACTCAACCCGCCCTTTATCAAACTCGCGGACAAGCTGAACATCCCGGCTAAGGATCGCCGACTGAAACTCACGAATATTATCCCGCACCCGCCGAACGGTTTTCAGATAAGTCGGGTCGGCTGCCTGATGGGCCTGCTCCAGTTCATCGGCTGAAACGCGAAACTCGTCCGGAGAAATCTCCTTGCGATCAAGTCGGGCGGTGTAGTTCAGAACGGCTTCGAGTCCCTGTTCCCGCACATCGGCACAGATTCGTTCGACCACCTGTTGCGGCGTAAGCGGTTCCCCGAACAGTTCAATGGTCCGCTGACGTCCAGCTGCTGAGACGACATTCCCCTGTGGGCTGAGCTTCTGCCGCAATTCCTCGAACAGCGTTTCAGCTTCAGGATCGGACAGGCGAATAACGGGAATCTGAACAGGGGTCTCGGCAGACACAGCAACACCTTTATGTGATGGGGAGGTCGATC
The DNA here is from genome assembly GCF_022267515.1 of Rubinisphaera margarita. Taxonomy (NCBI): domain Bacteria; kingdom Pseudomonadati; phylum Planctomycetota; class Planctomycetia; order Planctomycetales; family Planctomycetaceae; genus Rubinisphaera; species Rubinisphaera margarita. The sequence goes on along the minus strand of NZ_JAKFGB010000012.1, from coordinate 792,620 downwards.
CTCCACCGTTTCGGTTTCAGTTCTCAACCGGTCAGCAGACCGTTATGGTATCCTAACCAAAGCCCGCGTTTGAGCAATTCGACCGCGTCAATTTGCACATTCCCTCCGACAATCCAGACGCCGCGCCGGTTCGTCTGCAATTCTTCTTCAGGCCATCCTGAAAGGTGTGACCGTGTCCGCCAGTGGTTCGACCGATTCCGACTTCGTTGATCTTCGCAGCGATACCTACACCAAACCCTCCCTCGCCATGCGGCAGGCGATGTTCGAAGCCGAAGTAGGTGACGACATGGTCGGCGAAGACCCGACCGTCAATCGCCTCGAAGCGATGTGCTGCGAGCTGTTCGGCAAACCGGCAGCCGTCTTCTGCTGCTCGGCGACGCAGTCGAATCAGGCTGCTCTGTGGGCTCAGTGCCGATCGGGGGATGAGATCCTGATCGAGCAGTACGGGCATCTCGCCAACTACGAAGCCGGAGCCCCCGCGGTTCTGTCGGGCGTGAGCATTCAGCTGATCCCCGGCGACCAGGGAATGCTCGATGTGTCTCACCTTGAAGGTCGGGTTCGTCCTCGCGAGCAGCACTTCCCGCAAACGAAGGTCCTCTGCCTGGAGAACACGACCAATATCGGCGGCGGCCGGGCCTATCCGCTGGAACAGTTGCAGCGGGTAACAGACTGGGGTCGAGACCACGGATTGAGATGTCATCTCGACGGAGCCCGCATCTTTAATGCCTGCACGGCTCGTGGATATTCTCCGGCCGAGACCGCCTCGATGTTCGACACGATCAGCGTCTGTTTCTCCAAAGGGCTGGGCTGTCCGATGGGCTCGATTCTGGTCGGCGATGAAGAAACGATCGCCATGGCCCGTCGTGCGCGGAAGATCTTCGGCGGAGCTTTGCGGCAGGCGGGGATCGTTGCAGCAGCGGCCATTTACGCGCTCGATAACCACATCGACCAGTTGGCTGAAGATCATCGCAACGCTTATCGACTGGCCGAACGGCTCGAGCAGATTCCGGGCCTGCACATCAACCTTGCAGACGTGGAGACGAATATCGTTTTCTTCCGGGTCGATTCAACACTCGGCTCGGCCAAAGACTTTGCGGGACGTCTGCGTGAGCGGGGAGTTCGCATGTACGACATCGGCCCGGGGCGAATGCGAGCGGTGACCCATCGCGACGTCACCGTTGAAATGATCGACCGGGCCGCCGACGTTATTGAGCAAGTCGCTCGCGAATCATGTTAAAGATCATGCAGACCAGATCTTCAATGCGGCAGATGCGGAGCGGCATTTCCGTCGTGCAGTGAGGGTATTCGTTCGGCAGGACGATTCGATCCACGACGACAGGTTCGTTGCGGAGCCCGATCCCGATATAGACGACGCCGTCAAGTTCTTCTTCTGCGTTCGGTCCGAGATGTCCCGTCACTGAAGCGGCCAGATCGGCCTGCGGGGTCGATCGGAGAACGCCATCGACCATTTGCCGCGCTACGACCTCGCTGACAGGTCCCGGGGCAACCAGTACGTCCCGTTCCACTTCCAGCCAGCGCGCTTTGGTCTCGTTCTGATAGGTGACCGCCGAGCCGCAGAGATAGAGAGAAATCCCCGGAACGCGGCCAAGGGTAGAAGCAAGTAGCCCGCAGGTGCAGCTCTCCGCGAAAACGATCTTCTGTCCGGTCTTCTGCAAAGTCTCGGCGAGCGCGAAGGCCGCCTGCTGATGTTCATTCATAGATGGCTGACTCTCGATCCTCGAACAATCCCTTGAAGCTGCCGCTCCCGTTGCAGAGAAGCCGCAGGTCCTCGATCGATTTTACTGATCGCCGGAGATTCCTGGAACCAGTTCGGAGTCGAGTTGAAGGCGATTATCCCCTTGAAGGGTTTCGATTCGTGACAGGCGGTCAGCGACTTCTTCGTCCGAGGTCAGAATGGACAGCTTCATACTGGTCTTCCAGTCGCGTCCGGGAGGAAGTTTCACCACCCGGCCTTCACGTCGTTCCTGCGCCTTGAAATTCGGATAGTTCGTTCCTGGTTCAAGCCCTGTGCAGTAGCCGTCTGCCAGAGCCTGAGTGTTCTTCCAGATGGCCAGACAGGGCAGGGTGTCTGTTTCAAACTGCAGCGCGATCCCCCGTGACTTACGGGCGTCGGTCAGCGCGACCAGCGTCTTTCCGGAATCGTCGGCAATTGGGTCGCAGAAGTAGACCTGCTCGGCATATCCCGTTGTTGGTCCCAGGTACGTGGCGTACTTCTGAATTTCTTCCGTGGCCCGCGGGTCGCGCGGCGAGAGTCGCTTTAAGGGGGCATACCAGCGACTGCCGGCTTCGAGGATTGGAGTGCCAATATTGATGTGATAAAGCAGCTGCAACTCGGCATCGCGAGCAGCCCGATTGGTAACCTGATCGGTGATCGTGAGCGATTTCGAGCCGATGCCGATCCGGTACTCGACCGTCAATTCGAGATTCTGTCCGAAGAGCGTCGATTCGGTGACAACGCCCCGGATGACCAGCTCGGCTTTCCCGCCCTCGTTCACGTATTGTCCGGTTACGGTTCGGGCGGGAATGTTCGCAATGCGTCCGTGGAGAGTCAGGTCAGATTCGATGGGACTGGCGGCTTCCGGATCGATTCCCGGAGGGCCGTTCGACGTCAGCCCGCAGCGGCAAATCAGTTCGTTAAACCCTTCGAGCCACCCCAGCTTATTGCGGCTGTGCAGATTGACGAACGCCGGATGGACCGGCTGCCGGGCGGGGGCATCCCAGCCGACTCGCAGATCTTTGGCCTGAATCTTCCAGATCCCCATGCCGCGAGTCGGCAGAATCGAAACGACCATCGCGCCGTTGTCGACTTCGATCACTTCGACCCCCGAAGAAACGCCAGAACTCAGCGTCTTCTTGGTGATCGTCCACTTGGCATCCCCGGCCGCTTCCGCGACGTCTTTCTGAGAGATGACGCATTCACTGGGAGAACTGTTGCCACTCAGGGAAATCTTATCGGCTGCGGACATGGGCTCGCATTCAACTGCAAGAAAGGCAATAAAACACAGAACGAACAATCGCGACCTTGGAACCACGGAAAGCTCCTGCAGACAGTCGGCGGATACGGAGAACAGCGACAGCGCCGCTAGCGACAGTCTATTTGCCGGGAGCCTTCTTCAGAATCTCATCTCCAGGCTCGAGGCCGGAAGTCACTTCCCGCTTTCCATCCCGCTCCAAACCAAGTTCAACCGGCTGCTTTTGCGGTTCGTCGCCAGCCAGCCAGACGTAGGGCCCGCTGTTCTCAGAAAACTCATCCTGATGAACAAGGGCCGTTGGAATCAGAATCGCATCGGAAGCCTGCTTGATGCGGATTTTGACATCACACGTCATACCCGGCAGCAGCTGATCGGTCGAAACATCCCGCTGCAGTTCCAGTGTTGCCTTGATCTTGCCATCGCTGGCGGCCACCGGATCAATCTGATTTACTCGTGCATAACGAGGCTTGCCGACTTCCGCGTGGGCATTCACGATCGCCAGCTGCCCATTCTCTACTTCCGCAAGTTGCTTCTCCGTCAGATCAGCCAGTACGGACAGGGATTTGGGATCGACGATTGTCATCAGCACCGAGTTCGCACTGACGGTGCCGCCGGGGATCAGCTGTTTTTCTCGGGCAGCGACTTCCGAGAACTTCCCGTGGGCAGCTCGACCGTAATAGACGATGCCCGACTGCGGCGCCTGGATCGTCATTCCCCCCCGATCGGCTTCCATCTCCGCCAGTTGTTCTTTCTTTTCGGTCAAATCCTGCTGCAGCTTCTCGATCTCCAGTTCTTTCTGCTGCAGCATCAGCGGGAGCAGGGTGACAGCCTTGGCTTTGCTGATCGCCGACCGAGCCTGCGCGTCCTGCATCTGCTGCTTTTCACGAGGGATCAGCGTTTCCACCAGGCGATCACGTCGGAGCTCGGACTGTTCGACCGAGCGTTCGGCCTGTTCGACATCGCGCTGAGCTCGCTTCAGAACGATTTCCTCGGTCTGCTCGGTCAGATCGTCCGCTTCATACATCTGCTGCAGCTGGTCGAGTTCTTCCTGAGCGTATTCGAGCCGATACTGAGCGAACTTAAGAGCCAGCTCCGCTGACTTCAGATCTTCCTGCTCCTGCACCGTCAGGTAATACTCAAGATCGTCAGCTGCTTCTTTGGCGGAACGGGTCGACTGCTCCAGATCCATTGCCGTTGTCTCTTTGAGAAACCGCAACTCGTCAGCCGCCATTCGCAGAGCCAGGGTTGTTGTGACGATCGCTTTTCGAGCCTTCACGATCGCTTCGTCCAGATCTTCGGTTTCAAGAACGAGGACCGGGTCCCCTTCCATCACCGACGAACCATGCGGAGCCGCCGAAACAACCTTGAGTGTCGTCCAGGCTTTCGGCTGCAGAAGGATCTCTTCGTAGGAGGGACTGACAAACACGCCCGTTGTTGAAATGGTCGCCAGAAACTCCTCGGCCTCGACAGTGTGAGTCGGCGGCTCTGCTTTCTCAACGGCTTCCACCTCGATATCAACCGCTTCGTCGGCGACCACCTCTTCCTCGACAGGCTGAGCAAACACCGAAACGGGAGTAAACACCGGCAAGAGCAGGGCAGACAGTGCGATCAGTCCGACCGCCAGCGGGCGGTTCACGGCTGCAGCGAAGAGTTGAGGTGTCGTATACAAAGCGAGCTCCTTCGTGCGCTAGTTCGGCCTCGGTATGAGAAACGAGCCCTGTGGGATGAACTCTCTGGATCACGACAGAAACAATCAAGACGGATGTCTTCTGCCGTGCAGGCCTCGAAAGGCTGTACACCGCGAACGCAGCGAACAGCCCCTCGCACTTTAACGAACGCCGGGGGATCGTTCCAGAGACTGACAATGTCCTCGGGGACCTGATAAACTCTCGACCATATCGTGTCGGTCGGCGGTCCGATTGTCCTCAAAGACAATGTCCACACAGTCAGTCACCGAAGTCCCGGACCGTGCCGCCCCCGCTTTCGCGTTCTCTCCCTCCCTACGCAGGTTCTATGTCGGAATCAACCTCATCCACGACCAGTCAGAAATCGTCTGATCCCCAGGCAACTCCCAAGAGCTGGAAGAGCAAGACCCCTCCGCCCGGCGCCAAACTGACGCCGATGATGGAGCGTTACATCGAGGTGAAACACCAGTACCCCGACAGCCTGCTCCTGTTTCGCATGGGAGACTTCTACGAACTCTTTTACGAAGACGCCGAAATCGCCGCACGAGTACTGGGACTGACGTTGACCAGTCGCGACAAAGGCTCGGCTTCTCCGATCGCGATGGCGGGCTTTCCTTTCCATGCGCTCGACAATTATCTGCAGAAGCTGATTCGCGCAGGGCATCGTGCCGCCATCTGCGAACAGATGGAAGATCCGAAGCAGGCCAAAGGCCTTGTGAAACGCGAAGTCACACGAGTCGTCACACCCGGTACGCTCACCGAAGATGCACTGCTCGACCCTCGAACCGAAAACTTTCTGGCGGCGGTCCATGTCGACAAAAAACAGGTCGGGCTCGCCTGGATGGAACTCTCAACCGGCCGCTTCCAGGTCACTTCCTGCCCATTCGAACAACTCAGTGATGAACTCGCTCGATTGCGGCCTGCGGAACTGCTGCTTCAACAGGGGCTGGAAGAGAGCCCGGCCTTTGCCGATCTGGCCCGACTCTTCGACGATGCCGTGGTAACCGAGCGGGCCCCCTGGAGCTATGTGGCGGATACCTGCCTCGATCGGCTGAAACAGCACTTCGGCACCAACTCTCTGGAAGGGTTCGATGTTGAGGACGCCTCACCGGGCGTCACCGCGGCCGGAGTCTTGCTCGACTATGTGCAGGAAACGCAGAAGACACCGCTCGGACATATCAGCAGCCTGGAGAATTATCGCTCCACTCATACTGTTCACATCGATGAAGCGACGCGGCGCAGTCTCGAACTGACACAAACACTCCGCGGCGGCCACCGAGAAGGCTCCCTGCTGCATATCCTGGATGACACCGTCACGGCGATGGGCGCCCGCCTTCTGGGCGAATGGATTGCCAATCCGCTTCGCGACCTCGACACGATTACACAGCGGGGCGACGCCGTTCAGGAGCTGGTTGAAGACAGCACGCTTCTTCGCGAACTCCGGGAAGAACTTGACGGCACTTACGACCTGCAACGTCTGGCCGCCCGCGTGGCCACCGGGCGCTGCAATCCGCGCGATCTGGTCTGCCTGTCCCGCACACTAAAGCTTTTGCCGAGAACGAAAGCATTACTTACCGGGCGAAGTTCGGATCGGCTTCGTGATCTCGAAAGCCGGATTGATCTCTGTGAAGATATCCGAACGCTCATTGAACCATGTCTGGTCGACGATCCGCCGCTCAACCTGACTGATGGCGACCTGATTCGTCCCGGCTTTAACACACGGCTCGACGAACTCCGCGATCTTTCCCGAGGGGGTAAGGAGTGGATCGCCGCTTATCAGGCGAAAGAGATAGAACGCACCGGCATCAGCAATCTGAAGGTCGGATTCAACAAAGTCTTCGGCTACTACCTTGAAGTCACCGCCGCTCATCTGCAGAAAGTCCCGGACGACTACCATCGGAAGCAGACGCTGAAGAACCAGGAACGGTATATCACGCCGGAGCTGAAGGAACACGAGGAGAAAGTTCTCACCGCCGACCAGCAGTCACTGGCGCTGGAGACAGAGCTGTTTCATGAACTGCGGACCGAGGTCTGCCAGCATGTTTCGCGACTGCAGAAGATTGCCCAGATTCTGGCCGAGCTCGATGTCCTTGCCTGTTACGCTCACACGGCGGTTGAACACCGCTATTGCCGCCCGGAACTTTGCGAAGGAGCCACCCTCGATATACGGGACGGGCGACATCCGGTGCTCGACCAGCTGCTGCCCAGCGGTCAGTTCGTTCCGAACGATGTTCTGCTCGGTGACTCCGGCGAACAGCAGGAATGCGAGGAGGGCGACGAATCCGAGGAACGATCGCCCGATCGTGGCCACGTGCAGATCATCACCGGGCCAAACATGGCGGGGAAGAGCACGTATATCCGTCAGGCCGCTCTGTTGACGCTGATGGCTCAAACCGGCTCCTTCGTGCCCGCGGCGTCCGCTCGCATCGGGCTCGTGGATCGCATCTTTGCACGCGTCGGGGCCAGCGATGAACTCAGCAAGGGGCAGAGTACGTTCATGGTCGAGATGACGGAGACCGCTCGCATTCTGAATGCGGCCACGGATCAGTCACTGGTCATTCTGGACGAGATCGGTCGCGGAACGAGCACTTACGACGGCTTGTCCCTGGCCTGGGCGATCACAGAATATCTGCACGACATTACGAAAGCCCGAACTCTGTTCGCCACGCATTACCACGAGCTGACCGACCTGGTCGAAACGCTTCGCGGGGTGCGGAACTGGACCGTCGCGGTCCATGAATCGGAAGGGGACGTGATTTTCCTGCACAAGATCGTGCAGGGAGCCGCGGACAAGAGTTACGGCATCCATGTCGCCCGTCTCGCGGGTGTTCCGGGTGATGTGATTGTGCGTGCCAATCAGATTCTCGAAACACTCGAGTCCGATCGCCGTGATGATCAGGGGAAAGCAAATATCCCGCAGCGAAAAACCGATCGAGCAACGCAGCGTCAGTTAAATCTGTTCGAGCCGCCGCCACACCCGATTCTGGAGAAACTGAAATCGATGGACCTCGACAGCCTTACCCCCAAAGCGGCCCTCGATCGACTGTACGAGTTGCGTGGAGAACTCTGATATCTTCCACGGAGAGAGCGAAACCCATCGAAAAGCAGGAATTGCGAACGCTTCCCGGCAATTTATTGACACGTTTTATGGGGTTTCATCGGGGAGCGCGCTCGACCGGGGCGGGCACTTTTTCCCCATTTGCCTCAATCTCGGGAATTTTCCCGAAACAGACGTGGCTATTCTGGCCGCTGCCCGGTATAGTTCGTCGACGTCCGCACATCAGAAGTGATCGAGCGGACGAAATGGTCGGAAATAAGCGAGTAGCGTTTCCCGAATTGGAAGTGCTGTCCGACTCAACGGGTCTTTTTGCAGAGGTGGAGCCTCCTGTCGCCCGTTCCCCGTGTAGTCTTCTACTACACCCCACTGCTGCCAACCAACGGTTATTTGGACCGCTCTGGAAAGCCGCCCGCGTCTCCCGGAGACGCATCGAATTCTGCGACTTTCTTGTTTATCCAGAATTCTCATCGTGACGGATCTACGGATCGAGTGCGTTTTGGCGCAGTCGCAGTCCCGATCCTGATGAGCTGGAGTAGTCCAATCTGCCCCTGCTTCCAACCGTGCGTTCGCGTCGATACTGCGGGAACTAATCATCCCGTCTGTCCGCGTTGAAGCACTTCCCAAATCAACAGGGATGTATCCCTCGCCTGTCAGGCTCGATGCATTTTTTCGCGCTCACATTGCGCACCGTGCATTCAGCTGGCGGGGAAATTGTCCCCTCGCTTCCTCGAAGGAACACCATTGAATACTTTTGCTGAAATTGAGCTCATCGCCCCGGTCCAACGTGCACTGGCCAGCGAAAACTACGAAGTTCCCACTCCCATTCAGGCTCAGACAATCCCGCCCGCTCTCGCAGGTCACGACATTCTCGGCTGCGCACAGACGGGCACTGGAAAGACGGCCGCTTTTGCCCTTCCTATCCTGCACAAGCTGGGAAAGAAGGGACGCAAGCCGCTGCAGAATCGCCCGAACGTCCTGATCCTGGCTCCCACACGGGAGCTGGCCATTCAGATCGGCGAAAGCTGCTCGACGTACGGCAAGCACCTGCAGGTGCGGCACGCCTTGATTTATGGCGGCGTCAGTCAGTTCCACCAGGTCAAAGCCCTCAATCGGGGTGTCCACATCGTTGTGGCGACTCCTGGCCGTCTGCTCGACCTGATGAACCAGGGGCATATTGAACTGGATCGTCTCGAAATCCTCGTTCTGGACGAAGCCGATCGCATGCTCGATATGGGCTTCCTGCCAGACCTGAAGAAGATCTTCCGCGAATTGCCGGAACAGCGGCAATCGCTGTTCTTCTCGGCAACTCTGCCGCCAAAGATCACCGAACTCGCCGGCAGCCTGCTGCGGGATCCCGTCACCGTCAACGTGACACCCAAGTCGACCAGCGTCGACCGGATCGAGCAGCAGCTTATCTACGTCGACCGGAGCCGGAAGCAGTCGCTTCTCCGTACGATTCTCTCGGAATCGGGAAGCGAACGAGCCATCGTCTTCACCAAGACCAAACGTGGAGCCAACTCTCTGGCCGAGCAGTTGGCCAAGTCGGGTCTCAAGGCGACGGCGATTCACGGCAACAAATCACAGAATGCCCGCCAGCGTGCTCTCGACGCCTTCCGTCGAAAGCAGGTTAACGTTCTCGTCGCTACCGACGTGGCCGCTCGCGGAATCGATATCGACGGAATCACCCACGTCTTCAACTTCGACCTTCCAGTTGAGCCGGAAAGCTACGTTCACCGTATCGGACGGACCGGACGGGCAGGGGCCGACGGGATTGCGATTTCGTTCTGCAGCGGCAACGAGCGTCGTGAACTGCGTGCCATCGAACAGCTGATCGGACAAAAAGTCCCGGTTGCTCGCCACGAATCTCTTGGCGATGCTGCAGAGACTGGCTCCGGTGATCGTGACAACGATCGCTCCAGCAGTCGTCCTCGACGTCGCCCGGAAAACCGCGGTCCTTTCAAAGGACCACGCCGGCGTCCCGATGGAGCGAAGCCCTCTGGAGAGCGTGCCGAAAGAAAACAGGACGGAAAAGAGCGGTTCTCCCGCGACGATGCCGCCCCACGGCGAAGCAGCCGTCCTGCTCAACCGGGTAGCCCGCGTAAGGGTGGCTTTGCCGCTTCAGGCGGAGAAGGTGCTCGTGCCGAAGGCCACGGCCAGGGACAGCCGCGTCACAAGAAAAAGAAGAGCCGTTTCTCGAAGAAGCGGACCCCACAAACCACATAACCGGGAACACAGGGCCGGGCGGGTTGCGTCCAATCTGCCCTGGTTCTATCGTCTCGTAGCTCCGTCCTCCTATGACATCTGCCCGGCAGGGACCGGGCAAGTTGGTCCGCAGGACGGGTACAGTCTGGTTCCTTATTCAGGAGAGTTCTTATCGCAAAGAAACAGAATACGTTTGAAAAACGCCAACGCGAGATGGAAAAGAAGCACAAGGCTCAGGAGAAGCTCAAGCGACGCCTGAGACGTAAAAACTCGCCGTCCGAGATCATTCCGCCCGTCCCCGACGAGGCAGAACTCGACATCACCGACGACGAGACCTAATCACTGTCAATTTCCGCGCCGGCACTTCAGTCCGGGCGGTTGTTTAAGCAGTCCACTTCGCGTGATACGTTTCTAGCGATACAGACCGCACTATTTTTTGAGTTTGGGACCACCACAATGGCCGAAGGTACAATTAAACGCATTACGACAAAGGGATTTGGATTCATCGACAATGGATCCGGAGCCGACCTGTTCTTCCACAGCTCTTCACTGGAAGGCGTGTCCTTCGAGCAGCTGCGCGAAGGTCAGCCGGTCACGTACAATGTCGGACAGGGACCGAAGGGCCCCCGCGCCGAGAACGTTCGCTGCCAGTAATTGCAGCTGAGCCCGAAAGACTTTTGTCTTGCGGGCATTGAGTTTAAAAAGTCGCCTGAAGCCTCTTTCGGGCGACTTATTTTTTTGGATGGCCCGTTTCGCGGATTGAGAAACCCGGGAAGGCCGTCCGAACAACAATTGTCTTGACATTTCTCAGGCTGACGGCAAAATGACGCAACGGAAAACGGATGTGAAGCAGGAACCGGGGATCCCGGCATTCGATTCCACGGAACAGGAAACCTTCCTCAATCTCTGGCGGACGTACGACTGTCTCAAGGCGATTGAAGAACAACTGTTCGGGCAATTCAAGCTGACAGCCCAGCAATACAATGCTTTGCGATTGCTGCAGGCTGCCGCGCCGTCCCCGGTGCCCACCCTGGCGCTGGGACGCAAGCTGATTACCCGAGCGCCTGATATCACGCGGATGTTGGATCGCTTGGAGAAACGAGGCCTGATTCAGAGAACGAGGCGCGTCGAGAATCGTCGTGTGGTTGAAGTGGAGTTGACTGCCGAAGGGGGAGAACTGCTCACAGAGATGGCGGACGCCGTCCGCGAAATGCACGAGCGACAACTCTCTCACCTGACTGCAGCGCAGCAGGAGCAGTTCGTCGAATTGCTCCGACTCGCCCGCAAACCTCACGAAGATGCCAGCTGCGACTGGCTCGAGAACTAGAGCAGTCAACCTGAGTCTCCGTAGACATCGGGGAGAGCCCTCGCCTCAAGCCTCGAACGCGCCCTGCAGATCATCCGCACGACGTCGCCGACGTCTTCCAACGATTTCACTTGTTGAGCAGGGTTGATCGTCATGCGTTCCGCGACTGGCCGTTTTCCGTATCTGTGGCCATTTCTCGTCTGGCTGGGGATCTTCTACACCGCCTGGCTGACGCTTGTGATCGCTGGCGGATCTATCGACACGCTGCGTTCTCACTGGCCGATCGCAGTGGCGATGTCCTTCGGATCGTACATCGCCGGTTCAACTCCCATGGGCGGCGGAACCGTTGGCTTCCCGGTCCTGGTCCTTCTGTTCGACTTTCCTGGAAGCCTGGGACGAAACTTCGGGCTGGCCGTGCAGTCAATCGGCATGGTCTCGGCGAGCATCTACATTTTCTCCGCCGGCATCAAACTGAACTGGGGCATTCTGCGACCCGCCATGGTGGGATCGTTGATCGGAACTCCACTCGGTGCCTTGTTTGTCGCTCCCCATGTGCCGGACCTGTGGGTGAAGCTGCTCTTCGCTATCGTCTGGGCCAGCTTTGGAATCATGCATTTGGTTAAACTTCGCGAGTTGGTCGCCGCCGCAGGAATGAGCAGTCGCTGGCGAAGCTGGGAAAATGCGATTGGTCTGGCCGTCGGATTATCGGGCGGCGTAGTCGCCTCAATTACCGGCGTCGGTATCGACATGATGATCTACGCGATGCTCGTCCTGCTCTTCCGTGCCGATCTGAAGACCGCGATTCCCACCTCTGTCGTTTTGATGGCCTTCACGTCGGTGATCGGCATCGCCAGCAACGTCGGCCTGGCTCGGCTCATGCCGGGTTCTTTCGCGATTGCTCCGGAAGTCTTTGCCAACTGGCTCGCGGCCGCTCCCATCGTCGCCCTGGGAGCTCCCCTGGGCGCAGTCGTGGTCAATCTGATCTCCCGCACACCGACACTGGTACTCGTGTCAGTCCTCTGTATTGGACAGTTCGTCTGGACCATTGTGTCCGAAGAAGTCAGCGGGGGTACTCTCGTTGCGTCCGTTCTCGCCGTGCTCGGAATGAACGGAATCTTTCATCTCTTGTATGTCAGTGGCTCCGAGCAGCAACCCGAACCGGCCGGGGTGGCCCGGCCGACATTGGCGGAGCAGGGCGAAAGTTAAATAAAAAAAGCCGTCGCCTGGAATTTTCATTCCGGACGACGGCTTTCTATCAGGAGCAGGCCACTATCAGGCGAGGATCAGGATTTCAGGCCACAATGCTCCAGTACGCTTCAATTTAGCAATGAGTGTGAGCAGCATCGCAAGGCTCGATCAGGCCGGGTGCGGTCATGTGAGCAATGTCCAACAGGGCTCCGTACCGCTTTTCCATTTGTGTGATCAACCTGTCCCATTCGTGGCGACTGTCGTTCGACGCCTGAGCCGCCTTGGACCGAACGATTTCGAGCTGAGTTTCCAACAGGTGAAGCCTGTACGCGATGTTTGGTGCGGGACTCATTTCTCCCATCCTTTGTTTTGGCGAAGGGCTGCCATCCTCGTCCCTTCGGTTCTCTCAACTTATGTGTTTCCATAGCCCGTTCGGCTCACTCTCCCGATCCGAACGGCTCTCGCCCTACTTCTTGGCGATAATATATACGGCGTGAATGATACCTGGGATGTAACCCAGAATTGTCAGCAGGATGTTCAGCCAAAAGTGAAAGCCAAGGCCCACTTCGAAGAACACGCCGACTGGTGGCAGAAAAATTGCCAGCAGCAGTTTCACAAAATCGCCGGCGACGGAGTCGCGTGGTGTAGCAGTACTCATTGTCGTCTCCCTTCTCTCGTGCTTGATCTGACTTGTCGCTGACGCCCTCATTCCGCGAAGGCGTCAGCATGACTCCCCTGCGTTAAACAGCAGAGCGGCGTCCGATCAGCAGCGAAGCGATAAACATCACCAGAAAGACAACGAACAGAATTTTGGCGATACCAGCCGATGTACCGGCAACACCACCAAATCCCAGAGCAGCTGCAATCAAAGCAATAACCAGAAATGTCAGAGCCCAACTTAACATGACAATCTCCCTTAATCAGAGTTTACTAACGCTTGAGACAACCTCGCGTCTGAATAAGGGTTAATGCATGAGGCGTGCCAAACTCGCTTTTCTCGATTTTCCCGCGTTTTTTGGCGAGGTTCTCTAGAACTCTGATCGCTCATCGACCAGAGGCTGCCAGAAACCCGTTCTTCTCGAACGCTTGGACTCTACGAAACTGTCCTCCCAGGCCTTTTTCTGCAGCAATCGACGAGATGTCGCCTGAAAACACGAGAATGCAGGCTGCTTTAGGCGATAAGAACATTGAGTTCGGACTTGGATTGGGCAAAAATAGGAAAGCATCTCTGCAACCGCTTTGCCGAGTGAGAGCCGGGCCTTGGGCACTCACTGAAGACTGACCTTTTCGCACACTGGCCGATTCCCAATAATCCGGTCACCTCGGGCCGCTTCACTCGATGATTACCCTAATTTATTACGGACTTGCGCTTATGTCGTTCTTATGGACACTGACCGCTACGGTTGAGAATCTCCTTCACAACCAGTTGGCGCCGCGTCGTTCCTTTTCACGCCGCGTTTCGGTTCCGTACCGACAGATTTTCGATCTCCCTCAGGCGGAAACACTCGAAAGTCGCACGCTCTTGTCAGCGGTCGACCTGACCGCCCGTGAACAGCTGCTGCTTGAACTGATCAACCGTGCCCGTATGGATCCAGGCGCGGAAGCGACTCGCCATGGAATCGACCTGAATGCGAGCCTGGATCCGGGAACGATCGCTGATACGCCGAAGCAGCCGCTGGCTCCCCACCAGGCTTTGTTGGATGCAGCTCGCGCCCATTCCGATGACATGCTGGCTCGCGACTACTTCAATCACGAATCTCCTGAGGGCACAACGCCTGGCAGCCGTGCCACAGCCGCAGGGTATACCTCTTACAACATCGTTGGGGAAAACATCTCGTGGGGAGGTTCAACGGGAGCGATCGATGAGGATGCTCACGTCTACGAACGCCACAGGAAGCTGTTCCTGAGCTCGGGCCACCGCAAGAACATGCTAGATGACCGGCATCGGGAAGTTGGAACCGGCGTTCGTTATGGCCTCTATACGAGCCAGGGGACGACTTACAACGCGTCGATGGTGACCGAACTTTTCGGCGGCAAATTTAACACGAACAACTTCATCACCGGCGTCGTCTTCACCGATGCAACCAGCGGCGCCGACGACGACAACTTCTACACGATTGGCGAAGCCTTTGGCGGGGGAACAATTCGCGCCACCAACGTCGCTTCCGGAGCTGAGTTCTCCGACATGGTTGGGGCAGCCGGGGGATACACGCTGCAGGTTCCGGACGGAACTTACGAAGTCACCATGACCGGCCCGAATGGCGACGTCACTTACGTCGTGAGCAACGTGGTGGTGAATTCGGAGAACGTCAAAGTCGACTTCGAAACAACGACCGCGACCGTTCAGGAAGAAACACGTGATCCGACTCAGCTCGGCATCGCTGGTTTTACGAACGGCAACTGGTGGATGGCCGACACTGATGCCAACGGGGAGTACTCCAATCATGTCGCGACGAATGGTCCGGCCAGCTCGTTTCAAAAGGTTGTTCAGGGCGACTTCAATGGTGATAACATCGATGACGTTGCCGTCTGGCTTCACAACGGCGAATGGCAGGTTGGGATCAGCAACGGGCAGGGACAGCTGAACTTCTCCGCCTGGACCACCTGGACTCACGCCGCCATCAAAGAAGTCCATGTCGGCGACTTCAATGAAGACGGACGTGACGATATCGTCGGACTGTTCAAGAACGGAAATCGAGGCCGCTGGTGGGTCGCGACATCGACCGGTCAGCAGTTCCTGAACCGCCATTGGGGCGATTACGGCAACTACGACGGCATCAATACGGTCCTGGCCGGTAACTTTGACGGAGTCAAAGGCGATGACCTCGCCGTGGTCGCCAGCTCCGGCGTCGTCTGGATGGTCAAAACCAGCAACAGTCGGTTCCAGTACCTGAATTCGCATCGCTGGAACGTCTCGAACGGATTTGAGTTTGCTCAGGTCGGGAACTTCAATGGCGATACCCGTGACGACATCCTGGCTGTCTTCGGAACCGGAAGAGACCGCAGTATCTTTGTCGCCAAGTCGCTGGGGCCAGCCAACGGATTCTACAGCAGCAACTGGACGAACCTGACCGTGACGCAGTCGCTCGATGCCGTGGCCGTGGGTGATTTCGACGGCGATGGCCGCGACAACGTCGCGACTCTTTTGAACGGCACCAAGCTCTGGTATGGGCAGTCCGACGGACGCAGCTTCAGCATGCGATTTGGTCTCAACTGGAATCAGGTGGGGCAGGGGATGTCCGACCTTTCTGTCGGCGACAGCAATGGCGATGGTCTGGCCGATCTCATCGCGAGAGCTGACAACGGTTACTGGTATGCCGCTGAGTCGACGGGCTCCGCATTCTCGAATTACTCGATGGTTCGCTGGGCTCCGAATGCGAACTGGGAACACGTGATGATTGGAACATTCCGGTCGCCACCGGCTCCTCCGGCACTTGTTGATCGGACTGCCGCCGATTCCTTTTCGACCGACGACGAGACCGTCTTCGGAGACACAGCATTGCTCGACCTCTTACAGAACGTTTAATGCCATCACCGATCGCCTCGGTCCTCTGAAAGCCTGATCATGCCAGAAACCGGCGGCAACATTGTCACCATCACCTACTGCACGCAGTGTCGCTGGATGCTGCGTGCGGCGTGGATGGCTCAGGAACTGCTGACGACATTCGAGCAGGAACTTGCGGAAGTCGGTCTGCGTCCCGGCACGGGCGGTGTCTTCGAAGTCGTCGCGAACAGGACGACCATCTGGTCCCGGACAGCCGAGGGACGCTTTCCAGATATTAAAGAGCTGAAGCAGCGGGTCCGCGATCAGGTCGCTCCCGGCCGAAATCTTGGCCACACAGATACCCCCGCAGCTTCTGACAGAGACCACAGCTAGAGCATTTTCATGCTTCTCCTGCAGTCGCTTGGGCGCCAATCCCCTGCCAGGCTGAGTTTGCTCCTGCAAACATCCGCAGTCAAACTTTGAATTTGCTCTACAGACTCGGCTGAGCATCGTGCCAGGAGTGTTCCTGCTCGAACATGCGAGCTGCCCGGAGGAGCTTTTCTTCGCCCAGCTTCGGGCCGATCAGCTGCGTACCCAGCGGGAGTCCGTCGCTGGTGAATCCGCACGGGATCGAGAGAGCGGGTATGCCCGACAGATTGGCCCCGATCGTGAACATGTCGGCCATATACATCTGGAGAGGATCGTCGACGAATTCCCCTCGTCGAAAGGCGGGACCGGGAGTCACAGGTCCGATCAGCATGTCGACCTTCTCGAAGGCGTCCTGATAGTCTTTCTGAATAAGCCGCCGCACCTTCAGTGCCTTCAGGTAATAGGCATCGTAATAGCCCGACGAAAGAGCGTAGCAACCAAGCATGATGCGGCGTTTCACTTCGGGCCCGAAGCCTTCCGTTCTCGAGTTCGCATACAACTCCTGGAGGTTGCCGTAGGACTCGGCCCGATGGCCGTAGTGAATTCCGTCGTATCGAGACAGATTGCTTGATGCTTCCGACGGCGCGATGATGTAATAGGTGGCCACGCAGTATTGCGAATGTGGCAGGTGGATCGGGACAATCTCCGCCCCGAGTTTGCGATAGACATCCACGGAAGCGGTCACGGCCTGCTTCACGCTCTCATCGACGCCCTCTCCAAACCAGTCTTCCACGACCCCCAACTTCAGGTTATCCAGCGGTCGATCCAGGGTCGCCAGATAATCAGGGACCGGTTCGTCCAGAGAGGTCGAGTCGAGCGGATCGTAACCGGAAATTACCTGGAGCAGCGCGGCTGCGCCGTAAACATCGCGAGAGAAAGGCCCAATCTGATCGAGCGAACTGGCGAAAGCCACGAGGCCGTATCGCGAGACCCGGCCATAGGTCGGCTTCATTCCGACGACGCCACAAAAAGCGGCTGGCTGACGAATTGAACCGCCGGTATCACTCCCCAATGCGACAGGGGCAAGCCCCGCTGCGACAGCAGCAGCCGATCCCCCGGAGGAACCGCCAGGTACGCACTCGAGATTCCAGGGATTGTTCGTCCGGCCGAGAGCCGAATTCTCCGTCGACGAGCCCATGGCGAACTCGTCCATGTTCGTCTTCCCCAGCAGCACGGCTCCTGCCGCTTTGAGCTTTCGGATTACCGTGGCATCGTACGGCGAGTGATACTGCTGCAACATACGCGATGCACACGACGTGAAAGAATCGACGTCGCAGATATTGTCCTTGATGGCGACCGGAATTCCGGCGAGCGGTGACTCGGTCTCATCGGCTTCTGCGGCGGACTCGCGCACGCGATCCGCATCGAAATGCAGAAAGGCCCCGATACGGGAGTCGTTTGTCGAGATCTGCTCGGCGAAATGAGCCGCCAGATCGGTGCCAGTGAGAGAGTTCGACTGCAACTGTTCGACACACTGCCGGGTGGTACTCGGGACTGCGGACACGAACGTACTTTCCATCCAGTTCTGAAGCGAAATCTGATCAAATGCGTGGATCGTTCCTGGGCGAAATCGGGGAACAACCACGCGCTGCCGGTTGAGAGAAACTGAGTCTAGTTGTTTCACCAGCAATGTCGAGGCACCGCCCCGGCGGGATAATCCCCCTACGAAAAAGACCCGCTGCGAGGCAAAGCCCCGAGCGGGTCCATTGAGGAGGTCCCTCGATGTCTTCAATGACTGCTTACGGCTGCACCACCACGTAACGTTGGGCGTTACCGACCTGAACCGGCAGGTAATAAACGCCCTGAGCGGTCAGATAGCTGATGCCGTTCCGATCTTCGCTGACTGTGCCAGCCGGCAGACTTTCCACGATCGTGCCCGGAATGGGCTTCTGAACGGTGGTCTGGACCGGTTGCGATCCGCTGAACTGCTGTTGCGGAGGAGCGGCCTGCTGCGAGTAACCCAGGCTCGGCGCTGCCGGAGCCGGATGATAAGCCGGTGGTGGCGACATGTAATAGATGTCCCGGTGAACAACCGGCGGATGATCGTAAATGACGACCGGCGGCGGTGCATGATGGTGAATAACGTGGCGGCGTGGTGGCGGTGAGGCCAGCAGCCCGGCGACGGCTCCGACGGCGAAGCCAACGGCAGCGGAAGCACCGCATCCGCCATGGTGGTGACCGTGCCCGGCTTCCGCCGAGGGCACGAACAAAGCGAGCATGAGTCCAGCCGAAGCTACGGCCGAAGTAACACGAGTCTTCATTGGAATTCCTTTTCTCCCCGTTTGACAGACTGACACCCGTCAGTCCCCGCCGGTCAACGCATCCCCCTGATGCGCGGTGAGCCGATGGCTCGAAGCCGGCTTAGCGGGGTTGATACCAGATCCCGAAAAGTGAGGCGAGAGCAATTTCTCGTGACTGAAGTGAATTTCTGCACTGTCGGGGAAATCCCCAAAGAAAATCCACCACCCGGCCAAACCTCCAGAAGAATACGGAATCCCGACGATCCAGAGCGGGGAATAGAGGACTGCGACAGGGTGAAATACCGATGAAAAGAATAAAAATTTGACAATGCGTAGGGAATGCGGCAGAATGCAGAGACCTTTCCGTTGGACAACCCTGACGGAATGCACACCCACTTCTCAATTTCACCAAGGTGGACGTTGAATGAATTCTTACCAGCACGACGCTCCTTCTTCCGAATCCCACCCCGCTTCCTCTCGCCTGGCTGTTCTGTCTGTAACAACTCTCGGAGTGTTCGCCTTGACCTCCGCTCTGCTGATTATGCCGACTCTGGCTCTGAGCACAGCTGGTTTCTATCTCGGACTGGCGAGTCTCGTCGCTTTCATGGCAACGAGCATCTTTGCGGGTCGTATTCTTTCGGAACGTGCTGAACTGGCTCGACAGAAATGTCCGGTTCGGAATCCGGCTCAAGAACTGGCCAACCGTTACCAGGACCGCCACCACGGCTAGAATATCCCACTGAATTCAATTACGGAGTGCCTCTGCTCCGAAGCTACTGGAGCAGGGGGCATCTCTCGAACGGCAAATTGGCTCGACTTGAGTCGACCGCATGCTGAATGGCCCCGCTGGCCGCCCGCAGGATCCGCTTGCTTCCTGCCACACTCATTGCTCCGCTTACTTCCGTGAACCAATTGGACTGTGGCCTCCGCGTTCTCTTTCCGGGCGAAGATCCATCAACGATTGACCATATGCATCCGGATTGTTATCTAAAAGCAGCAGACCATCTCCGAATGAACAGCCTCAACGAAGGAGGCTGGGCCGCGCAAATTCTGTCGGGGCCGCGATCAGATCTTCCAGTCTACGAGCGACAAGAGCCTATGATTACCCACATTCCACGGCGCGTGGCACTGAAACTCATCACCGCTGGCTCCGGCATTCTGGGACTGCAGACGGCCCCTCGACCGGTCGCAGCGAGCGATGCGAAGGACCTCTCGCTGACTTCCGTGGGAAACTGGTCGAAAACTCCGGATCGGGTCTGGCTCGGTGAAGAGTTCTGGGCCAATCCCATGGAAGACTGGCGGATTACTGAGGGAGCAGCCGAGTGCCAGTCAGCCGCTGGGAATCGCAGCGTCCACCTGGTCACTCATCAGCTCACCGATTCCGACGCCTCATTCCGCATGCAGGTCGAAGTCACTCGGGTCGCTGCGGGCCCCAAGGATGGCGGAGCAGGATTCCGTATCGGCGTCAGCAGTGATCTCAACGAATATCGCAGCAACTGCTTCGCACCGGGAGGAATCACCGCCGGACTGACCAACAATGCGCTGGTTCTCGGAGGGAAGAGACAGGAGTTGACTAATCCCTCGGGCGACGGACCGATCACACTTGACGTCGCCGGCTCACCGGAGGGAAATCAATATTCGCTGACCCTGACCGCCCGGGCACACGAGAAAACGCTCGGTACAGTGACTCAGACGTTCCGGCGACAGGCGATTCTGGGAAACGTCGCTCTGGCACACAACTTCAATACCCCTCCGAACAAGCCGAACGGCAGTCGCTTCCGCTTTCGTGACTGGCAGGTCGGCGGCGGCGCATTTACCGTGACCGAAGATCACAAATTTGGACCGATCCTCTGGTCGATGTATTCGCTGAGTGATACCCGCAGCGACGAAGGATACGTTCTCAAGTTGAGCGGACTGACCGGCCCTCTCGGTCAACAGGATAACCAGACGCTGCAGTTGCAGGTTCAGCGGGACGGTCAGTGGGAAACACTCAAGGACGCTTCCCTGGATACCGACGCGTGGGTGGCGACGTTTCGCATTGCGAATTGGGACCAGACGACCGAAACGCCGTTTCGTCTTCTCTATCAACAGAAGTGGACCAACGGCGAGACGAACGACTACGAATGGACCGGTATCATTCAGGCGGAACCGGAGGGGCGTCCGCTCCGCTTCGGAGCACTAACCTGTCAGAATGATTACGCCTTCCCTTACGAGCCTGTTGCCGAGAGCCTGCGAAAGCTCGCTCCGGACATGCTCTACTTTTCAGGCGATCAGATTTACGAGAGCCACGGCGGCTTCGGCGTGGTTCGCGATCCCGCTGACCGGGCGATTCTGAATTACCTTCGCAAGTACTATCAGTTCGGCTGGTCCTTCCGCGAAGCGATGCGCGATCGTCCCACTCTCTGCCTTCCCGACGATCACGACGTTTTCCAGGGCAACCTCTGGGGCGAGGGCGGTAAAGCTATGAAGGATCTCGATGCCGGAACTTCATCCAAGGGCGGATATCGCGAACCAGTGCGAATGGTCAACGCCGTACACCGGACCTGCACCGCTCACCATCCCGACGCATTCGATCCGACTCCCGCCGAGCAGGGCATGAACGTCTATTATGGCGATCTGGTCTATGGCGGCGTGAGCTTCGCGATTATTGCCGATCGACAGTGGAAGAGCGGACCGGAACGGGTCGATACCGGAAGCGGACGAGCTGACCATGTCATGGACAGAGACTTCGATACCTCGAAGCTCGATCAGCCTGATCTCGTCCTCCTGGGAGAACGCCAGGAAGAGTTCCTGAAACAGTGGGCCGATGACTGGCGTGGCCACACCATCAAAGTCTTGTTGAGTCAAACCGTCTTCGCGGGAGTCGCCACTCATCACGGCGGGTACGATGGCTATTTGAAGGCAGACCTCGACTGCGGGGGCTGGCCCCAGACCAAGCGGGACGAAACCGTCGACATCCTTCGCAGATCAATGGCCCTGCATATCAACGGCGACCAGCATCTCACGACTGTCTGCCAGTACGGCGTCGAACGACAGCGGGACAGCAACTGGTCGTTCTGCACTCCGGCGATCGCCGCCGGTTATCCGCGCTGGTGGCGGCCCGATGAAATTGGCATGGACCATGAGAACCGACCGAAACATGGCCTCCCGAATACAGGCGAGTTCGAAGATGGACTCGGCAATCGCGTCTACGTGTATGCGGTCGGGAACCCTGAAGTCGGTACGAAAAAGAATCGATACGAAAAGGCCCACCAGAAAGGAAGCGGTCTGGGACTGGTAACGATCGATCCCGCCGCCAGGACCTACAAGCTGGAGTCGTTTCGCTTCTCGATCGATGTGACGGATGATGATCCATCGAATCAGTTCCCGGGCTGGCCACTGACGATCCAGCAGGCTGAGAATCGTGGAGAAAACAAACTCAGCTAGAGCCTCCTCTCTGAACGAGTAACCGTTCCGCCCGTGTCTTCACTTCCTATGCCCCCTTTCGAAAGTGCTCCCATGATTACGTATTCTCCGCTTCGCACTCGCTCTTCCATTCAACTCGCATTGGCAATGCTATGCAGCATCGTCCTGATCGGCTGTGGAGGGTCATCCTCCGGACCCGATTTGTCGTCAGTCTCAGGAACAGTGACGCTCGATGGCCAGCCGCTCGAAGGAGCAACGGTTACGTTTATCCCAGCCGAAGGTCGCAGCTCCACCGGGGTCACCGATGCCAGCGGCAACTATACGTTGAAGTACAGTGCCGATCGTGACGGAGCCGTACCCGGTCAGCATCAGGTGACTATCACGACGGAACGCGCACTGTCCGGTGGAGAAGGAGATCAGCCACTCGTGGAAGCGAGAGAAGAACTCTTGCCGCCCAAATACCACAGCGAAACCGAGCTGACCGCGGATGTCAGTTCCGGATCGGATACCGAGAACTTCGACCTGAAGACGGAATAGGCGGCTTGAAGCTCACAAGATCAGCGCAAACGAAAATGAACGTCCACTCGCAGAGACTTTGCCGATCGGGGAGTTCCCATGAAGATCTATGTCGTTTTCTATAGCACTTACGGCCATGTCTACCAGATGGCCCAAGCAGTGTCCGACGGGGCGAAGTCTGTCGAGGGATCGGAAGTCAGCCTTTTTCAGGTGGAGGAAACTCTCTCCGACGAAATCCTGGAGAAGATGGGGGCAGCTGAGGCGAAGAAAGCATTCGAGCACATTCCCTTGATTGCGCCCGCCCAGCTTGCCGAAGCAGACGCCATTATCTTCGGCACACCCACCCGATTCGGGAACATGGCGGCGCAGATGAGGGCGCTGCTGGACGCGACAGGTGGGCTGTGGAAGAAAGGGTCGCTCATTGGCAAGATTGGAAGCGTCTTCGCCTCCACGGGATCTCAGCATGGTGGGCAGGAAACGACGATCACCAGCTTCCACACCACGCTGTTGCACCACGGAATGGTCATCGTAGGGGTGCCGTATTCGTGTCCCGGACTCACGGTGATGTCCGAAATCACGGGCGGCACACCTTACGGAGCGACGACCATGGCAGATGCCGACGGCAGTCGGCAGCCTACTGAAAACGAGTTAAGTATTGCCCGTTTTCAGGGTGAGCACGTCGCGAAGCTGACCAGAAAACTGGTCAGCTGACGTTGACCGTATCTCGTTCGATCAAACGCTTTGTCCGTCGGGAGGTCTCTGCCGGGCTTTTGCTTTTCTGCTCAGAATCACGCTTCCGATTTCGGGCATTATCGACTTTCTCGCGTACGTATTTCTGAACGCGATTCCGCAGGTGGCGGGCCCAGACAAACTCGGTCCCCAGAATTGCCAGGCCCACTGCGATCATCACCAGCCCGGGACCGGGTGTGACCAGCATGATCCCGCCGAGCAGGATCACGATCCCGCCGGCGATTCCCACGGCGATTTGCCGGATCAGCTGCCAGCTGCTTGATTTCACTTGATTGGACATCGTTGACAATCCTTGGCGATGAATGACCCGCTGGTCGTGTCCGACGGTTCGTGTTGTCATTGTGTAAAGAAAGCCGCTCCGAGTGAACGAAGCGGCTTCTGCGAGCTCTCGCTCGCCCTTGGTTCTCGTTTATTTCTTCAGCCGTACGCGGACGATGCCGCTTAACTGCCCGGCTGGTTCTGGCAGGCCTGTGATTAGGACTTGAGTGAATCGCGAATGTCACGAACACTGTCGTGGATGCTCTTCACGTCTTCATACTGACGCAGCAGGACATCATTCATAGCCGTGCCCGGCTCGTCCTTCAAAGCATCCTCGTAGGCTTCCTTAATCTTGTCTTCCCCACGCTCAGCTTCCGCCATGATTGCGTAGGTGTCATTCGACGAGAACATCGCCCGAATGTCCATCCAGGTGCGATGCATCGAGGCGGCGTAAGAACCTTCACGTCGAGGCTCTTCGTTGTTTGCACAGACATAGTCCTGCAGTTCAGTCGCCTGACGCTGCCGCTCATTGGCGACCTGGCGGAGTTTCTCGCTGAGGATCGTGTCATCGACATTGTCGGCTGCTTCGTTGAAGCCCTTGGCACTATCGATATTGACCTGGATCAGATCCTGCAGCTTTTCGATGGTCGATTGTTTGAGATTCAGTTTGGTTTCCGTAGCCATTTTGAACACTTCCTTTCGAATAGTTCCGACAAGCCTGACCAACGGTCCGCTTGCCTCTGAGGTTTCGCCAGATGACTCCGATGTCAAACTCGGTTACCTTCTGTGAGTCATCTGCTCCGTGTCCTGCGATCCGTAAATAGTCGCAGTCACTGACCAGATTCCGAATCGTCCGTCGCGGACGGCAGTGAACTCAGCACCATGCTGTTTCACTCCTTCGGTCGATCAAGGCTTTCGTATTTCTCCACCGACCAGGGTCGGTAGTGAAGAGAAGGACACGGAATCGAAAGCCGTAGGCCAGGAATAACTTGAGGATTTCGCAAAGCGCGTGCCAATGTCGGCGGAGCCTTTGTGGGCTGTATATGAGGTCAAGCCCTCCACCATCTTTCGTCAGATTCGAGCCTTTCGAAGTCGGGCTGGTCGCCGAGCGACCACCACCGCATTGATTTGGCAGCCGAACTTCATCTGGCGCAGAATGTGCTCATCTAGTCGGCAGATTTACTGCCTGAGTTGATTACACCTCCAAGATCGGGCCTGCTTGATGTCTGACGTAGAAAACCTGGAAGACCTGCTCGACCGCCTCGTCGAGAAAACAGATGGCGAGACCATAACGCTCAGCGATCTTATGGGCACCGTGGAAAGCCGCTCATTCGGGCCTCTCCTGCTTTTGCCCTCGTTCATCGCGCTTTCGCCCTTGGGAGCGATTCCGGGCATGTCGGTCATTACAGGAACGATGATCATCCTGATCGCCAGTCAACTTCTGTTGAACAGAAAGCACCCCTGGCTCCCCTCACGCTTGATGTCGATCTCGTTCAAGCGCGAGAAGCTCAGCAACGGGACCGACAAGATCCGCCCTTGGGCGAAGTGGGTCGATCAGTGGCTGGCCAAGCGCTGGACCATGTTGACGAAGACCCCTTTCAGTCAAATCGTGGCCGGCCTGGCCATTCTTCTCGCGCTGACGTTTTATCCTCTCGCGCTGATCCCCTGGGGGGTCGCGATTCCCAGCGGAGCGATCGTCCTCTTCTCATTGGGACTGACGTCTCGCGACGGCTTATTCGTGTTCACGGGACTCGTGACCTCCTGCCTTGCGCTTTATGCGACCTATGAGTTCTGGCCATTCTAAGACCGCGTCCGGGATCAACGCCTCCGGCTCGCTGCGATTCCCTCGAAATCGGATGCGTGCTCAGGGTGGAAACTGTAGAATCGACTGGCGACATGAGTGACGAATCGGTTGCCGTTCCCGCCAGCAGCCGATCGCTAACGTTCCTCTCAGCTGGATCGAGAGGGCTGTCGCCGTAGACAGCACAGGCGGGAAATTGGGCCACACGGCTTGCCATCCAGTAAATCCTCACCAGCCGTGAGTTAGAAAGCGAACGAATTTAGCTATGCCTATTGTCTTGATCATCGACGATGACCGCGCAATTCGGCACATGGTTTCTCATTCCCTGCAGCGCATCGATTGCGAAGTGCATGAAGCCGAAGAGAGTCAACAGGGGCTCAATCTGGTTCTGGAGATGAAGCCAGACGTCATTCTCCTGGATATCATGCTTCCCAAGACATCGGGTCTCGAGGTCTTTCAGAGAATCCGCGAGATCGACCGGAAGACGCCCGTCATCTTCATCACGGCAGGAACCGACAGCGCCACGGCAATTCGTGCCATGCAACTCGGTGCCTTCGATTACGTAACCAAGCCTCTGGACCTGACGCAGCTCAATACGCTCGTTCAATCGGCAATTGAGTCGAAGCAGCTGATGAATATCCCCGTCGCGGTCGAAGCCATCTCGACCGCAGAGGTGCAGGGGGATCTGTTCGTCGGGTCGAGCACCCAGATGATGGAGGTCTTCAAGCAGGTCGGCCGGGTTGCGAAGCAGAACGTGACCGTCCTGATTCGCGGCGAAAGCGGATCGGGGAAGGAACTCGTTGCCCGTGCCATCTACCAGTACAGCAACCGATCAGAAGAGCCCTTCATGGCGGTCAACTGTGCCGCGATTCCCGATCAGCTTCTGGAAAGCGAATTGTTCGGACACGAGAAGGGGTCATTCACCGGAGCCGACAAGCGTCGCATCGGCAAGTTCGAGCAATGTAATGGCGGCACGCTGTTCCTGGATGAAATTGGCGACATGACACCGCTCGTGCAGGGCAAGGTGCTGCGATTGCTGCAGGAACAGAAGTTCGAACGAGTCGGGGGTAACGAAACGATTTCGACCGACGTCCGCATCGTCGCCGCGACCAATCGCGATCTGGAGCAAATGGTTAAAAATGGCGAGTACCGCGCCGACCTCTACTACCGCCTCAACGGGATTACGATCAATCTGCCTCCGTTGCAGGAACGGGGCGACGACATCGTCAAACTGATTGAATACTTCTTCTCCAAGGTTCGACTCGAACTGGACAAGCAGGAGGTCGTCGGGATTTCTCCGGACGCGCTGGCGGTTTACCAGGCCTACAACTGGCCGGGCAACGTTCGCGAATTACAGAGCGTGATCCGTCAGTCCCTGATCAATACGACCGGGACAGTCATCGTTCCTGACTCGATCCCGGCGGAAGTTCGACACGGAAGACGTTCCCAGGTATCGCCCCAGAAGAGCAAGGACGATTCCGGGATTGATATCGGCTCGTTCATTAATTCGCGACTGAAAGCCAACAGTACCGATCTGTATGCGGAAACGCTGGAGATCATGGAAAAACTGTTGCTGACACGGGTGCTTCAACATACCGGAGGCAATCAGACGCGAGCCTCGGAGATCCTGGGGATCACTCGGGGAAAAATACGGGACCGGATTCAGACTTTCGGAATCCGCTTCGACAGCAACGTGCTGGTGGAGGGGGAGAAGGATCAGGATGGAGATCAAGAGTAGAGTTCGCGAAATTGATCGCTGAGCGTTCAGCATGACGTGTCAGGAACCAGTGGGCGAGGTGTAACTGCGCCCATAGGTGACTGCCGAACAACCACGTATCTGGTTACCAGAAGACACCTTACAACGACACGATGTTTTTGAAGTCGGGGTGGCTCCCCGGCATGAAAGGTGCAGCTTTTGACCGCGATGGTGACATTCTGCGCGACTGCCTGTTAAGTGAATTCTCCCCCCTGTCTGTGGGCCCCTTATTCCTCTCCAGTGTAAGGTTCTGTGTTGCCGTCGTTCGACTCGCCACCAAATGCTGCGGGCCCCTGAAGTGCACATGACTTACTCCCTTGATGAAGACCGCCAAGATCTTCTGGATCCTCTCATGACTCCGGCATCTGTTGCGAAATGTTGAGCAATGCGAACCCTCCTGACAAGTCTTCAGGGTCGCGGGACTTAATCCGTTCCGCGGCTATCGGGATTTGCGCGGCCATTGTCGCTTTGATCTGCAAATTCTTTCTCGACTACGGCTTCGATCAAACGGAGACGCCCTTTCTGCTCTTCCCGGCTGGGATCATTGCCGCAGCCCGACTGGGGGGGTTGAAAGCCGGTGTAACGGCTCTCGCGACCAGTGCTCTGTTCATCCTTTATTTCTTCATGCCCTTTGAATTGAGCGTGGATCAGTTCTCACTCACTCCCTTCGCCAAGGTCGGGGTCTTCCTGTTCGAAGGCGGGCTGATCTGCAGTCTGATCGGAATGCTTCAGCGCGTTGAGCGGGTCGCGCTGACCAATGAAGCGAAAGCCAAGGTCGCCGAGCGTAATTCCCGCGAATATTACGAGCAGATCCTCTCAACGCAGCGAAAGCTGACCGCCTTGGAAACGACTTATCGCGACCTGATCGATTCCAACGTCATCGGAGTCATGCTGTGCCGGCTGCAGGGGCCGATCCTCGAAGCCAATGATGCCTTGCTCGACATTGTCGGCTACACGCGTGCCGAGCTCGACGAAGGGGCGTTGAACTGGAAAGATCTGACTCCCGAGGAGTACACCGAGCGAGATCGCCAGGCGGTCGATGAAGTCATCGAGAGCCGCCGTGTGACGCCGTATGAGAAGAAGGTGATCACGAAGTCGGGTGAGAAGAAGAACGTTCTTGTTGGAGCCGCAGCGACGACTCATGAAGACGTTGTCATCGCCTTCGTTCTCGATCGCAGCGAGAATGCCCGCTTCCAGGAAGAATTGAGGCACGCTCTCGACCTGGCGGAATCGGGGAACAAATCGAAGACCGAGTTCCTGGCCAATATCAGCCATGAACTACGGACTCCCCTGAATGCCATCATCGGCATGACCGATCTGGCACTCGATGAAGACATTTCGGACGTTATGCGGGACTATGTGCAGACGGCCCGGGAAGCGGCCCAGACGTTGACCTATCTGATCAACGACATCCTCGACTTTTCGCGGATGGAGACCGGGCATTTTGAACTCGACAACGCCGCTTTCAATCTGCCGCATTTGATCGACCAGACTCTGAAAACGCTCTCGCTGCGGGCCCACGAGAAAGGGCTCGAACTGATTTCGCACATCGCGCCCGACGTCCCCAAGTTTGTCATCGGAGACAAGAACCGGCTGCGACAGGTCGTCGTCAACATCGTGTCCAACGCCATCAAGTTCACCGAGCAGGGCGAAGTCTTCATCGATGTCACGGCCGAGATGAACGACGATGACGATGTCGCAGATGTTCTGATCAGTGTTATTGATACCGGAATCGGTATCTCGACCGAGGATCAGGATCGTATCTTCTCGCCCTTCACGCAGGTTGATGCCTCCCCTACTCGAAGTTACGTGGGCACCGGTCTCGGACTGGCCATCTGCAAAGAGATCACGCAGCAGATGCATGGTTCCATCACGGTGAGCAGTGAGTTCGGATCGGGGAGTCAGTTTGATGTTCGGGTCCCGTTGCCGCTCGGAACGGCCACGAGCACGCCACCAACGCGTTCGATCACCATTGACGATTTTCAGGGCGCTCGCGTTCTCATTGTTGATGACAACAAGACCAGTTTGCGGACACTGAAGTCCACGTTGCTCAACTGGCGAATGGAAGTGGATGTCGCTTCCTCAGCTTCTGAAGCCCTCTCGATTCTCAAGGACGCGAAGATCCAGGGACTCATCCCTCAATACCGCGTTCTGCTTGTCGATGGTCTGATGCCGGAAATCGATGGATTCGATCTCGTGGAAGCTGTTCATTCCGCAGGTCTGCAGCCTGACCTCACCCTGTTGATGCTCTCGTCGGCTGATCGGACGATGTTCGAAACCCGCTGCGAATCCCTGCCAATCGACGGATTCGTGGAAAAACCGGTCGGGCAATCGACGCTGATGGACACGCTGATCAAGCTTTTGAGCGGGCGTCCGCGCGACGTCATTCATCAAAAGAAGATCCATCGGACCGACACGCAGCCACTCCGCATCCTGGTGGCCGAAGACACCCCCGCCAACCAGAAGGTCGTGCAACAGATCCTGCTCAAACGAGGACATGAGGTCGTTTTGGCGAACAACGGCCGGGAAGCTCTCGACCTGTATTACACGGAGCAGTTCGACACGATTCTGATGGACATGCAAATGCCCACGATGGACGGTCTGCAGGCCACCAAGGCCATCAGGCAAAGTGAACGGGAATCCGGAGTCGCGAATCCGATTCCAATTGTCGCTCTCACCGCCCATACGATGAAAGGGGATCGCGAACGTTGCCTCGACGCCGGTGCTTCCGATTACCTGTCCAAGCCCGTCGATTCGGTGGCACTACTGCGAATGATTGAGACCCTCTCGCGCCCCCGAGGACGTCAGACTACGAAAGTACCTCACGTGACCGATCAGCCCCATCTGAACAATCAGCCGCAGAAGAAAGAGGAGTTCGCGGTTCCTCAGACATATCGTGAAGCATTGCGGCGCATGGGCGATGATCCCGGTCTGTTTTCTGACATGATCACTATGTTCTGCGAAGACTATCCAGAGCAGCTCGACGGATTGAAAGATGCGATCTCCCAGCAAGACTGGGAAACGGCTGGTCAGCGGGCCCATCGACTCAAGGGGCTGGTTTACAACTTCGGAACGTCCCTTCCACCCTGCGAAACGGTCCTCGCAATCGAAGAGAAGGTCAAAAACCAGGGCGGTCAGCTGCTGGATGCCCTGGTCTCGCGGTATGAAAACGAGCTACTTCTGCTCTGTAACGATTTGAAATCGATCCAGGCCAAGTTGCAGGCTGCTACCTGAGCCTGTCAGACCGCGACCGCCGCTACTTCTCCTCAAGCGATAAGATTGCCTCCCTCACGCGTTTCAGAATGCGAGAGCGAATCAGGTAGACGGTATTGGGCGTGACATCGAATTCCTCCGCGATGCTCCGGGCCGATTGACCATACGCCAGGTACTGCATCAGGATAATGAGATCGCGATCAGAGAACTCCGCTTTAATGAGTTCCATTGTCCTCGAAAAGCGACCGTGCCGGTCGACCTCTTCCTGCTGCCCCGAACAATTCCGATCCTGACGACGCGCCGCCGCAATCTTCAGCTCTTCCTGAAACTTGTTGCTGCTCCGAAAGAGATCCACAACTCGTGAGCGAAGCACGAGCCGCAGCCAGCGCCGAAATGATCCTCGTCGTGCCCGGTTGAACTGATTGATCCTACGGTGCAATGTCAGCAGAACCTCCTGAATGACGTTCTCTGCATCATCTTCAGAAAGCCCGGCTCGCCTGCAGTTTCTCATCAACCATGGTCGGTACTTCAGAATGAATTCCGTCCAGGCGTCATCACAGCCGGCCCCGAGCTCATTCAGAAGGGTCAAAGACGTGACGACACTGTCCCCTTCGGGCGGTAGAAAATCGCCTTGAGCTCGTTTAGTCATTGAGCGAGAACCGCTGAGCGGGAAGCATTACCACGAAGTATAGACCAACTTCACGAGACATCCCTGATACCCGATATCGAGGCGAGAGAGAAAGTGATCGGGCGCCACATTGAACAACCGCTCACGGAAACGGTTGTCCATACAGGTTTCTTGCCAAAGGTCAATAGAAAAAATGGAAATTTATGACAGACGAATTCGTTATTTGGAGAGAGGTACTGTCGCTACGGTCGTCTACAGGTTGATCCTGAAGTTTTTGCAAGAGCTATATACCTATGATCATGAAAACACCCACGATGTCGTCGCTCACTCCTATCCAGGGATATCGGAGCGTGCGATCTGTTAAGTTCCAGTTAAAGAACGAAGTGAATGTTCTTTCCTTTCTTCCGGTTTCTGAACATTCCAGCACCCCGCAGATGGAACTCATCGACTACTTCTCTCGTTTTGCCACCTATGCCGAACGTCCGTTCAGGATCGTCGTCGACCTGCAGCAGATTTCGCAGATGACAAGCCGGGAGATCGATGACCTGATGGCGATGGGACTGGTCTTTGTCGACTACGAAGGAACGGTTGTCTTCAGCGGGGTAGGAAGCGAACTCTCCGATCGTTTCCGCAGCCGAAACCTCTATCCACATTTCCTCTACGCTTCAAATGTGGATCAGGCGTTGAGCCTTTTTTAGAGCAGTCCCCCATTATCACGTCGCCATCGGGAGGAACTGTCGATCGAACAGCTCTATGAAAAGAGACGGGCGTCGACTTTACGCCCGTTCTTAAATGAAGCCTCGGAATAGTTCGATATTCCTGATAAAACCCGCTAGAGGCTCGATCGGCGTGAGCTCGCGAGATCCCGATCTTTTTAAGGAAGCGAGTCAGCCGGCTCTTTTAACAGGTCGCGAACAGCCCTCGCAGCCTCGTCGACAGTAGTTTGTCCACCTCCGATAAAATGACGATGGACAACTCCCTCACGATCGATGACGATCAACTGCGGGATCGATTGAATGCTATACCGGCGGGAAATGGCGCCATCCCGGTCCAAAGCGACAGTCATCGAGAGTTTGTGACGGTCCCGAACCTCGCGAATCTGCTCTGGCCGCTCTTCCAGATTGACCGAGATCAACCGAACCGATTTCCCCTCAAACTCTTTCATGGCTTTCTCGAGCAGCGGCATTGTCAGCATGCAGGGCCCACACCAGGTCGCCCAGAAATCGAGCAGGACGATCTGGTCGCGATTCTCCGAGAGGACAAACTCTCCGCCATCCAGCAGCGGCAGCTGGAAGTCGGGAGCCGGCTTATCGATCAGACTCGACGCCATGCCGGGGGCCGAGGCTCCTTGTCCATCTCCGGTCCCCTGAGTGTAAAGCGGCTCCACGGCCGGTTGAAGTTTCCAGTCGTGATACGGAAGGTCACCAGCAGCATCGACAACCGCCTCTCCCAGAAGGAGCTGATCGATCCGAGAGATCGGAACCCGACATTCGCCGAAAACTGAACTCGTGCCGACGATTTCTCCGTTCTCCACCCTGATGGGCACGAACGTGGAGCGATTATCCTTCGCCATTCGTGCCTGGATCTGGCCAGCGACGACCATTGTCGGCTCCGGGTTCTCTTCGCTGGTCGATTCACCTTCCCGCTCTCCGGTAACCGTCCCAATCGATCGCTCCGGATGCATCCAGATGATGTGCGAGACTCGGTCAGCGGGAATCTCGTGATCACTGAGCTGGATCTCGACAACCAGAGCGTCCTGATCGAGAGCATTGAGCCGACAGCGAAGAAAATCGCCACCTGACGAGCAGAGCAGGTGGGTCGGCGGCGAGGCTTTTTGATTTCGTGGCAGCGTCAGCAATCGCTCCCGGCGAGCCTTCTCAAGTTCGGGAACATCGGCCGTGCGGTCGAAAACAACCGCTCGCAGATGCTCGTGGCCGATCAAGCGTGTGTCGGTCATTTTGCTTGAGAAATGGACGCCTTGCGCACTGATCGATTCGATTTCGCACGGAATGACATCCCCGGTAATCAGATGAATATCGTGCGGCTGGGGATCCTCATTTTTTCGTTCCCGTCGGGCTCGTCCCCGGCCGAGATTCTCGAAAAAGAGCTGCCCAAACTTCTGCAGTGCATTCTGGTTCGGCTGTTCCACAGGAACCGCCTCCACGGTGACTTCGGGCTTGGGAGCGACCGGTTCGCGATAGACGATTCGACCGGAGAGGAGCGGCTTGAGTGCCGAGGAACTCGAACCGAGTTGTGGTTGCCATACAAGACAGCTTTCTTCGTCAGCGCCGGTCGAGTCGACCAGGCGCCCCTTCAGGGTTCCCGAACTGACATACAACGTAGCGACCGAGTCGTCTTTCGACTCGCGTTTCTCTGAAGCATGTCCGCTGGCATTAAACAATGTTCGTATGCCTGCCAGTGAAACACCGATCGGTTCCACAACGTCTGGAGACCGGACCGTGAGCGTCTGGTCAGAAACGGAAACGAGTTCTCCTGAAATCCGCGACTGATCGCTCATCAGGACTACGACCTGCCGCGGTTCTCGGTTTGATTCCCCCGCAAAGACAGCCCGCTTCAGCTCCGTGAGTTCAAAACTCAAGGTCTGATTGTTTTGTGTCTGCGTAACTGTTTCGGCGGAATGCTCGAAGGACTCGGCGGGACCGGCAACTGTCGTCCCATCGTTCAGATGGAACTGCCGAATTGCGCTCAACTGAGCGGCGGGAAGCACTCCATTCCAGTGGGAAACGGAGAGTTGTTCGAGTCTGACGGTTCCTTCGTCATTAAGAATCAGTCCCAGTCCGGTGGCGAGCTTGTCGGTGTGCTCGAGACGAATCGATTCCGGAATCTGCAAGACGGCCAGAGGTTTGCCGGTCCGTTCATAGAGATGAATCGCGCCTCCGGGCTGGTCGAGATAGGCAATCAGTCGCACGGTGTCCGATTGGGAGAGTGTTCCGACGGGTTTGAGTGCGGCGAACTTTTCCTGCTCGTAGATCAGGGCCAGCGAATTCCCAAAGGCCGTACACGACCAGCCGAACGGTGCCGTTCGTTTGTCCCGTGAATCAAACGCGATTACGAAAGAGAATTCTGCTCCTTCCTCCCGCGAGACAGCGAATTCGACCATTACTCGGTCGGGCAGTTCGAATTCGCCAATAATTCTTGATCCCGGTTCGCTGGTGACCAGTCGCATTCCATCGAAGATCCAGGGGCCTTCGACCGTTCGGAAATCGGAGACACCCGTCAGCCCCGAATAGAGCAGTTCCGCCTCGTCATCAATTCGATCGATCCGACGAATCGCGTTCTCAAGCAGGGTGAGAGAGCCAAACCGGGGTGATTCGAGCGTAAGTTGCCCCTGTTCCCACTTCGTGATCTCTCCCGCAATGACATCCCCACTGTGAAACTCGACACTGAAGACGCCCTTCATCTGCTCTCGCCTGGCCGGAGCCGGGAAGACCGCCGAGACGAAATGATCAACGGGGAAGTCGATGGGCGAAACGAATTCGTCGATACTCCAACGAATCGTGCCTGCGGTCTGACTCGGATTCAGTTGCCCATGAATCTGTGAGCCGTCCTGAAGCGTGAGCAACGCGGACTTCGTGGACTCAGCGGGCTCCTCAGCGCTGATCTGCGGAGCACATAAGACTGATCCAACGAGGAGCAGGCCGATAAGGAGGCGTTGCAACATGGTATTCAACGTTCGTAGATGGGAAGAAAGCGATAGTTAACGGCGAGAGCGAGCAGACTCAGTGGCGTCGAGGTTTCCTTGCCGTAGCTTCCCTCAAAGCTGCCATCCGGCTGCTGGACCGTCTGGAGCTGGCGGATCAGGTCACGGTTCCATTTCTGCCAGGCTTCAAAGTCTCCCTGGAACAGAGCCTGGGCCTGATAGTAACGCTGATATTCAACGCCACCGTGACCGGAACTGCCGCCGGCGAGCTTGTTGGTCAGATACTTGAGTGTCGACTCGTACTGCGGCAAATCTTTTCGCCGGGCAACGGCATACACCAGCGTCGCAATCGAGATTCGCGCCATGGATTCATCGAAGCCGCCGATTCCCCCGGAGTAGGCCACCTGCCCGGACGGTGCGGTCATACTCACGAAATAGGCAATCGCCCGGTCGACGGATTCGTCCGGCACTTCGATGCCAGCGTTTCGTGCAGCCAGCAGGCCCACCAGAACCGCCCCGGCCACGGACGTGTCGGCATCGGAGCCGCCGGGAGAATAACGCCAGGCTCCGTAGGAGTTCTTCTTCTGTGAAGTGATGGCGGAACGGACGGCAAGTTCCAGAGCCTGACCGATCGAACGCTGCGACGCACCTTCTCCAGCTGGCCACAAGTCCCTGTCGTCAACTGTTCCGTAAGCTTCAGAGAAAGCCAGCATCGCGAACCCATGGTGATACATGGAGTTGCCCATGTAACCGGTTCCGGAATCCTGTGCCGAAATCATACTTCTGAGCGCTCGACGGATATTCCCGGCATAGATGCCAAAGTTGGGATCTTCGCCGGAAGCCAGAAAACACATCAGCGCCATGCCAGTCGTTCCGGGCCCGGAATAGCCGCCGGACCAGTTTCCAGCTTCGGTTTGCGTCTCGACCAGATACTTCAGTCCCCGGTCATACATCTCCCGGACGTCGCGCGGCAGGGGATCGCCCGATCTCAACTCCGGGAGCTGGGCCATCGCCTGTCGCGAGGCCATCCCAACAGAGAGGGATAAAGCCAGCAGAACCAGATACGCGCGTTTGTTCGTCTTCGTCATGATCTTCTGCCTCAATCGAGGATTACGCCCTGTTGCCGAAGGAAGGGTTCGAGTCCCTTCATCTGATTTCGAATCGCCTCCACGATCTTCCATTCGTTGTCGAGAAAAATCGGGCGCAGCTCTTCATCCGGAATCTGTGACATCCGATAGAGGACCAGATACGCCCGGTACTGAGCGGTGACGCTGTAACCACGGGAGATGTCCTGCGCAAGGAGCACATCGGTGAGCTTTTTCCGTTGTTCGTCCGTCAGCGGCAGTCCGCAATCCAGCTGCGCGAGGACGATTTTGATGTCGGCCTGATACGCCCGGAGCTGCCGCTCAGCCGAGGCTTTCTCCCAGTTGTCGAGCTGATCCCCGAGCGTAAACTCCAGCGATTTGGCGAAGAGGGAATCCTCGCTGTGCAAACCACGGGTGAATTCGTTTCGATAGGGTTGAATCAGCTGCCAGTTCTCCTGCCACTCCTGTTGACTGATCGAGCCCAGCTTGCACGTTCGGAGCATGTTGTTGAATCGATTGAAGAACCGGGAAATATCGCCCTGGCCAGCCAGTTCCAGTTGAGTCCGCTGTTCTTCGGTGAGAGAACAGGCCTGGGCAATTCCACGAATGCGAGCCGCCAGTAACTGCTCGCAATGTTCACGGGCCTTCTCTTTGGAACGCTGGTTCTGAAAGACGTTCGAGATGAGCTGCGCTTCATCCATCTGCATCTGCTGAGCGGCAAAGACCTGCGCCGAAGCGGGAAACGCCAGGAGGACCAGACAGATCTGAGCAACGATCAGATGCGGAATCGACTGGAATGTCATGACTGATCCTCCTTCGATCCGTAGTCGTCAAGTTCTTCCAGTTCAACGCCATTACTGAACTGGTCGAGCCCGAGATCCGATTCCCAGCCGAAGTAGACACGCGGCTGTCGACCCTGTGATTGCCAGACCTTCTTCTGATTCTCGTCGAGGGCGGGAGCGATATCGTCCAGGGAAGGAAGCGGACAGTACTGCCCGTAGAGATAGACCTGCATGTTCTGCAGCCACGAGGGCTGGACTTTCTCTTTGAGGAGCGAGACGACCTGATCGTACTGGTCGCTTTCGAGCGCCACCATCCGGTCGACCTCCAGAGCCATGACTTCGGCCACGGCCTGCTTGCGAAACTCGTCACGGCTCTTCAGCTCTTTCTCGTATCGATCCGCCATCTCTGCAGGAAGAACGGCTCTGGCGGTGGTACGCAAAGGCGTAATCAGGCGATCCTGTATTCGTTTCTCATCCTTTTCAAGATGATGATGCTCATGCTCCTTCAGCCACTTGGCGAGCTCAGGCAGACGGGCTTCGCCGGCCGCACGGATCTTGCCGACATGCTCCAGATCTGGATTGCAGACCTTGCGGAGAAAATGAATCTCGACGGTCAGCACACGACGTAGTGCCAGAAAGAACTGTCGATGTTGAGCGGGAACGTCGTCGGGCAGTTCCTCCACCGCGTCCGCTGCCTGCATAGCAGGCAACGCCACGGCCTCCTGCTGAGCATCGGCAACGGCTGCGTTGACTGTCAGCAGCGTCAACAGCGCCACTGACGTACTCGTATATCGATTCACGTTAAACCTCTTCAAACGTGTTCGGGATTCGTTCAGTTCGACGGGGACGTCTCATCGATTCGCTGGAAATACTCATCCAGCCCCGAGCGGAATTCTTCGGGCAGGACAGGTCCAGCGTTCCCGGTGGCCTGATTCGTTCCCGTGTTCTCGCGAACTTCCTTTTCGTTGACGCCCGACCCGACCAGTGCGAGAGCCGTGTCGGAAGTGGTGCCGGTTCCTCCACCGCCGGGATTCGAGCCGCCGCCTCCGCCGCCGTTCGGATTAAAACGTTTAGACTGCAACAACAGCTCGATCGCCTCGGTCTCAGCCGCGATCGCCGACGACCCTGTATCGGGGCGAGCCAGAATCTGCGTTGCATCAACCATCACGCGGGAGACCGCATCGAGCAGCCGCAACTCTTTGGCGAAATCGCTCTCCGCATCCGGCAATTCGAGAATCCGCAGAACGACATCGTCGATCCGCTTCTGCAGCTCTTTTTGGGCTTTCGACAGCCGGCCGGCTTCTTCTTCATGTTCTTCGACAGAGACAGCTGTGCGAGCCTGTTCGGCGACTCGAGTCTGCTCACGCAGGTCGATTTCCCCCTCCAGGATCTGCAGAACTTCGAGCACGATCGAGGGAGGCAGGCTGCCTTTGGCTTTGCAGCCGGGACAGGCCCCGCATTTCGTCACTTCGACCAGATCCTCGGCCCAGCGATCCAGAGACTCGCTCCAGAATTCCGCCTGAGCAATTGACAGACCGCTCTCTTCGACCAGTTCATCACTCAGGTCGCGAAGTCCTTCCACGACCCTCTCTTCGCGCATCTGGTCAAGCACAACCTTGAACTGGTTGTAGCGGCTCCGCTCAAAATACGCCGCCATGTCGTCCATGATGTAAGAGACGTCTTTACTGCTCTCGACTTCCACCGTCGACAGACTTTTGAACTCTTCAACCTGGTCGACCTTTCGAATCTTCTCCACGCCGAACGCTTCGGACGCATGAGTCGCCAGGCGGCCTGCTACCTGTTCCTGTCGTCGCGAAGCCGCCTTCAGCCGCTTCACCAGCGTGCTGCCCTCGAGGTTGGCGAGGATCTCATTGAGTTCGTCCGCGATCTTCTCAAACTCCGCCAGCAGATCTTTCTGCTCCTGGACGGCTTCCTCCATTTGCTCGCCAGCGGGAGTCTCGGGCTTCTTGCCCTCTCCATTACCGGCCAGCATGGTGTTCGGCAGTGTCAACCGTGGACTCTTCGGCTTGGACTGGCCGGCTTCCCCTTTGCCGAGCTCGTTGCGAGTTGACTCGATATCGGTCAACTGAGGAACGACCGGGGGAGCTTCTCCTTTCTGTTCTTCGGACTTTTTCGAACCGGAACCGGCCATCTTCAACCGGTTTTGACCAGCAGAAGCCGTCGGCCTGGCAGGCTGCATCCCCGCGACCTGCGGTGCCTTGGCCGCATCGTTGAGCAAATCGGCGACCGAAGGCATCCGGTTTCCGGAGATATCCTTAAGCACCTGCATCATCTCGGCCCAGCGATCCAGATGGCCGACACCGATCTCTGGATTCCGCATCGCCTGCCGGAGGAGATCTTCTCCTCCTCCGATCAATTGTCCGAGACGTCGACCATTTGCGCGCTCGGCTGCGGCCTGGGCTTCAATTCGCCGCCGCACTTCGGAATCATCCAGTTGCCCCGGATCGAGACCACGCAGTTCCTTGTTCGTTTCGTGCAACTGCAATTCTCGGTCGCGAATATCGAGCGCCAGACGATGCCAGCGACTCAGCTGATCGGTGACCCAGATGGCATGTTGATCGGGATCCAGAATGAAGTAGATGCACGATGGCGAATAAACGCGTTCCCGGTTAGGTAGATAATCCTCGACGAACAGGCGGACCTCCACCGGCTGCGGAGCAATCCCGAACTGCTTGCCGGAGAAAGTGGCGACCAGTTCCAGCAACTCCGCTTCCGGATTGCCCGCTCCAATCAATTTCTCTCCCTCGGCTCGCTCGTTCAATGTCGGGTCGAGACCTTTCCACTCGATGCCGACTCGCCGCACACCGAAGTCATCGCGGGCTTTGACGTTGAACGTCAAGACCTCACTGTCGAGGAGAATTTTCTTCCGAGGCAGATTCTCACAGACGAGATTGGGGGCTTCGTCTTCCGTCGGCACAATCTCCAGTTGAAACGGCTGCAACCCGCTGAGTCCATACACATCTTTCCAGGCAAACTCGAGCGTCGTCGGATCGTTGACCGCCACACGCTCGGATCGTATCGTGCTTGCCGAATGTTGTGCCGGTCGACTGTTAATCGTCGCTTCCGCAAGATCTCGCGACACTACGGCCGAAAGGCGGGCGGCGCTTCCGCGGACGACGTTGACCGTTCCGCCTCGAATGTTCTTCTCAAGTGCCTTGCTTCGCTGCAGATACTCCGGAAGGATGAACGTCGCCGTCAGATCGACGAGTTCCGGCCGGAGCTTCGGCTCGATCTGCGTTGAGCTGTAGTAGTCTCCGATTGTCACATTCAAAGAGCCCGGAGCAATCTGTGCAGGCAACGGAAACTCGTAGCGCTGATCCTTCAGTGTCGACTTCACGGGATCAACCCCCGCCAGGCGGGCTTCTCCCTCTCCCGGTGACCACTCGGTGTTCTCTCTCAGAACCACAGGGATGGAGAACGGTTCTCCATGCGGCACCACGATCTGATCGGGAAGATCTTCCACAGCAGCGTAAGTGTATCGGGGAGTCGCCGACCAGGGAGCCAGATAACGTTTCCAGGCATTCCCGGCCGCGATTGTTGTCGCAGTCCAGAGACCGATGGCAACCAGCGCGAGCGAGATCGCGGCGACTGCGTGAATCCGGTGGCGGGGACGAGGAACAGCGTTCGAGAAGTCCTTCTGCTCGGCCTGGAGCGTGACCTGTCGGATGGCCGCTTTCACCAGAACGCGAGACCGGTTCTGTTCTTCATCGTCCTCAGCCAGTTCGATCACCCCGAGCAGCTGGTCGCCGATATCGGGATGCTTCTGCATCAGCAACCGGGCCAGCTGATCGAGTCTCCGACGCTGCCAGACCCAACGATTCAGGGTCCAGGGGATCATGGCACAGACCAGCATGGCCGCCGTGAAGATCAGCCCCCGAACCATCGCTGGCGTGTCGATGAATCGATCGAGCGCGAAGGTGAGCAGGTACCCCAGCAGTACGCCTGCGGTTGCTCCCGCGACCGCTTCGATGATCTTGATCGTCCAGACGCGGCGACGGAAGTCGATCAACTTCTCACGGAGCAATCCCGGAATTTCGAGCCGCTGATTGGGTGACGGATCCATGATTCCTCCTTACCGAAGGTATTCCCGTGTACGATAACTGAACATTCTACACCAGCCCGGTGGCCTTTCGCCAGACCCAGAAAATCCCGAGCAGCCCGATTACGAAGCCGGCAATGGCCGGATGACTCCACAGCTGTAGACGCCGAACCGAAAGCGGCGGCTGCGGCAAGGTGGAGAGAGACTGTACGATCCGCTCGACTTCATTCGGCCGAACCATGGCCGCGTCGGTCATTCGGGCGATCTCTTCCAGAACATCGGGACGAGCCGGCTTGCCGACTAACTCGAGCGCCTGCCCCTGGACGTAGATCTCTGTTTTCAAGGTCGTCGAGGTTTGACCGCACGCCAGCGTCACCTGATGTTCGCCCGCTTCAGCTGTCGTAAACTGGCCCCGAAAGACTCCCCACTCGGCTCCTTCGGCCTGCAGTCGTACCGTTTCGAGCTTTCCGGACGGCGCTTTGATTCGCGCGACTACATCGCCTTTCGAAAGTGGCTCGCCGGAATCACTCATCACATGAGCCGTCAGCGAGAGGGTGTTGCGGACTTCGGGCTGTTCCGGCGTGTAGAACAGTCGCATGTTCTCACCCTTGGCCATATTCCGCTGGTACGCCATCCAGCGAATCACCTGACCCCAGAATCGATAGTGGAACTGATCTTCCACTCCTTTCCGCCAGCGCCAGGCTCCGTCGGTTCCCATAAACAGAACCTTGCCCGCTCCGTATGTTCGAGTGACGAGCAATGGCAGACGCCCGTATTCGTTGGACATGTCTCCATGCACGGCCAACGTTTCGGTTCCCGCTTTCGCCCGCACGACTGCGGCGTACCATTGGAAGCCGGGAAGCGTTTCCCAGATCTGCAGATTCTCCTCGGAAGTGTCGGACAGTCGAGTAAGCAGACTGCGGCGGCCGGTCTCGGTCAACTCGAGCAACGATGGCGTCCGCGATCCCCAGCCCCCTTCCTGAACAGGATCGAGTTGGACCGGATAAAGCTCGCCCAGCGGTGAATCCATCAAAGTGGAATGTCTTCCCTGCCAGCCCGGCATGAGAATCAAGCCGCTGGCCTGCTTCTCAATCAGTCCCTTGATCATTTCGCATTGTTCAGTCGTCAACTGGTCGGGATCCACGCCGACATCGCCCAGAAAGACGACATCATAGGGAGCGATCTCCTCGATGCTGGCGGGGAACTGCTTGATATAGTCCGAGGACCCTCCACCCGGTTTGCTCAGTCCGGGATGAAACAACAGGCACGAAACATCGACGCCCGGATCGCGTGAAAGTGCATTTCGCAAATAACGATATTCCCACCGCGGGACGGATTCGACGATCAGAACCTTCAGCTTTTCCTCGCGGATTGAGATCGGAGCCGTGCGTGAGTTGTTATCGAGAATCAGTTCGTCGGTGTGCTGAGGAACTTCCAGCGTGACGGTGAAGTTCCCCTCACTGAGCGGGTTCCAGACGATGGCATCCGAAGTCTTTCCGGCCGGTGCGACACGAACGTCTTTCGTCAGAGTCTCCCCGGAAGACGTGGTCGCTTTGACTGTCGTCAGGTATTCACGCGGCAACGAGCTCTCAATGGTGAACGGAATCCGAACGCTCTTGCCGGCCACTCCGATCGTCGGCAAATCAACCGCCGTCAGCTCGATGTCCGGTAACCGGTTCGCGCTGCCGGTCGCGATTGTGTAAACCGGTATCTTCTGCAGTCGCAAACGAGACGCGGCTTCGATCGGCGGCTTCCCTGTGTTCCAGTCGCCATCGGAGACCAGCACAACTCCAAGCAGATTACGGACGCGGTCGCTCACATTGTGGAGCGGGTCGTACAGATTGGTGCCGCTGTCATCCGCGTTTGGCCCGATCGGCTCCACAACGATGTCGAATCGCTCGGCCAGTTTCTTCCAGGTTTCGGAATCGGTCAGGGGAGCGATCGCCTCGCTGCGCGACACGACACTGCGGGTCGCCTCGTGCATCGGAACATCTCGCGTCTCCATACTTCGTGAATCATCCCAGAGTACGGCAATGGCCGGCTTCGTTTCGGGACGAAACTCTTCCACCCATTCGGGCTGGTTAAAGAGCAGGGCGATCAAAATCACAATGACGACCCGCAATAATTCCTGCAGTCCATGCGTGACGGAATAGCCGCTGCGATGCCATGAATAGGTGCTGATGGCCATCACTGTCAGAACGATGGCCACGGACACGGCGACGCCGGTCGTTGTGGTCATGAATGTCAGCTGTTGAACGGAGTTCATGCCGCGGCCTCCTTGACGAAAGCCGGCGTCACATTCGCCTGAGACGGACGACGTCGCGGAATCGAAAGAGCCGCTTCGGCGATCAGGGCCAGCAGCATGAGGAACAGAAAGGTCGCCCAGATCTCGCGGAGCAGGGCGTTGTCCTCTCCGGTCTGCTCATCGACGCGGTCAAACTGCAGTCCCTGAAACAGCCCGGCGGTACGCTCGGAATCGACAATCAACGGTCGGTCTTCGTCCGAACTGCGATTAACGGCATAGAGGCGTTCGTTCTGCTCGTAGGCCCCCGCATGGAAACGAAAACGGGTCGAAACGGCTGCATCGTCACTCGCCAGTCGCTGCCAGTGCACAGACTGATCCGCATCGACTTCCCCCGCGACAACCTGTCGAGCAGCGGCCAACGACTCGGCTCCGTCTGCCAGTGCCCGTTGAATCATGGCGTACAAAACAATTCCGTTCCGCGCGAGAGTCGAATGATCGTCGGTCGCGCGTGTTCCACAGAAATAGACGTTTCTCCGCGGAGTGATCGCACAGCTGAGCAACGCATCTCCCGAATCCAACGTTGCGAGTTTTGACTGCTCTCCTTCAATGGTCCTGTAGCGAGTGATACTGAGCTCGTTCACCGGCAACGCTTCGCCGCTGCGAACATTCGCCAGCAGATCCTGATCCTGACGCCAGTTGACGGTTTGGAACCCGACCGGTTCCTCGTGCCAGTCGCCCCAGCCCAGTCCGGCGAATTCGTCCGCGCTGTTGCCCTCCGGCGGAAAGAAGATCACCCGGCCTCCTCGATCGACCACCGATTCCACCAGCGGGCGAAGCGAATCGTCCGGCAGTTCAGCCTGCCAGAGCAGAAGAGCGACCTGATCCCAGTCGGCCGTTTGAGCCTGTTGCGGCGTCATCACCCTGGCCGCGGACACGGTTTCGACATCCGGGGCGATCTCGGCTGCCAGCTGTAACGAGCGAACGCCCTTATCGTTCTCGGCGACGATCATCGTTTGTCGCGGCGGAGGTTCGTCGAACACAAAATAAAATTCGTTGTCGGCGCTGTTCGCGTCGGCTGGAATCTTCAATCGTCCCCATCCCCGTTTCTGCGGATCTCCAGCCAGCGGAATC
This sequence comes from Rubinisphaera margarita, assembly GCF_022267515.1. Lineage (NCBI taxonomy): Bacteria > Pseudomonadati > Planctomycetota > Planctomycetia > Planctomycetales > Planctomycetaceae > Rubinisphaera > Rubinisphaera margarita. The sequence goes on along the minus strand of NZ_JAKFGB010000012.1, from coordinate 748,744 downwards.
GCGTAGTTGACCAGTTCCGTTTCGGTGCCCGTCAGTTCAACAGGAATCTCGGTGATTCCCCCGGCGACTTCGAGACGGACAGGCAGCGTCGTCTTCTCCGCTTCCGACTGCCGCACTACGAGGGAAATCAGCAGTTCCCGACCGGACATTGTCTCCCGCGTTTCGGCAGCCGTGAGGCGAATCGAGCGATTACCAGCCGCACCGTCGCCGTATGCCAGCAGATGGAAACGGGTGGGCGTCGGTGCTTCCAGAAAAGCCTCCCGCAACACCTTCCAGCGAGCACTTTCTGCGTCCCAGTCGTTTTGTCTCAGGTCCGAGCAGATCCAGATTTCCGTCTGGCTGGGACGATTGTCTCGCAGATACTCGTAGGCGGCTTGTAACATGCCAGGGATATCGGCCGATGCACTTGTGCTTTTCGTGGGTACAAGCGAATCGAGCATTTCCGGCGACTCGATCTCATGAGGCTGCAAAGTCGCACTGTCGATGACGATCCAGTGATTGGAATGGATCAACTTCAGCGACTGCATCAACTGCGTCCGGGCCGCGTCCAGTTTCGTCACGCCCGCCCGGTTTCCCTGCTGCTGCATGCTGGGCGAAGTATCGAGCAGAACAATCGTTGTATCGACGGTCCCGGGCGCGGCGAGCCGAAGCCAGCCACTCGCGAGTGGACGACTGATGGCAAACACCAGACCGGCAATGGCCAGAGTCCGCATGGCCAGAATGAGCCACTGCCGAATCCTGGCGTAGCCACGAGACATGGTGGTCGCGGCCAGCAGAAAGGTCATCGCCGCCCATTCGATCGTGCGGTAGCGACGCTGATTGATGAGATGAATGACGATGGGCAGCGCGATAATCGGCAGGGCCCAGAGCATGGCGGGTTGAAGGAAACTCATCGCGCCCCCTTCGTTCGCGCCCGGGTGGCGAGAAAGTTCTGCAGCACGAGTTCATAATCGCTATCGAGACGAACGCGGTGATAATCGACTTCGGAGCCGAGCACGACCGTCTTCATTTCTTCCAGGTACGCCTGAAGCGCCTTCTGATACCGATCGGCAATCTCATTCGGCTCGGCGAAAATCGACGTCCCGCCTTCCATATCGAGAAACCGCATTGGTCGCTGGAACTCAAAGCTCAGCTCCAGCGGGTCGAGGAGATGAAACACGACGACGTCGTGTTTGCGGAAGCGAAGATGATCAAAGGCCTCCCGGAGCTCCGAGGGCGACACGAAGAGATCGGAAAGAAGCACGACCAGCGCCCGCTGGGGAATCGTTTCGGCCAGTTCGTGCAGTCGTTCAACGAGCCGAGTATCCCCGGCCGCCTCAGCATGTTCGAGGATGTCGAAGATGCCCCGCAGATGCGACGGAGTTCTGCGTGGAGGAATCGTCCGCACGAGTTTATCGGAGATGCAGGTCAGCCCGACGGCGTCTCCCTGCCGAATGGCAATGTGAGCCAGACTTCCCGCGATTCGTCGGGCGTATTCGAGCCGCGTCACTCCGGTGGTACCGAAGTTCATCGAGCCGCTGGTGTCAAGAATGAGGCAGCAGCGAAGGTTCGTATCGGCTTCGAATTCCTTGACGTAATAGCGATCGGACCGTCCATAAGCCCGCCAGTCGAGACGACGCGGGTCGTCGCCAGGGACGTACTTGCGATACTCGGCGAATTCCACACTCGACCCGCGATGCGGGCTGGCGTGGATCCCTGACACGTTGCCCACCATCGCCCGACGCGAAAACAGCGGAATCGACGACAGGCGCGACAGCACCTGAGGATCGAGAAAGCTGCGTTGAGGTCCGCTGATCGACATCGCGTTCTCTGTTTCCGCTGGTGCTGGTAAGGAGGTTTGACCGGGATTACGAGTCCCGTGCCGTACTCATGATGATCCATTTCTGATCCGGAGAAATGGTGACGTTGTTGTATCGCAACGATCGGTCGATTCCGTGCAGGGGCTCGGTCGGTTCTTCACTGCCGAGCTTCCATTTGTAGAGCAGTCGCTGCTTTAGGTCAGGCGTCGCCATGTTCACAAGCACGTGCTCGCCGTCGGGGAACCAGGCCATATCGTTGTCAGGTGAACGGTCGGTCGTCATGTGCACTGTCAACTGATGCTCGCCCGTCATGGAAATGGTCGCGATGTCGACAATCTTCGAGTTCTGTTTGTAGGCCTTGAAGAGCAGTCGACTGCTGTCGGGAGACCACACCATGTTCCAGTAAATAAGCCGATATTCGTGGTCCGCCTTCGGCAGCACTTCGCGACTTTGCCGCGTTTCGACATCGTAAACCCAGATCGAACGGGAAGACTTCGTAAAGCAGATCGACCGACCATCCGGGGACCACTGCGCTCCCCAGCCGTCTCCGATATCGATGTCATCGGAACCGTCCCGGTTCCTGATACGAATGTTGGTGTCCCCATAGGTTGTGCAGGAGAAACGCTGGCCGTCCGGCGACCATGTCGGCATTAGTCCGTCGCAAAGATCTGTCTCATCCTCCCCGTCGATCGTGATACGAATGACCCGAGCATCCCGCAGTCCTGAGGGGGGATAGGCGTCGAACATGATGAACTGCCCGTCCGGCGAGACAGCAGGCGAGCCGCAGAATGGCAACGCTTCGCTTTCGTAAATCTGGCGAAAGTCCTTTCCATCCAGCGTCATCCGGTGGAGCGTCAGCGGGAGCCGGACCTCGTAGGCATACTCATCGGGCTTCAGTTCGAGATCGCCATTCGCATCGAGCCGATTGAAGTAGTAGCGGCAAAGCAACCGGCAGTCCGCCTGTTGCGGCGTATATTCGTCGAACGTGAGACGCTGATCCCGGTTCTTGTCCGTGACCGGACTCTCCCAGACCGCCATATAGTTCCCGATGAATGAGAGCCGAAACTCCCGCAGCGAGAGTTTGCCATCGCCATCGTCGTCAAACGCCGGAATTGCGAACGGGACGAGTTTCTGCCGCCACGACTCGGTAACCTTCTCCAGCTCGGACTCCGACAACAAACCGTCGAAATCGGTATCCCCCCGACGAAAGGTCAGGATTGGATCGTAGAACTCGACCCACTCGGGATGAGAGAACTCGGCCACCGAGATCTGACCGTCGCCATTCCGGTCTCCTTTTTGGAAATCGGGTTCGGCATTACTGCCGGAGCGGTGCTTCCGGAATTCCTCCAGAGTCACTCCGCCATTCTTGTCGGCATCGAAGATTTCAAACCGCGAGTAGACGAGCACTCGCCCGCTCGATTCCCGCAGAAGCGTGCCGTCTTCGGAGCGGATGCCCAGCTGAATCTCTACATAGCGTTTGGCTTCGTCCCATGTCAGCTTGTTGTCGCGATTCGCATCAGCGATCCGCATCTGAGAGGCGGTATCGCTCGAGCTCATTTCAGGAGAAAACGATTTGAGAAACCCAAAAACGAAGCCGTTGTTGAAGATCTCCCGTTCTGGTTCGTCCGCCCATCCTTCAAGAAGTTCATCCAGCGTTTCGAGCGCGACATCGAGCATGTCGTCAAAAGGATCGGGAACTGGCCCCCGTTCGGACGGATGCACCAGTCCCGGCAGGCACGAAAACTCATCCGGAGTCAGGTCGCCGCTTTCGTCGAAATCGAACAGACGAAAGTCGCGACGATGCATCTTCGCTTCGCCTGGTCGTTTTAGAAACTCTTCCTCTGAAACACGCTCGTCACGATTCGTGTCCGTCCTGGCGAATGCTTCTTTCAGCCGCGCGGGAGACTCTTCGCGCGTAACTGGCTGCGCACTCGCAGCGTTCAATAACATAGTCAGCACGCAAACGACTACGAATGCTCGCCCGGCGTCCCGCTGCTTCATCATGACGGTTCCTTACTTACAGCACGCAACCGGACAGTTACGCTTCAGACGATTCGGCCAGCAACCGCTGCACAATCTGACCGGCGTCAATCCCTTCACTTTGAGCAGCGAATGTCGTGATCATTCGGTGGATCAGAACGGGTCCGGCAACTGCGTGAATATCTTCCTGACGAACCATGTACTGGCCATGCAACGCCGCCCGCGTCTTCCCGCCCAGAATCAAATTCTGCACAGCTCGAGGCCCGGCTCCCCAGGCAACCAGCGGCTTGAGCCACTCCGAAGTGGATTCCCCATCGGGACGGGTCTTCCGGACCAGTCGGACGGCGAACTTGTAGATATGATCCGGCACCGGAATCCGCCGCACGAGCTTCTGGAAGTCGATAATGTCTTCGGCATGCAGCACGTGAGAAAGCTCCGGCAGCTCCTCGCCGGTCGTGCTGCTTGCAATACGGATCTCTTCTTCTTCGGAGGGGTAGTCGAGCCGAATCAGGAACATGAAACGGTCGAGCTGCGCCTCGGGCAGGGGATAAGTTCCTTCCTGTTCCACCGGGTTCTGGGTGGCCAGCACGAGAAACGGGCGTTCCAGATCGTAGCTGCGGCCGAGAACCGTCACCCGATACTCCTGCATCGCCTCCAGCATGGCGGCTTGCGTTTTCGGAGGGGCGCGATTGATCTCATCGGCCAGAACGATGTTCGCGAAGACCGGACCATAGACGAACTCAAACTCCCTGCGTCCGGTTTCGGTCTCCTGAAGAATATCGGTGCCGGTGATATCCATCGGCATCAGATCGGGCGTAAACTGAATCCGGTGAAACTTCAACGAGAGTGTCTCAGCAAGCTTACTGACCAGCAGCGTCTTGGCGAGTCCGGGGACCCCCATCAGCAAGCCGTGTCCTCGGGCGAACAGGCAAATCAGCAGCTGGTCGATCACGTCGGACTGACCGACGATCACTCGACCAAGTTCACTTACGAGACGGGTATGAACAGAGCGAAGCTCATCAATCCGTTGCACATCGTCGGCAGAGAGCTGCCCAGCAGAGTTGCCATGCATATGTCGTCACCAGAAAGAGGGGCGTTGGAAGAGCACATCCTACCGAGTGTTGATTTGAACATCAACGTTTACGATCTCCATCTTCGGTCGCGCAGACGGCTCCCTGTTACTCAGGACGCAATCGACCTGGGTGGCGCTCACGTAAATCCGCGATTTCGTATCGATTCTTCAGAAATCTCAACTACACTCCCGACAGGATTCAGTGAGACGCGTCGAGAGCTCCCGACTCGAGGAGAGTTTTCTCCCCGTATGCATCCCGATCTGCAGGCAGCCGATTCAGACGACAACGACAGGAGTCATCTCCAGTGGACTCGCAGCGAGAAAGAATGCTGGCCGGACATTTGTACGATCCGCTAGATCCCGAACTCGTTGAACTGCGGAGCATCGCCCGAGATCTTTTCCAGACCTTCAACAGCAGTCGCGCGAGCGAGACAATCGAACGTCGTGCCATCACGCGGCAGCTCTTCAGAACTGGCGGAGACACCGTCACTCTGGAGCCACCTTTTTACTGTGACTATGGCTGCCACATCCGGCTGGGTGAGCAGGTCTACTTCAACTTCAACTGTGTGATTCTCGACGTCTGTGAAGTTCACATCGGCGACCACACCTTCATCGGTCCGGGCGTGCAGATCTACACGGCGACTCACCCGTTGCAGGCTCATCTTCGGAGGACGCAGGAGTTTGGCAAGCCGATCACGATCGGTTCCGATGTCTGGATCGGCGGCGGCGCGATTGTCTGCCCCGGCGTCAGGATCGGGTCACGGTCCGTAATCGGAGCCGGGAGTGTCGTCACCCGCGACATTGCCGAAGACGTGCTCGCCGTCGGCAATCCCTGTCGCGTCGTCCGGGTTATTGATCAGGACAGCCGCCAGACGGACTGACTCAGTTTCGCGTTTTGCGGGGACCATTGTGATAGGGAGAATCGAGGGGAACCCCGCGATTCGGAGCCGGATTCTCTGGGAGAAACCCGGCCAGCTTCGACTTCACGTCCGACAGCCTGGCATCGTCGGCGCGGTTGTCGAACTCGTTCGGGTCGGAATCAAGGTCATAGAGTTCCTCGTAGCCGTCCGGATAATGAATTAGCCGATACCGTCCGTCGGTCACGGCGTGCGAAGGTTCCGTTTCCCCGTTGAACTGATAGGACGTCATCGCCGGTCGTTCGCGTCTGGCGGTCGGCTTGCGAAGCTGTGGCACCAGCGATAGTCCGTCGCACTGTTCGGGAATCGGAAGTTCGGCAAGTTCGCAAAGCGTCGGGTAAATATCCGTTAACGTCGCGGGGGCAGCCGTCCGTTCGCCGTCTTTACTCACACCAGGAGCGTGAATGAAGAGCGGCACATGCGTCGTCTGATCCCAGAGCGCGAACTTTTCCCAGTTGTCCTTTTCGCCGATATGGAAGCCGTGATCGGTCCAGAGGACGACAATCGTATTCTCGGCCAGCGGCGATTGCTCGAGGGCATCGAGAAGTCGCCCGAGTTGATGATCGACATAGCTGATGCTCGCCAGATAACCCTGCATCAGCGTTTTCCACTGCTCGTTATCCGTCACCCACTTATGCCAGTGAACCCGTTCATGCTCGTGAGCATCCTTGAGATCATCGGCCTGGTACTCGGGAAGCTGGATCTCGTCCAGCGGATGCTGATCGAACCAGCGCTGTGAGACCTCAAAGGGAATGTGCGGACGGAACAGTCCCACCGCCATGAAGAGAGGCTTGTCCTGGGGTTGATGAAGCTGCTCGGCCGCCCAGTCGACAATCAGATGATCGCCGTAACTGTCTTCCGGATCTTCCAGAACAGCTGCACCAAACAAATGGTTATTGAGCGGCCGCTTGCCGACGAATCCGGCATTCTGCGGCTTATCGAACTTCGGGCGCGGCCAGTCCGGTGAGATCGGATCGAGCGGATCGCCCCGATAGGCGTCCCAGGCGGAAGGATCATTCTGGGAGTCACCGGGAGTCCACTGCAGTGTATGGAAAATCTTTCCGCCGCCGATCGCTCGGTATCCGTGATCGCGGAAGTGCTGCGAGAGCACGACAGCGTTCTCCAGTTGCGGAGACTCATGTCGCCATCGCGGCCCATGGGCTCGGAACAGATTGCGATACAGCCCTGATGTCGTCGGGTGAACGCCGGTCATTACCGAGACACGCGACGGATGACACGCCGGGGCAGCGCAGTGAGCATTCTCAAAGGTCACCGACCGAGCCGCCAGTCGCTCGAAGTTCGGGGTCTTCACGCCGGGGTGATTATCAAGTGGCGAGATGTAATCATTGAGATCATCAATCGCAATAAACAGCACGTTCGGTTTCTCAGCAGCCCCCACCGGGGACCGCGAGAACAGGGGGAAGACGGCCAGAAAAACGAGGAAGACCGCGAGGCGAGTGCAAACAGGCATCAGTCGGATCCATTCAGAAAATACAACAGGGAGTGAGGTGATCTTCGACTGCTTACAGCCTAGCGATCCGTACATTGATGTACCAGCGGCCGGAACGGTCAGGCTCAGAGTCATTCTCGTGCGCCACCTGGGCACAGGCTTCAGACCCTGGGACGGAGAACTGACGCGGTGACGCTGGCGACTTACGAATTCTGACATATACTGCGCGAGCCATGACATTATTCAGCCCGAACTTCCGTCTGCTGTTTCTTTGCATCCTCTGTATTGCTGGGTGCGGGCACAGTTCTGCGCAGGAGGAACCCGTGCGGGTTCTTTCGGCTGCGAGCACTGCAGAGGCGATGAAGGCTGTCATTGCCAAATTCGGAGAGCAGTTTCCGAACGTCAGGGTCCGGCTGAGCACGGGACCGTCCAACGGTCTGGCACGTCAGATTCAGGCTGGAGCACCAGCCGGACTTTTTCTTTCCGCCAATACGGATTGGGCCGAAGCTCTGGATGGCAAAGGTCTGCTTCAGCAGCGAACCAACCTGCTGGCCAATCGACTTGTGCTCATCGTTCCGGAAGAGAACCCGGCGAATGTTGAGAGCCCGGCGGATCTCATCGGCCCCAACGTTCAGCGGGTCGCGATTGCCTGCGAGAACGTCCCCGCCGGGCTTTACGCTCGTCAGGCACTTGAGAAGCACGGACTCTACGAGACACTGGAGAGCGAGGATAAGATTGCGCGAGGCAGCGATGTTCGAGTTACGCTTGCGTATGTCGAACGTGGTGAAGCCGACGCGGCCATTGTCTACGCGACCGACGCCCGAATCGCTTCTCACGTCAAGGTCGTCATGATCTTCGCTCCGGAAGACTCCGATCCCATCCTGTATCCGCTGGTCCTGCTCGCGGAAGCGGATGAGAACACGAAGCAGTTCTTCAAGTATCTCCAGAGCCCTGAAGCCGCAGTCGTGTTCGAAGAACATGGATTCACCGCAGTTGCCGCTGCGAAGACAATCGCTTCCGATACTTCGAAACATCCCGGGGAATAGCTTCGGTCGAAGGCGACTCTGGTTAGAAGGACGGTACGGTGTCAGCAGGAGAATGGAATGCCATTCAACTCAGTCTGCTCGTCGCGGCGACAGCGATTCTGCTCAGCCTGCCATTCGGAATCGCCCTGGGCTGGCTGCTTGCAAGGAAACGCTTTCCCGGAAAGCTGTTGCTCGAAACGCTGATCAATCTTCCTCTTGTTCTGCCGCCGGTCATCACCGGCTATCTGCTGCTCGTCACCTTTGGTCGTCGGGGACTGATTGGCTCCCGGCTGGAAGACTGGTTCGGCGTGAGACTCGTCTTCGACTGGAAAGGAGCGGCCCTTGCCGGTGCGATCGTTTCCTTTCCTTTGATGGTGCGAGCGATCCGGATCGCCTTCGCAGCGGTTGACCGTCGGGTAGAACAGGCAGCCCGCACACTGGGAGCCGGATCGTTTGATGTCTTCTGGACAATTTCGCTTCCGCTGGCGTTTCATGGCGTAATCACCGGTTCGATTCTCGCATTCGCCCGCAGTCTGGGGGAGTTTGGGGCCACGATTATGATCGCCGGCAACATTCCGGGGGAAACCCAGACGATCCCGCTGTTCGTTTACAACCGTCTCGAATCGCCGGGCGGGTTTGAGCAGTCGTTTGGCATTATTTGTTTTTCGGTCTTAATCTCGGCAGGAGCGTTAATCGTTGGTGAGTGGCTTGATCGCCGCAGCGGAGATCCGCTGCTGCAGGAGCCACGGTCATGAGTTCGGCCCTTTCATTCAACTGCCGGTACAACTATTCCGGCGGATTCGAACTCGAAGCCGCCTTTGAGATGGGCGGCGGAGTAACGGCGTTGTTTGGTCCTTCGGGAAGCGGAAAGACGACAATTCTGTCTCTGATTGCCGGCTTGCTTCGGCCGACGGCCGGCTCGATTCGGATCGGAGACGAGCTGGTTGTCGATACAACGGCGAAGGTATCCGTCCCGGCGGAGCAGCGTCGCGTCGGTTTTCTTTTCCAGGATCATGCTTTGTTTCCTCATCTGCGGGTGAAGCGAAACATCGAGTACGGAGCCAAACGATGCGCGTCCGCTACGATCCCGCTGAAGAGACTGATTGAGACGCTGGAACTTCAGGACCTGCTTCAACGTTATCCCGGCTCGCTGAGCGGTGGCCAGCAACAGCGGGTCGCATTGGCGCGAGCCCTGGCGTCAGGACCAAGTGTCCTGCTACTCGATGAGCCCCTCACTTCTGTGGAAGCTCCATTAAGGGAGCGAATCTCCGGCTATCTCCAGCGCATCGTGAACGAGCACGAAATTCCGGTCCTGCTTGTCAGCCACAATCGCCCCTTCGTCGATCGGTTGGCCGACAGAGTCATTGAAATCCAGGACGGCCGGCTGATTCCCGCTGCAAACTGAACCGGATCCGTCGATACAATGTCCGCACTGACGAATGACCGTGACTCGGGGAGTCTGTATTTTGAGTTCTGTTCAACTGTTGCGACGACTGCACGAACATCGGATCTGGGTGAACCGCCGACTGCGGGAGGCCGTGCGTCCGCTGTCCAGAGATCAGTTGCGTCGATCGTTTCCGATGGGGCAGGGAACCGTCTGGCTGACGCTGACTCACCTCCTCGCAGCCGAGTACATCTGGCTGGAGGCCCTCGACGGTAACGATTCGCCCGTCATGCCCGGCGATCGGCCAGACCGCCGCCCCGGTAACCAGCAGGGCGAGGACGCTCTCCGTTCGCTGGATGAGCTGATCACAAGGTGGGAACAATTCGACGCACGATGGCTGGCCCTGTTCGAGCGGATGACAGACGGATCGCTGAGTGACACCGTTTCCAAGATCAGCACCAGTTCGGGATCGGGAAAACGACACACCACGTCAGCCGCCGATGTCCTGCTGCATGTCTGCACCCACGCTCAATACACCACCGCCCAGCTGGTTAACATGCTGCGGCAACTGGGGCAGACCGATTTGCCCGATGTGATGCTGATCACCATGGCGCGGGAAGAAAAACGATAATCGTCCAGCGAACATTGCGATCGGCGGTGCATCATGGCAGCGGACTTGCACTGAATCGTCCCGTCAGTTCTGGCCGCGGCGATCATTCAGACGCTCCTGCGTGATCACCTGCTCGACGAGTAAGTCGGGAGCCTTGACGAGAGTTCCGTCCGGAAGTCCGAGGTGGGGTGTCATTACAAGAAACATCGGCTTGCCGCCTTCGCGATTCGTATCCGCTACAAACAGATGGCGATCAGGATCCATTTCCGCGACCCGTTCCTGCTTCCACACGACCGGGCGGATCCCACGTCTCCATCGCAGTCCCCAGTAACCATCGGAGATCTCGATCGCTCCCCAAGGCGCGAGAAACTGCGACATTGTGTGGACGTCCGAAGGAATCTTCTCGGCTTCACCTCCGTTCAGCGGCCTGTACTCAATGGAGTAATCGCGAAACAGAAAGCTGTGCGTCGTCTGCCAGAAGTCGACGATCTGCACCGGTTCGAATTGCGATTCGGAACGATCGAGCATCGCATTGCTGAGGAACACGACTTCCAGTGCCAGCAGGGTGGCAAACAGACCACAGCCAGCCGCGAGGGCGATGCGGTCAATGAGCCCAGACGCCTGAATCTCCGGACGGGAACCGAAAGCCCAGAGTCCTCCGAAGATCAAGCCGCCAATGGCGCCAATAACGGCAGGCACAATAGCGATGGTCCAGTTGCCGCCCACCGGCCAGTAGAACTCGACCACGTAAATGACGCCGAGCAGCAGACCAAACAGCAGCATGATGAACGAGATCACAGCGACGACATGGTACGGTTGCATCCCTCGATTGGGACGTCCGTTCTTCAACGCAAACTCCCGATCGGGATCGAGACCGAGCAAACCGTAGATTCGCAGCGTTTTCTCGAACGGCCCGTCGGGGAGTCCAACAAGCGTAACATAGTCCCCTGGAGCGAAGGTCAACTCCAGTGCATCCTTGACCTCGGGTTGGCCCGCCGCATCAAAGTGCACGGAACTTGTCAGCGGTGGTTCCAGGGGAAGCGTGGCCCGCTGAATCTCCTGCGTCTCTGGATCGCGATATTCAACTTCGACCTGGATGAGGAACACATAGGGAATGTCTCCCCCCGAAATCCGTTCGATCTTCAGAATCCGTCCGGTGACCGGAATTCCATCGCGAACGTAGCGATACAGTCCGCGGCCGAACATGTACTTCAATGTCATGATCCCCGCCACGAGAAGCAATCCGGCTCCAAGCAGATCCAGATAGCCGAGCGGAAGTATGTAGAAGGACAGCTCGTGGATGAAAGACAGGCGTGCCAGCAGAAAGCAGTAGAATGCCGAGACGAGCACGGCGAGCAACGAATTTCGCCGTCGCGATGCATACGATCCCCATTTCAGAAAACGGGGAATCGATCGAGGCGGGCTCTCTTTAAACTCGGGCCCATGGTCGAACCCCTCGGGAGGATCAAAAGGTTGTGACCCCTCCAGCCCATCAACGAGTGACAGCTCGATCGCGTCGGCCGGCGCGACTGGATCTGACGAATCCATCTCGACCTCCAAAGGGGAGTGTTATACAAACGGAGAGGGGATGCCGGCATTGTGGGCTGCAACTGGTCTCGATTGCAAATCTCCGCCCGCTTCTCCTGTGTCTCGATCACCCTGAACGAGTGGGCGAACCCGAGTGAGTTCGGCTTGTCCTGCTACCGAATGTACGCACGAGAACCGGTCACTCGACCGTATGTTCGCGAAAGGACGGCGTCTCGCCGGAACCTCTGCATTGTACGCAAACGAAACCAGGAGCCTCTCCAGCTCCAACGACTGGAACGTCATATGCCGCCGCTCGAACTTTTCCCGTCCTTCCTGTTGGCCGCCCTGGCGTGCAATCTCGCTCCGGGGCCGGACCTGCTCGGGATTCTGAGTTATGGCATGTCCCGAGGCCGCCGGGCAGGGCAGGGGTTCGCCTTTGGCGTCGGGCTGGGGGTTCTGTTTCACACGGCTCTGGCGGTTCTGGGGCTCTCGGCTTTGATCGCCGCCTCCCCCATCGCGTTTCGTATCGTGCTCTATGCGGGAGCGTCCTATCTGATCTATCTGGGAGCTCGAGCGCTCTGCAGCCGAACGACGCTCGAAGAATTGGAGCAGACCCAATGCGACCTGCCGGGCGGTTTCTGGAAGTCCGCCGGACATGGGTTTCTGACCAATGCACTCAATCCGAAAGTCGCGATCTTCTTCCTCGCGTTCCTACCGCAATTCATCAACCCGGGTCGAGAGGTCTCCCAGCAACTGCTGGCACTTGGGCTCGTATTCTGGTCGATGACAAACGTCCTCTACATCACGTTCGGCTACTTCTCCGGAACCATCGGAGAATGGTTGAAGCAGCGGGCTTCAGTCGGTCAGTGGGTCGATCGGATCGCCGGCGCCCTGTTCGTCGGGCTTGGACTTCATCTCTTGCTGGTCGGACAGAAGCCGTAAGAGCAATTCGAGCATTTCCATGCTTCTTCTGCAGTCGCGGGGCGCCAATCCCCTGCATGCTGAGTTTGCTCCTGCGAACGCCTGCCGTCCAATTTTGAATTGGCTCTAGTTTGTTTTCCTCTTCTGCTCAGTTAACCCGTCGGTTTCGTCCGGAACGACAATTTTAACGCTCCCGGAGCAACCCTCGTCCTTGCGGCACTCTCCACCAGCAGAAAGCAGGCGGCCATCTGCAAGGCCTTCAATCCCGAGCGAACAGTTGTAACTGTGCCGCCCGAGCATTCTGAAGTCACCATCCGTAATGAGCAGCGTCGGCGGCGAGCCATAGCATCCAAACCACCATCGATCGTGAGCGAAGGTCGCCGTCTGAATCCCCAGGTGCGTATGACCACTCTCGATGACATGCTTCTTCACGAAGCGAAACTCGCTGTCGTACTCGTAGACGTAGTTGACTTCGACTCCGTCAGGCAATCCGCCGATGACAAAGAAGTGCCCCTCTCGAAAGCCCATGCCGCCGGCTCCGTGAAAGACTTCGGGAACCTCATGACGAGAGAGTTCCTCCAGTGACCTGGCGTCATAGACATACACCCAGGAATCGGCTCGTCCTTTCGGGTTGTTGAAGTCACCCAGATTGACCGCGACGTACAATTTGCCGTCATGATGACAGAGGTCGCCGTGATGGTTGACGACAGGGATCTTGCGCACGACCTTGCCATCGCGGTCCGTCTTCACCAGAGTCGTGGTAAAACTCCAGTAGATCGAATCCTCGTCGACACAGACTCCCTGAAGGTGATGCGGATAGCGGCCATCACAGACGACAGGGCCAGTCAGATCGGCAGCGCAGAGGCGGGTCGCCCCAAACGGAATGAGCGCGATCAGCAATAACTTGAATGCAGACTTCAAAGCGAAACTCCTGGTTCCGTTTTTTGACGAGCGGGGTCTATTCCTGAGCCGAGCGGGAGAATTCGTAAAGGCTTTCCCCCTCGTCGTCGTGAAAGGCGATCGTGAGCGCGGCGGGATCCGAGGCGTTGCCAATCGAGACATGCAGGAAGCCGCCGCTGGGCTTTTCGTAGTGAAACGGCTGACGGATCAGTCCGTCGGGGTCCGTGCTGTTCGCGGTTCCCGGATAGGATCCGGAAATCGCGTTCTCATCGTTGATCGCTCCGCACGAGAACTCATGCATGCCACTCGGGTGAATGCTGTGATACTGCCAATGACGATCGCCGCAGAACGTCATCACATGATCCTGAAGTTTATTCTTCTTGAGCCAGTCGAAGAACTCTCCCGCCTCATGACGAAAGCCGGCGAGGTTGGCGTGGTTGTCCTTCTTGTTTTTCGAGTCGGGACCGACCATCGGAGTCGGCGTGATGATCACCTTCCACGTGGCGTCACTTTCTTTCAGCGTCTTCTGCAGCCACTTCTTCTGTTCTGCTCCCCAGATCGTCTTCTCCGGACCGTCTTCCATTTTGTTGGGAGAGCGGTAATCGCGACCTTCCACAAACCAGAGCTGCAGATGCTTATGCACCCGATGAGTTCGATACGTGGGGGACTTTGAATCGTCAGCGGGATGAATCGGCATCTGTTCGCGGAAGATCTCGATGCCCGTATCCGTCAGCGGCAGGCGGCTGCCGGTGCGGTCCGCATCGTTGAAGCGGAAATCGTGGTCATCTTTCGACCAGTAAGCGGGAGTCCGGGCGAAAAAGGCGACCATTCGTGGAAACCGAAACTGCTCGTGCCATTTCTTCCGTAGTTCCGGCAACGTCTGAGCCGCAGTCTTCGCGAAATGGTCGTAGTAAACAATATCTCCGGTCCCGATAAAGAAGTCGGGCTTCAGGTCCAGCATCGCCTGATAAGCGGGATAACCAAGCCTGCGATCCTCATCGGGGGCGGCTCCACTCTTTCCGTTCTTCCCGTGCATGAAGAAGGCGTAGTTCTGACAACTCCCCATCGCAAACGACAGGTGGCCTTCGGCGTCACCGCCCGGCAATGTTTGAAACTCACGTCGCGGACCGGTTTTTGTATTCGACCGATCAGACCCGTAGATCAAACGGTAGTAGTAACGCGTTCCGGGGAGCAGATCTTGAATCTCGGCCCGCACAATAAAGTCCTGTTCCTGTCTCGCCTGGAGCCAGTCGGTCTTTCGTGCATTCTTGAACCCAGGAGTTGTGCTCCATTCAAAACGGGCGACTCCATCAGCTCCCGGAAGGTCACCTTCTGAATCGAGCTCCGGGCCTGGAAGCGCCGTCAGACGAGACTGCAGCAGGACGCTGGTCGTTGTCGGCTCGCCGACCATTTCGCCCTGGGCATGATAAATCTCGTCTGCAGATGCTGAGTTCATCCAGCAAGTCAGCAACAGGATGATTAACGCACTTCTCATCGAGTCAGACCCTCTCTGGGGAAACGTTACGTACTTCGCATCAAAGCAGTCGCACTGCTCCGCTGCGATCCAGGCAAGTTGTCTCCAGCATAGGTAAGCCGCCTCGATCTCTCCACCGTTCGGCCAGCGACTTCCGAGCGAAGGGCCGACGATTCCGACTCGGAACGGATTCCTTCACAAATCGGATCACTTGGAGAATTGAGACCCGTTCGGCAATGAATCTGCACGCACTCTGAGAGTAGCCGTCTTCCAGGAAGAGCGGTCCATTTTCATCTTTCGAGTAAGCCGAATGACAGGGGAGGAAAGGCGATCGTGTGGCAGTGGATTCAAGAAAATGCTCAATCACTCTCCGCCCTGGGGAGTATTACCATGGTTCTGATCTGGCTGCTCTATCTGCAGCTGTTTTATCTCCAGTTCCGACGACATCGGAAGCCGTGTCTGGTGATTCATCACGCGCAGGGGCACGATCCCTCGGACCTGTGCCTGCTGGTTAATATGAGCAGTGAACCGGTGCATGTGCAATGCGTCCTGGCGAAGATCCGTGACGACGATCGCACCATCACCCGCCCGGTGACCGAACTGGGTGAGGTCTCACCAACCACGAGCCAACTGGAATCCGCTTTACGACAGGGACCGATCCGTCCTGGAGACTACATGGTGCTGGGAACGCTGGAGCAGATTCTCAACCTGCAGCCTCTCATCGAGGAGCGGTTGCAGTCCGCTCATACCGATACTGACAGGCAGGTTCTCCCGACTCATGAAATCGAACTCTGCGTCGTGGCGGTTCATGGCCCGAGTGACCATCTCGTCGGAGCACGGCGACGATTCAAAGTTCATCGAGTCAAAAACGGGTGGGTGCTGCAGGCCTCTGAGGCGCAAACAGACCAGCTGGCATCGCACCGTCACATTCGGATCGTCAAGAACTGGCTGGACGAGTACTCCCAAAACACCATCTCATAAATGCCTCACTTTTCCGTCGCCTGTGGAATGGCAGCGGGTTGACTCTGCAGAAACTCGAACAGATCCCGGGCCTCCTGATCCTGTATCTTCTCGAGCAGACTGTCCGGCATGATTGAAACCGGTGAAATCTTCATCAGCTCGATCTTCTCTCGCGGGATCACCCGTTTGGCTCCCTGAGTGTCGGTGAGTTCGAGGATCTCATCGTTCTGACGCCCGATAATCCCGTTGAGAATCGAACCGTCGTCGAGAACGACAATAGCGTTCTCGAATCCCTCGCGAATCTCTGCCGACGGAGCCAGGATCGCCAGCAGCATCATGGCTCGATTCGACCGTTGATATGACGTCAAATCCGGGCCGAGTTTTCGCCCCTGTCCGTTCAACTGATGACAGGCCGCACAATGCTTCTCGTAGGCGAGCTTTCCGCGGTCAATATCTCCGCGACCGCCGACGGATAGTATACGCGTCCAACGATGCAGGTTTTCTTCCAGCTTCTGCGGATCGACGACCGTTGGCCACAACACGTGAATCCGCTGCAGGATCTCTGGATCGCCGTGCAGCTTCATTCGATTCACCGCCAGCACCGGCACCTGTTTCGACTCGATGCGGCCCGCATCCACGGCTTCCAGCAGCAACTCCGTCCAACTGGCTCGCGACACCAGCAGGTCCACTGCTGCCGACTTCACGCGGGAAGACAGCTCGCCATAACGTTTCAGCACAACTCGTCCAATGCGTGGATCCGCAAAAGCTCCCAGGGTGCTGATCACTTCGGCCTGAACGGAATCCGCGACCCCGTCCGCCGCGATCAGGGAGAGCAGGGGATCGACCATTTCTTCCGCTTTCACTTCCGAGATGACCTTCAACAACTCGGAACGTTCCCGACCCGACAACGTTTTCAATTGGTCGATCGTCTCTTCGGACGCACCTTCGAATCGCAATCGCAATCTCAACGGGAGTGGCACCTCCGCCCCCAGAGCCACGAGCGAGCCCTTAAGATCGCTGCTGACCTTCGGCGAAGCCAGTCCTGAGAACGCTTCGCCAAGAGCATCGAGAATCCCAAGCACTCGCTCTGCGGAATTCGTGTCGAGCAAGGTTGCAATGGCCGACCAGTGGGCAGCCGTCCCTTCACCCGCCCAACAGCGGACCAGTCGCGACTCGACAGTCTTCGTATACAACGTCGAACGATCCGCACCGACAGCCTGGAGATCCGCCTGAACCTGCTGCGGATCCTCCGGTCGGGATTGTTCGAAGGCCCACCAGACGAGCAGAGGGAGAAAAGGATCGTCCGCGAATTCGTCGCGGGTCAGCAGTTGTTGCACCACGGGCCAGGCGTGCTCGTCTGGAAGTCGTCGCACCGAGCAGGCGATCTCGGCGACGACGCGGGCGTCCTGTTCGATCCGCGCCTGCTTCGCAAGCGTTTTCACCACAGCTTCCGGTTGACTGCCTTGTTCGCAGAGAAACCGGACGGCCCAGCGTCGCAGCCAGGGGGAAGTTCGCTGCAGCGTCGCGAAGTCTTCTTCGATTGTCAGGGCCGAAAGTGCATGCAGTGCCCAGTAGGCATCGAGCGCGTACGGACTCTCACTCCCATAGAGTTCCCGCAGCTCGTCGCTCAACTCCAGTGGTTGTCGTTCACGGATCAATCGCAGTGCCGTCTGACGAACCGCTCGATTGGGAGACCTGAGCGCAGCAACCAGATCTTCGAAGCTCTGCGGATCGACGTTGACTGCTCCCTTTGCCTTCAACCGGTAGATCGCCCCGGTTTCCGGCTCGATAAACCCTTCGTGATTGCGGTAATGGTTCACCTGGCTGTCGGCCCAGTCGGCGACGTAGAGATTGCCATCGAACCCGAGTGTCAGATCGACAGGCCGGAACTGCGTCCCTTCCGACCACACGGGACGCGAGAGATCTCGCGTCTGAAAGGTGGAGCCCTGCTGTGTAAACGCCGAGAGCACGAGATTGTTGTGCAGGATATCGATCCCGACTAGTTGGCCACGAAACCGTTCCGGCAACGCTTCCGCTTCGTAGATCAGAAAGTGGTGGGTAAAACGTTCCACGTTGTGGTGTTGCATGCCCGGGAAGAATCCGAATGCCCGGCTATTGCTCAGATCGCCATGCTTCCCGAAGTTTTTCAGATAGTATGCCCCAGGCAAAAAATGGAATCCGCGGGTGTTGCCGCCATTGTGTCCGGAGTAGATATCGCCGTGAGCATCGATCTCGAGCCCAAACGAGTTCCCGCCGCCCTCCGCAAAGATTTCGAAAGCGTGCGTAACGGGATGATATCGCCAGACACATTGCCCGCTTCGTTCAACCGGGGTGGAGGACGTAGTCCAGAATGGCGACGTTATACTCAACGAGCAGGTGCTCCCGTTCACCCCGTACAACCAGCCGTCCGCGCCCCATTCGAGACTGTTGGCAATGGAATGCGTATCTTCCAGACCGAACCCCTGCAGATGAACAATGGGGGAACCGCTCGGCTGCAGTTGCCCTTTTTCGGTGGGATAAAACACCAGATACGGCGGGGTTAACACCCACACGCCGTCCCGATCGAACGCCACCGACGTCGCCAGGTTGAGTCCCTCCAGAAAGATTTCGTGGCGGTCATACTGGCCATTGGCGTTTGTATCGGTATGGACCGTGATGCGATCTGTCCCACGAAACGGGGAATCAGCAGCGTGAGGCGGCGGAGGAATCTGCTTGTCATATTCCACCCGCCAGTATTCGTCGCGATCGGTCACCTCGACGCCAGCGGGATCGGGGTATTGACGATACTCAACAACCCACATCCGGCCCCTTTCGTCGAACTTAACCTCCAGCGGCTGGGCAATCTCGGGATTGACGAGCAGCCGCTCGACATCCAGATCGTCCTCACAGAGGATGGGCTTCGCATCAGCCTGTTGAGTTTGCCGTTCTTCTGAGATCGCGGCACTGATGAGAGCCACAATCGAGACAAACGGAACGATCGTGGTCAGGAGAACTCGGATCATCGAATGCGGACTTTCAACGCGAGTGGACGTACGGGGCAGGAACCTGGGGAGGGCATTGCGAACAACCTGTTCTATGTGTTAGTCCAGAGACTCTCACCGGAAATGTCAATGGCCAGACGCCTCCCGCGGTGGCTGATCCCGCGGCCGGTTCGAATCATTTCCGGAAATTCAATTGTCACGGGACGCCGCTGGAAGGTATGTTACAGGGAGTGCTCACAGACTCGCGTCGCCCTGATCTGGAATCGGGGCGAACATAGAAACTCCTCTTGCTCTGCAGGAACGCGAGATGCCTGTTGCCGGAAACGTTTTATCGAGGACTTCGTTCAACCCCCGTTGTGGGGTGCGAAGAAGAACCCGCCCGGCCCGCTCCACATTCGCTGCTTGTTCCCCACTCGACTCGGCTCACGTGGCGGAACGTCGCTCCCACGCGGCTGGCCGTCCGTTCCAGTCACTCCGCCCGGCTTTCCATTACTGCCCTACCAGAACAGTCCCCCTGTTGCCATGTTACATTACTATCGCTTCCTGACGTCCGTCCTGTTCTTCTTTGCGGTCGCGCCGACGATCCACGCAACCGAACCGATCTCGGCGACCGATCTTGAGTTTTTCGAGAAACGGGTGCGACCGGTCCTGATTGAACACTGCTACGACTGCCACTCCGCCGAAGAGCGCAGCGGTGGACTGAGACTCGATTCCCGACATTCCGTCCTGAAGGGGGGAGACACGGGCCCCTCGATTGTGGCGGGGGAACCGGAGAAGAGCCTGCTCATCGAAGCGATTGAGTACAACAATCGCGATCTGCAGATGCCGCCCGAACAGAAGATGTCCGATTCCCAGATTGCGGACCTCAAAGAGTGGGTAAGACGCGGGGCTCCAGACCCTCGGATCGAAACGCCTGAGGACAGCCATGAACCACTGGCCGGGATGAGCATCGAAGATGGACGCGCGTTCTGGTCCTTTCAGCCGGTCGCGAATCCCTCCTTGCCGGCTGTCGAACATTCGGACTGGGTCGCGACTCCCATCGACCACTTCGTCCTGCGTTCGCTGGAGCGGAACGATCTGACGCCTGCGCCGAAAGCCGATCGAGAAACGCTGTTGCGACGGGTGACGTATGATCTCACCGGACTCCCGCCGACAATCGAAGAACTCGACGCGTTTCTGGCAGATACATCGGACGATGCGTTCGACAAGGTCGTCGAGCGGTTGCTCTCTTCGCCGCAATACGGAGTCCACTGGGGGCGACACTGGCTCGACGTCGCCCGCTACGCCGATTCCAACGGTCTCGACGAAAACCTCGCTTATGGACACGCCTGGCGATACCGCGACTATGTGATCAATTCGTTCAACAACGACAAGCCGTACGACCGGTTTGTTATCGAGCAGCTTGCCGGCGACCTTCTTCCGGACGCCACTGTCGAAACCCGCACAGCGACGGGCTTTCTCTCGCTTGGAGCCAAAGTACTGGCCGAGCCGGATCGCAACAAGCTCGATATGGACATCATCGACGAGCAGATCGACACGACCGGCAAGGCCTTCTGGGGATTGACACTCGGCTGCGTCCGCTGTCACGACCATAAGTTTGACCCGGTTAAACAGAGCGACTACTACGCGCTGGCCGCGATTTTCAAAAGCACCCAGACGCTGGCGGAATCGAAGACCGGAGCCATTCATCACTGGTACGAGCATTCGTTCGCCACCGAAGAAGACGAGAAAAAAGCCCAGGAGATCAGCGCCGAGATCAAGAAGCTGACCTCAGCGGCGAATGCCTATAAGAATGGCCTGGTGACCGAACTGCGGAATCGAACACGGGAACAGGCGGTCGAGTATCTCGCTGCTGCCGTGCTGGTCTCGCCGCAGATGTCGCTCGTCGACATGGCGAAGGTTGCTGAGCCGCGTGGACTCCATCCCCGCATCCTGCACCATTGCCGATTGCATCTGGAGTACCATCAGGATGATCCGTTCTTCCGTCCCTGGCACGATCTGGCGTCGAAGGGCGATTCCTCCGCGGTGCGTCAGCATTACGAGTCGCTGTTCGCTGAAATGCGACAGGCAACCGAGGCCGCAGAGGATAAAAAAGCTCCGCTGACCGAGGAACATCTCGAACAGGCACGGGTCGCCGTGAACGATAACTCGGGCTTCCTCGCACTCCCCGCCAAGCCGGAATACGTACTGACCGAGGATCAGATTGCCGAATACCATCGGCTGCTGGCTGTGGCCCGTGAGTTCGAAAGTCAGGCGTTTGACGAGCCAGCCGCGATGGGAGTCGCCGATGGCGAGGTGGTCCCGACGATCCCGATTCATATTCGGGGAAGCTATAAGAATCTTGGACAGCCGGTGGCCCGCGAAGTCCCGGAAGTCATGCGACTGAGCGACTCCCGCCCGATCTTCCCGGAGACCGGCAGCGGTCGCCTCGAACTGGCCATGTGGGCGACGAGCACCGAACATCCGTTGACAGCTCGCGTGATCGTAAACCGTATCTGGGGCTGGCATTTCGGGCAGCCGCTGGTGAAATCGACGGAAAACTTCGGCGTCCTCGGTGATCAGCCTTCGCATCCCGAACTGCTTGACTGGCTGGCGTGGAACTTCATGGATCGTGGCTGGTCGATCAAAGAGCTGCATCGAATGATCGTCCACTCCAGCGCCTACCAGATGTCCTACCATCATCCGGAGTTCGAGAAGTGCGCCGCTGTTGACCAGGAAAACAGGCTTCTCTGGCGGGCCCATCTCCGCCGGTTACCTGCCGAGTCGCTTCGCGACGCGATCCTGTCGATCTCTGATCGCCTCGACCCTACGCTGGGAGGAAAGACGGTGCCACTGCGGAACCGGCAATTCGTCTTCAACCACACCTCGGAGGATCACACGAAGTACGACAGCCTTAGGCGAGCCGTGTATCTTCCGGTGATCCGCAACAACCTGTACTCGCTCTTCGAGCAGTTCGATTTCCCCGATCCGACGATGCCAACCGGGCATCGCAATGTCACAACGATCGCACCGCAGGCGCTTCTGCTCATGAACTCCGCTCTCGTCCTCGATTCCGCGGAAGCTTTCGCCCAACGAGTCATCGAGAGCGCGACAGATCCCGAAGACCGGATCGAGTTTGCCTACCGCGTTGCCTACGGTCGAGAACCCTCGCCCGAGGAGTCGCGCTATGTCGCGGCGTTTCTCAACGATCAGTCAACTGGTGCAGAAACGTCTCCGGCAGCCGAACTTAAAGCCTGGTCCGTGGTCTGCCACGGGCTGATCGCCGCCAACGAGTTCATCTACCTCAAGTAATTCTCCCACTGCGAAGTACCGATCCCATGCACGACTGCGAACTCCACTCCCGTCGACACCTGATGAAATCGTCAGCCGCCGGCTTTGCATCGCTGGCGATGGCCGGCCTGCTCGCCGGTGAATCCCAGGCAGAATCATCCGGCCCGACCGCAGCAATACCGCCCCAGTTTCCGGCTCGAGCCCGCCGGATCATTTTCCTGTTCATGAAGGGGGGGCCGTCGCATGTCGACACGTTCGATCCCAAGCCGATGCTCGACCGCGATCACGGGAAACCACTGCCGTTCCCGCTGCCCGAAGTGACCTTCGCCAAGCAGGGAAATCTGCTGCGATCACCATGGAAGTTCCGGCAATACGGCGAGAGCGGACTGCCGGTGAGCGATCTGTTCCCGAACGTCGCCAAACGTATCGACGATCTGTGTGTACTACGCTCGCTGCACGGCACCAACCCCGCCCATGGCGGGGCACTGCTCAAGTTGCATACCGGCAGCGACCAGTTTGTCCGGCCGAGCTTTGGTTCATGGATTGTCTACGGCCTCGGCACCGAGAACGAAAACCTGCCGGCGTTTCTGACCATCTGCCCCACACTCGCTCACGGCGGCGTGAACAACTGGGGTTCCGCCTTTCTCCCTGCTCATTGCCAGGGAACCCCGCTCGGCAATGCGAGCCTGAGTTCGTCTCAGGTCGGAGTGAAGCATATCGCCAATCCACAACTGAGCAGCCGAGAACAGCGAAAGCAGCTCGATTTCATTCGTGGACTCAATCAGAATCATCTGGAGCGAACCGAATACGACACGGCTCTGGAAGGACGGTTGCACTCGTTCGAACTGGCCTATCGCATGCAGGCTTCCATGCCGGAGGCGCAGGATCTGTCGCAGGAATCGGATTCCATGCAGAAGCAGTACGGCCTCGACAACCCAGTGACTGCTGATTTCGGCCGGCAGTGTTTGATGGCTCGGCGGTTTCTCGAACGAGGCGTCCGCTTCGTGCAGGTGACACACAGTGACAGCGAAGTTCAGTGGGACCAGCACGGCAATCTGTATCAGGGCCACACCAAGAACGCAGCCGAGGTCGATCTGCCAATTGCCGGTCTGCTGCAAGACCTGAAATCACGCGGACTGCTCGAGGACACGCTCGTCCTCTGGGGCGGCGAGTTCGGTCGCACACCCACCGCTCAAGGGAACGACGGCCGCGATCACAACCCGCACGGCTTCACCATGTGGATGGCCGGCGGAGGAGTGAAGGGGGGCTATGCCTATGGAGCGACCGACGAATACGGCTACTACGCGGCCGAAAAGAAGATGCACATCCACGATCTCCATGCAACGATCCTGCACCTCCTCGGCATCGATCACGAACGCCTCACCTTCCGTTACGCCGGTCGGGACTTCCGCCTGACCGACGTGGAAGGAGTGGTGGCAAAGGATATTTTCGCCTGAAGCCTGGAAGTCTCAGTCATCCTGCCCGTAGACCGGTGGTTTCCAGTTCTTCGGCAGCCGTCCCTGCGGTTTCACACCGAGAGAGCCATCAGGGATCGGGGCATCCTCGGGAGAAAGAAGCGGCAAGTCATCCGGCAGGTGTTTGATGCGGAAGTCTTTAAACTGGATCTTCATCGCCGGACCAACATGCACCTGCACCGCGAGCACACCGTCGAGTGAGCGGCCGTCCTCGTCGAGGTCGACCAGGTCCGCCGTCTGATGCCCATCAATCCAGTGCTGATGGTGGTTCCCCTCGACCAGGACGCGATACTCATGCCATTCGTCGGGAGCGAATTCCTTCACTGGCATCTGCCCGACAATCCAGGAACGTCCTTCGGGATCGATAATCACCTTCTCGCCTGTGTGAGCCAGAATCCGTCGTCCGCGTTCTTCATACAGCATTCCGTTGTACTGCGGCACATTCGCGACAATATCACACTGATATCCGCTGACGATATCGAGATCGATCTCGGGCCGAGGGGCGCCGCGGTACTGCAGTCCGCTGTTTCCACCCGGCGTGACTTTCACCTTCACCCGCAAATCGAAATTGCGAATCGTGGCCTGTTTCCAGGTGATGAACCGGTTCATCTTGAGGGAACCATCTGTCGTGCCGGTCATCAGCCCGTCTTCGACGGACCAGTACTGGGGATCGCCTTCCCAGCCATTCAGGTTCTTTCCGTTGAACAGATTGACGAATCCGTCCTTGCCCGGCCTCACGGTCACGGCGGCTGCGGCGACCGGATGCGGATCGGTCGATTTCTGGAACTCGCCGTTCAGCGGAGACAACGGTCCGCCGAGCTCATCGACGGTTTTCGACGTTCGTTTCCGGAATTCCTCCAGCGTCGCCTGATGGTTGGTATCGCCGGCGAGATTGTGCAGTTCGTCGGGATCGTTCTTCAGGTCATAGAGAAATTCATGACCGTGATCGAAGTAACGGGCGTACTTGTAGCGATCGGTCCGAATTCCTTCCCAGGCGGGAATCCGGTTGCGGACCGCGAAGTGTTCGTGATAGCTCTCCTCCCGCCAGTCGGAAGGCTTCGTTCCTTCGACAACCGGCTTCAGGCTGGCGCCCTGATATTCTTTCGGGACATTCACCCCGGCCCAGTCGAGAAAAGTGCTGGGGAAGTCGAGGTTGAGCGCAATCGCTTCGGTGACCTTGCCGCGCTCTGATTCGGGAACGCGCGGGTCAGCGATGATCAGCGGCACGCGGATCGACTCTTCAAAGTGCGACCACTTGCCGGACAGTCCACGGTTGGCCATGTGGTAGCCGTTGTCGGCGGAGTAGACCACGATCGTATTGTCGGCCAGGCCGGCTTCCTCAAGAGCTTCGAGGAAGCGGCCGATGGCGTTGTCGATTCCGGTGACCATTCTCAGGTAGGCCCGCATGTTGGTCTCATACTTTTCAGGCGAATTCCAGCGCCAGAAGTACCGTTCGCGGGTGATGCTTGTTTGCAGGAAGTCCGGCAGTGCTTCGAACGTCGCCGGATTATCGAGGCGGGGACGGTACATCTCAATATCTTCGTACAGACCGTTTGCCGACTGTGGCCAGGCAAAGTGCAGACCAGGGCGTCGATCACCATCTTCAGCATGGCAGGCGTTAAACCACATGTTGACAGCAAAGGGCTGATCCTTCGGCTGATTCTTGATGAAGTCGATGCCTCGATCGACAATCAGGTCGGTCTCGTGACGCAGCGAGCCATCCGGCTGCCGCTTGTAGAACGGATTGCGGAAGATCGCTTCGTATTCGTCGAAATGTTCTTCCGGGCGATAGCCACGCGGCATCTTGGCGTGCCACTTCCCGAAGAACCCCGTCCGATAGCCATTCTTTCGCAAGAGATCGGAATAGAGCGTCTCGGCAACTTCGGGCTTGGTCGCTTCCGGATTGTCGGGCAGACCGTAAGTGCGTCCCGTGCGACCAGTCAGAATCGTTGTCCGGCTCACCCAACAGATCGGCTGACTGACAAACGAATTCTGAAACCGCGTCCCGCGAGCAGCGAGAGCATCGATATTCGGCGACTGCACGACGCCATTGCCGTAGCAGCCGAGAGTGCTCGTCGTCTGATCATCGGCGAAGAAGAAGACGATGTTCGGGCGCTCGGCTGCCTCAACCGGGGAGACCGAGAGACTTAACAGAACGAGAAAGAGCAGCTTTTTCATAGGATGGATCAATTACTTGAAGATAGTGTCAATGAGATCATTCGGATCGATCGAGGAGAATCCGGGTTAGTTGTCGTAATCGTCGCCGGAAACACTGTTCAGAACCGATGACTGCCAGTCGCGCAGCCTTTTTTGCAGGCGTTTCACGTCATCCGCACGCTTGTCGGCCAGATTGTTCTTCTCGGCTGGATCACTGGTGAGGTTGAAGAGTTCCACACGCGGCTTCCCGCCCTTTTCGTGGACGACCAGTTTCAGATCCCCGTCAATGATGGCTCGCGGCCCTTCGTAGTCGGCATCTGAGACGGGCGGATGTTTGAAGTTCACGAAATCGCGCGTCGGCTTGCCGTTCATGAACTTCACCAGCGGAGTCGTTCCTTCCTGCAGAGCCGGGTCGATCCACGGTTCCGTTTTCGCCTTCCGCACGTGAGACATTTCGAATTCCCAAAAGTAAAGCGGGTTGGTTCGCTCTTCGTTTCCGCCAATGATCGGATTGAGTTCGATCCCATCGAGCGGGCGATCCGGCAGCGACTGTCCGGTGATCGCACCGAGGGTCGGAAGCAGATCGCTTGTGCTGGCCCGAACGCTGGTTGTCTTCGGATCGAGGATTCGAGCCGGCCATTCCACGAGGCCGGGGACAAGAATGCCTCCCTCGTAAACCTGGCCTTTCACTCCCCGGTGCGGCTCGCCCAGCGCAGAGTCGCCGGAAGTTCCGTTGTCGCCGCAGTAGAACAGGACGGTGTTCTCGCGAAGGCCTTCTTCTTCGAGATGATCCCGCAGGAACCCGATCGCCCGGTCCATGGCCGTGATTTCCGCATACCGCTCGCGCAACACTTCGCCCTGCGGCCGGGTCGTTTGCTGTCCCGTCTCGTTGGAGGTCAGCTTCACTTTTTTCGTGTACTTGCCGGGAAGATCGTCGTACAAAGCGAGATCCTCCGCCAGTCCACTGTAGGGCTCATGTGGCGAGCCGAACCAGATCACGGTGAGCGACGGCTTCTTCTCCTTAGCCGATGCATCGATGAATCGAATCGCTTCCTTGATCAGGATGGCCGAGCTTTCGCCCTCGTAGACTGTGGGGGTGGCACCATTACGGGAGAGAGTCGGATTCATCTCGAAGAAGTTGTCATGGGAGACCCATTCATCGAATCCCATCGCTCCGGGATTGGTGGGAGAACCTTCTTTAACGGTGCCCACATGCCACTTGCCGAAGTGACCGCAGCGGTAGCCCGCTTTCTGCAGAAGATGAGCGATCGTGATCTCTTCGGGCCGGAGTGACCAGCCTGGAGCAAACGTTCCCATTCGATTCGGATGACGGCCCGTCAGAAAGCTGGCTCGTGTCGGCGAGCAACTCGGATGAGCGGCGTAAAAGCGGTCGAACTTCAGACCGGAACTGGCCATCTCGTCGAGTACCGGCGTCTTGACATAGGGATGTCCGTTATAGCCGGTTTCTTCCCAGCCGTGATCGTCCCCCATCATGAGAATGATATTGGGAAGCTCGGCGGCTTCGAGCGGCGCCGTGAATACGACAGCGAAGAACAATAGAAGCAGGATTCTCATAATGGCGATCTCTTTATTGCGGAGGGTCCGCGAAACAGTCAGACAGTCACATCGTCGATTCTGGCAGAGGTCATTCAGTCCAGCAGCGTCAGCGTGACACGGCGGACATCCATGACGTAATCGCCCGGGATCTCCAGAGCCCGCAGCACGAGTTCGCCTTCGCCCTTGTCGAGTTTCATCTCTCCCAGATGCAGTGTCCGGAACGGCTTCATCTGCGATTCCGCCGGCGGACGGGGCAGGGTGTCCTGATTCGTGTAGAGCGGCGGATCCCAGCCCGGCTCGACGCGTCCTTTCAGATTGTGATTGCCGCAGGAGAGTTCAATCTGCGAGCCGGCGTCGTCGACCGGACAGGTGTAATCAATTGTCACGTCGTAACGGCCAGCGGTATGCACATCGAGCAACCAGACCATGCGGCCTTCTTCGCTGGTCCAGTTCACGAAATAGGAACAGTTCGGAGCACTGCTGCTGCGTTCAACACCTCCTTCGGGGTCCCCATCCCGAGCCGGCAACATGGTGATTGGGAACTCGCGATAGCCGACGGTCAACGGGCGTGAATCGACTGCGTTCCGCTTCTTCTTTTCCCGATCCGCTCCGTCTCGATCCGCGTTGAGTACATTCATCTTCCAATCTTCGACCTCGGCTTTCAGTCGCTTCGCCGTTTGCTCGTGCTGCTTATTCACCGGCTGCGTCTGACCGGGATCGGCGACCATGTCATACAGGTTGCCTTGATGATCGAGGCGGAACTGCTGAGTGCGGGCACTGGTTCGCCCCGCCCAAGTTGAAAAGATCGTTCGATCTGACCATTTGGTCTGCTTGCCCATGAGCAGCGGACTGAGGTCACGTCCGTCAAGTGGCTTGTCTCCGATCCGTTCGATCCCGGCGAGACTCGTCAGCGTCGGCAGCAGGTCAATCGCCCCGGCGATCTGAGTCACCGTGGTGCCTGCAGGCAGTTTGTTCGACCAGCGGATGTAGCACGTCGAGCGAACACCTCCTTCGTCGGTGCTTCCCTTGCGGCCCTTCATGCCACCATTCCAGCGCCAGCTGTTGGGGCCGTTATCGGAGAAGTAAACCACGATCGTATTCTCAGCGACTCCCAGTTCCTCCAACCGGTTCAGCACGCGGCCAACGTTGTCGTCCTGATTCTTGACCATCGCCAGAGCACACCGGGTATGATCCGGTTCTTCCCGCTGGGGCTCGGTCGCGGTCTGTTCAATCGGCATGTCTTTGTACTCATTCCAGTACTCCTGTGGCACCGCCCAGGGGGAATGCGGCGTGGAGTACGGTACGTAACAGAAGAACGGCTGCGATTGATTTCGATTGATAAATTCGATCGCGCGATCGGTGCAGACGTCGGCAATGTACCCTTCCGTGCGAATCATCTTGCCGTTTTCTTCGAGAGGAGCATCGAAGTATTCGCCCCAGTGCCCGGCGGTATGGCCAAAGTACTCATCGAATCCTCGCCCACAGGGATGGTAGGGATACTGACTGCCGTTGTGCCATTTGCCGAAGGCGCCAGTCGCATAGCCTGCCTTATTAAAGGCATCAGCGACCGTCGCCTCATCGAGATTCAACCGCTCCTGACCAGTCGAGACGCCGCGAACACCACCACGCGGGTGGTATCGTCCGGTGAGAAACTCCGCTCGCGTCGGCGAGCAGACCGGGCAGACGAAATAGCGATCAAGCGTAACCCCCGCCTGGGCGATGGAATCGATATTCGGCGTTCTCGTCTGGTGGTTTCCGTTCTCGCTGTAGTCCCCCCAGCCGGCATCGTCGGCCAGAAAGACGACAACATTCGGCTTCGTCGTTTCGGCTTGAACCTGAGCGGCGAAGTGCAGTGAAAGGGTAACGATCAGAAGAATTCGTAGCATGGCAGGCAGATCTTGCTCGAGGATTGGTGTCAGAGATTCTCGATGAAGGTACGCGATCCCATCGGAACGCATCAGCGAATTCTAAAGTATGACGCGATCGGTTGCGACTGATCGATCCACTTCCGCTCACTCGGATGTCTCAGCGGAGCAGATCTTCCAGCTGCACCTGAACGTCGAGCAGTTCCCCGTCGCGTCTCACGGCAATAGCGAGCCGTGTTCCCGCCGGTCCAGAGAAGAACGTCGAAGGATTTCGTGGACCGGACTCATCTCGTCCACTGAAGTTAAAATCGTCGATCGACGCCAGAACATCGCCATTTCTCAGTCCGGCTTTCGCGGCGGGCGAACCGTCCAGTACGCGGCAACGTAATACCGATTCGTCATCCGGGTCGGGAATGAAAACCGCTCCCAGGCGATTGTGGTCGGGAATCGACGCGATGGGCTGTGTGAGCAGCATCTTCTCCTCCCGGCTGATGATGATCCGCAGATTCCGGAGTGCCCGAATTCCGATCATGGCGATGAACTCTTTCCCGGCCGCGTCGATCGCCATGTCTTCTTCGGATTCCGGGATCACACTGAGATCGACGTCGCGAAAGGTCAGATCTCCCAGCGAGAACTCTTCCGCCCATGAAAGCTCATAGGATTCGACATCGCCAACGAAATACTGAAACGTCTCCAGCGTTACACCAGCTTCAGGATGTTCTTCCCGCCATTGTCTCCACAGCTGTGGAGACAGCCTCAGCCCACAGCTGGTCCCCGTATCGACGAACACGCGACCCATCTCCTTGCCCTCATGGGTGACGGCAAAGAAGAGCTGCGAGTTCTCGGCTTCGAGTTGCCATCGCTGCCAACCTCGCTCGGGCAGGCGATTAAGCGTCAGCACACGGCGGTCGTAGCCATCAATCAGCACGTGAGCCGAGTTAACGTTTCGCCAGCTCAGAACGCCATCGAACGGAGCCTTTCGGGGACTCACCACCACACGAAGCGGGGTCGTCATCGTTTGGCCGAACATCGCAAACTCCACAGGAGCGGTCCGGCCGATCGGCACCCGGTAGTTCCCGAGCTGCTGCTCGCGTTGGGCGTCGATCTCAATCTTCAGTCGTTCGGCCGCACTGCTCAAGATTGCCGAGAACGAAGCACCGGTATCGTAGAGCAGGCGAACGGGCTGCTCGTTGATCCGGGCATTCACAAGGATGCGATCTCCTTCAAAGTAAGGAGCCGCTTCCTGGGCGTGAATCTCCATGGCGCTTAATTCCAGGCCCATCATGAGCAGCACGATCGAGAACCGTTGGCAGGAGCGCATCATATAACTCGGGTCCATAAAGCGAGGCCGGAAGAACGGCAGATCAATGTCGACTGACGCAGAGAATAATGAAGAACGAATGTCTTTCCTATGGGACTCCGATGAAGGCGTTGAACATTATCTCCATGGTGTCGAATCACAGATCTATTGTTGCGGAGCGAATTAAATCTTGGCAGGATGTCGAGACTTGCCGGTACGGAAGCACAGTGTCGGATGCGTTATGGGCCACTCGCATGAGGAATCGACAGGCAAGAAAGCAATGACTGATTCCCAGTTCTGCTCACCCCTCCTGTTCTGACGAGAAGGAACGACCATGCGAGTGCTCCGAGCTCTCTTTGCGTTTTGTCTACTCTCCTGTTTTACCACAATGGCGATCGCCGAGGAGAATGCGTCCGGCAGCCAGGACGTAATCCGGAAGCAGATCCAGTCCTATGTCGAGTACTTCAACCAGGGCGATACAGACAAGATCGCTCAACTCTGGGCGGAAGACGGAGTCTTCGCGAATCTCACGCTCGGCGGCTCGACGCAGGGCAGGACGCAGATTGTGGCCGAGCTAAGCAGCTTTCTTAGCACACAACCCGGAGCCCGACTGACCGGCTCGGTGGATGAGATCAAGCTTCTGGGAGAGACAGCGGCGAAAGTAACTGGAAGCACTCAGCTTGTGCTCGAAGACGGCACAGCCGAGACGAGCTCGTTCATTATTCTTTTCGTGCAAATTGATGATGAGTGGCTGATCGAATCGATCACCGAGACGAGTCAGCCGATCAAGTCCGCCCGCGAAGAGCTCGCCGAACTCGAATGGCTCATCGGGGATTGGAAGGATCAGACCGAGGGGGCGGATGTGGCGACGTCGTGTCGCTGGTCTCGCGGGGAGGTCTACCTGATCAGGACGTTTTCCGTCAGCCTGGGTGAGACAGTTTCAGAAGGGACCGAGATCATTGGCTGGGATCCCCAGGTTCGCCAGATCCGGTCCTGGTCGTTCTTCTCCGATGGATCGTTTGGTTCCGGCTTCTGGACGAAGAATGGCGATAAGTGGGTCGTGCAGTCAGTACACACTCTGGCCGAAGGAGATGTCGCCGACAGCCTGCGAGTGATCAGCGATATTGCTGAAGACTCAATGCGCGTTCAACTGGCGAGCCATTCCATCAACGGCGAACTTCAGCCGGCTCGCGAACCTGTCACGGTGACGCGCATCGCCAGTGAGACTGCAGCGGCGAATGAAGGAGGCCAGGAATGAAATGCATTGATTCAATGGCCCGACTGAGAACACTTTTCACAATCCTGTGTTGTGCGGCACTCGCGATCCCGCTTTACGCGGGATTTGGGGGACGTGGCGGCGGCGTGTCTCGCGGCGGGGGAGGGCGTCCCGGTGGTGGAGGCGGTGCATCGCGACCAACCTCCCGTCCGAATATCAGCGCCCCGAATATCTCACGACCTTCGTCACGTCCATCAGCACCGTCCCGTCCCACGGCGAGGCCCTCGACGCCATCACGCCCGAACATCAGTCCGCCCAGTGGCGGGTTCAAACCGTCCCTGCCGAACAGACCAGGTGGACAACGACCGAGTCTGCCCAGTGGGAATCGGCCGGATATCAGCATTCCGAATATGCCGTCATTCCCAAGCGGTGGCTCCCGTCCGCAAACTCGGCCGGGCAACGTGGGTCCCGGTGGCGGAGAGCGCCCCTCTCTTCCCGACGCAGGCAATCGCCCCTCACGTCCGGGGGGAGACAACCGTCCGTCGTTGCCCGGCGGCGGAAATCGTCCCGGCGGCACCCCCTCGTTCCCCGGGGGAGGGCGTCCTCAACCAGGCGATCTGGGTGACTTTCTCGGGATCGACAAACCGTTGCGGCCAGAAACTCAACCCGGCTTCCGTCCAGATAACCGACCGGTTAACCGCCCCGACAGCAGACCAGGCTCTCGGCCCGAGAACCGTCCCGCCGGCAATCGTCCCGGCTGGATCGACGGCTCCGGTTCGCACAATAACATCATCAATAACAAGCCGGGCTGGATCAACATCGATAACAGCACCAACATCAATATTCACAACCGCTGGACGAACGCGATCAACAATCAGGGGAATCGCGTGACGACGCTCCCGGCTGAACGCCGGCGCTACTGGGACAACTGGGGTGGAGGGGTCCGTCATCACTGGGATTACGGACGATACCACAACTGCTTCAATGATCGCTGGTGGTCCAACCATTATCACGGCGTCGCCGGCTGGCATTACTGCTCCCACTACAACAGATACCACTGGAGTTACTGGTGGCGTCGGCCGGCCTGGGGCAGCTTCGGAACCTGGTTTGTCTGGTGGAATGCAAATTCCAGTTCCTGGCAGCAGCCGGTCTACTATGACTACGGCAGTGGCGGGAACGTCTATTACGAAGGTGACACCG
The DNA here is from genome assembly GCF_022267515.1 of Rubinisphaera margarita. NCBI lineage: Bacteria > Pseudomonadati > Planctomycetota > Planctomycetia > Planctomycetales > Planctomycetaceae > Rubinisphaera > Rubinisphaera margarita. The sequence goes on along the minus strand of NZ_JAKFGB010000012.1, from coordinate 715,704 downwards.
TTTATCTTGCCGGAGAGCCGATTTCTTCGGCGGATGACTTTGCCATGTCCGCCGGCGAACTGGCGACCGTCGCTCCCCCCGCGTCGGAACAGGAAGCCGATTCGGCGGAATGGATGCCGCTGGGAACGTTCGCGCTCTCCACAGGAGAGAACGACATCGATCCCAGTCGCGTGGTGCAATTGGCGGTCGATCGTCAGGGCATCATCAGCGGCACGCTTTACAACACCCAGTCCGACCAGACTCAAACCATTCAGGGTCAGGTCGATAAACAGACACAGCGCGTCGCGTTCCGTATGGGTGACAGCGACACCCTTGTCGCGGAAACCGGCCTCTATAACCTGACGCAGGATGAAGTTCCATTGCTCGTGCACTTCGGAACCGAACAGACGCAGACGTACCTGCTCGTCCGGTTGGATGAGCCCGCCGAAGGAGACGAACAATGAACAGAGACCACAATCGATTCTCCGAGGGGCGCAGCCTGAAGCTGCGGCTGGCTCTGTTACTGACCGTGTTCGCGGTCGGCCTGCAGAACTCTTCATTCGCAGAAGACCCGTTGCCATCGTGGAATGATGGTCCGGCGAAGACCTCGATTATCGACTTCGTGGAATGTGCCAAAAGTGACGGCTGCGAGAAGTACATAGCTCCGGAAGATCGAATTGCCGTTTTCGACAATGATGGCACTCTCTGGTCGGAACAGCCGGCCTACTTTCAGCTGCTCTTCGCGCTCGACCGAGTGCGGGAAATGGCGGCCGATCATCCCGAATGGAAGAACGAGGCGCCGTTCAAGGCAGTTCTGGACGGTGATCTCAAAGCGGTTGTCGAATCCGGCAAAGAAGGTCTGTTAAAGATCATCGCGACGACTCATGCGGGGATGACCACGGAGGAATTCGCCGCGACCGTTCACCAATGGATCGAGAACGCGAAACACCCCACGAAGAAGGTGCCTTACACAGAACTTATTTTCCAGCCAATGCTGGAGGTCCTCAATTATCTGCGAGCCAATGGCTTCAAGACCTACATCGTTTCCGGTGGCGGGGTCGAATTCATGCGGGTCTTCGCCGAGCGGGTTTACGGCGTCCCGCCGGAGCAGGTCATCGGCAGCAGCATCGTCACCGAGTTCCGGATTCGAGAGGGGATCCCGGTCATCGAGCGGAAAGCCGAGATCGACTTCATCGACGACAAAGAGGGCAAGCCGGTCGCCATTAACAAATTCATCGGTCGCCGCCCGGTCGCTGCCTTCGGGAACAGCGATGGCGATCTGCAGATGTTGCAATGGACAGCCGGTCGAACCGGTCCGTCGTTATGCGTTCTGGTTCACCATACCGACGCCACTCGCGAGTGGGCCTACGATAAGGATTCCCACATCGGACGACTCGACAAAGCGCTGACAGTCGCTCGAGACACCAAATGGAGCATTGTCGATATGAAACAGGACTGGAGGATCATCTACCCCGAGTGACCTGCACGTCATTCAGAAGGCGAGCAGGGCCCGCAGTCCGAACAGGTAGGCGGTATCGATCCCGTTTCGGGCCGGGTCGAGGATCTGCACATCCGGTGTGATCTGCAGGTAGTCGGTCGCCTGGATGCGGTAGTACATTTCGATCCCCTGGCCCTGCAGTCCGATGTTCAGAGCGTTCGCTGTGATCGGATTGAGCGCGTCACTGCTGCCAACCTGATACCAGCCAATCCCGAAGTAATCCTGTTCGCGTCCGTGAATCATCGCGTTCCCGCCGACGCCGAAACTCAGGAAGTATTCGACGAGGTTCGTGTCCTCATCGGCAATCCCCGCACGACCAAACACGCCCCAGCCACGGGCCTCTTCGGTGCAGCAGTCATCCTCATAAATCAGATACTGATCCGCATTCCAGTAGACCGACCACGAACCTGTCTGCTGAGGAATGCCGACTCGGGTGACACTCAAGCGGGGGTCGCCACCAAGATCGGTGTACTGGCGACTGCTCCAGGTGGCTCCCAGAACCTGATGTCCCGGCTTACCGCCGAAGTCTGTTGGCAGACGTGTTTCAGCAGCCAGCGTCGCGCCCTGATCGAACAGCTGCCCGAATCCGTCGGTCGAAGCCGTGTCGATGGTATTGAGCACACTGAAGTTGAAGATCGGCTCCTTGTCCTTCAAGTAGCTGAACGTGACTCCGAGAGTTGAATACGGCACCGTCCGGAACGCCACCGGGTTGACCACCATCGCCACGTTTGAGAACTGAGAGAGACCTCGGCCTGAAGCGAACGCGTTCTGGTCGGAGTCGAATGTATCCAGTTTGCCAAACGAAACCGCAAACTCTTCGCTCAGAAACTGAGTAAAGAGAACGTTGGTCAGTAGAAGATCGTCGGTGTCGCCGGGAAGGGAGGTTGAGATCGCCGAAGGCAGAATGACGCCATCAGGCGGTCCACCCCGCATCCCGAAGCGATGCTCGGCTCGCAACTTCAGGAACAGACCTTCCTGGCCTGCCAACTTGCCCAGGTCGAGATTGGCGATGTAATCGCCATGGCCGCCGTAGTCGAATTCCTGCCGCACGCCACCGGCCGCCGTGCCCTGATACATCTGATACAGATTGGCGTTGAACGTGATCCCCGATTCCGCCATCCGTTCCAGCAGACTCAGTTCCGAACAGCAGTCCTCGTCGATACAGGAATCACAGCAAAGTTCTTCCGCTGAACACAGGACGACTTCCGCATCGGCGTTCGTCAGCCAGGGCGAAAACTCACAGCTCGCCGCATGAGTTGCTACGGGGATGCCCAAACTGAGCAGGCAAGTGAATGACTTCAAGAGTCGTCTTCGCACCATGTTTCACGTCCTGTCGACTCGGGGCTGAACACACAATCCGTCTGTTCAGTCATATCGGAGCCATCCGCACGCTCAATGCGATCGATCTTCGAAGTTCCGCTTCGCGCGGATGTATCGGTTAGTTCGATCAAGAACTATGCGGCTAAGACGCAGACTTTCTTACCGTGTCTGCTCCACCGGTTCGATCTCGCTCGGTTGCCACGATTTGTCGAAGAACGCCGGTTTCGGGCTGTAGAAACGCAGAATCGTAAACCAGCCCCGCTTCGGATCCGTCTGAATCCAGTTGCCACGCTCGACCCCTTCAGGCTGTTCCGGACTGAAATAGACCGTGGTGCTGCCGTCTTCCGCGGCGACTGCGGCTGGCGAAGGAAAGCTCTGACTGCCAGCCCGCGGATATTTCTGGGGAGTCTGCAGCATCGAGCGGGTCTGATTATCGTAGAGCGTAAGTGACCAGAACGCCGCAGCCGGGATCCCTTTCGGAAGGGTGACCTGATACGTCTTTGCCCCATCAAAAGCTTTTCCGTCCCCATCGAGAAAGCTCATCAGATACTGAGATCCCACGCCGGGAATCCTCATGATCATTCCGGGAGAATCGAGCGTGTAGGCATAGTAGAACGCGGTCCGCGAATCGAGCGTTGTCGCTCCGGTGTTCGGGTAGGGTTTGAACATCCCGTTCTCATAAGCGGGCGGCGGAGTCTCAAAGAATGCTCCCCCCTCAAACAGCATATTGCCCCAATACGAGCCTTCGTAGTACGCCCACTCCGGCTTCAACGTCGGGAAATACCATTGCAGCGTGCGGCCGTAGGCCTGTCCCGCCGCGGCGGCGTCGGTCAGAATCTTCTTCATCCGGTCGTCCGGCTTGAATTCCGTGCCATGCTGGATTCCGATCGCCGACAGCTGCCCGGCGAGTTCTCTGTCGTAACTGGTTGCCGGTTCGTTCTGGACATTCTCGTTGATCATCTCGAAGAAACCGAAGTCGCTCGGCGGGATGGTATTGAAGGAACGTCCGGTGCCGTTGATGAACTTCGTTTCAGGAATCTTCGGTTCCCCGGCAAGTCGAACTTTCCCTTCAAGCGCCTCCGCGATCGGTGTGCCATAGCTTCCGGGAGCGTAGCGATAGATCTTCAGGTTGGCCTTGATGTTTTCGACGGCGGGCTTTGGATCGTTGCCGTTGTCGATGAAGGCCCGCAACGCATAAAGCACCGTATTCGTTCGCGAATGTGCGACGAAGTAGCCGCCCTGTGGGAGGGGACCGTCGTATTCAGGACCGACAATCAGATACTTGCCGCCGAGACCGCGATCAGGCCCGGGGCGGCCGATATCGATCACCCACTGGAACCACATATCATTGATCGCTCCCAATCCCCCCGAGGGCTGATTAATAACAACCGGTCCATTTGAAAGGTCGATCCATCCGAGATAGTAAATCGTGTCGGCGTTCGCAGTGAGGAAGAGCGAATTCGAATCCATCAGCTCTTCGAAGAGGATGATGTCGCCGCTTTCGGCTCCGACCTCTTGAAAGCCCTTCACGAGAGCGAGGGCAGAAGCTCCGCGAAAGCTGTTGTTGTAAACATCGAGCGCCCGCCCGAAATCAACAGCGTCGCGAACTGTCTGAGCCGTCTTCTCGCTCGGAACCCCTTTATCAAACTCGAGCTCCCCAATCCGGGTCTTGAGTTGTTCAGGAGCGGCAAGCGAGTCGACCGTCTCCTGAGAGACCTGCGCGAAAGCGACTGGTGACAGTGTCACGAACAACATATAAAAACAGGTCGCACGGGCAGCACATCTCATTCTGAACTCCTCTGACAATTCAGCCGTGGGTTGACGAAAGTATTTCTCAAAAGCGAGGGGCGAGCCCAGACATCAGAACGGAACCATGTTCGCCTGTCTACAATCATGCAGCGAGTCGCCGCAAGTTTTCATCATTCCTTCATATTGACCGATTGCGCGTTCTGGTGGCCAAAGTCGATTCCGGACAATGCCGATCTCCAATTGACGTCCTTTGCAGGAACGGAACAAACTGTGGGTTGAATGCGCACCAGCAGACGAACCAGTGAGGGGCCTTGCGGTAGCATCACACGAACGAACTTCACAGCTGGAAAGCCGTTGCTTAATGAAATCCACAACCGCTCTGATGCTTACACTCGTCGCCATCATCGCGCTGACAGGTCCGACATTCCCTTCAATGGCCCGTGCTGACGACAACGTCAATCAGTTCGCCGACCACACAGCGGCTCTGACGGCGGCACTGCAGAGCGGAAACCCAATCCGGCTCGACGGACTTCATCTCCGAGTCACACAGCCGATTGTTCTGGACTGGTCGCAGGTCGCGCTGGTCGACGTCGACGGGGGGCACCCGTCTCGCTCGTCAATCACCTTCGAAGGGGTCGCAGCGACGCACCTGCAGATGACCGGCATGCCCGTTTCGTTCAAGAACATCACCATTCATTGTTCAGGAACTGTTGAGGGTCCGTTCGCCGCCGTCCACCTGCGGCATTGCCACAACGCCCGACTTGAAAACGTCGTTATTCAGAATCCGGACAATTTCGGCATCTTGCTTTATGAATGCGACGGGGTCGAACTGAACCGGTGCCGGGTCGACAACTCAGAAGATCGTTATCAGGCGGACCAGGTGGGAACTGCCATTCAGTTGTCCGGTTGTTCTTCCACACGCGTGGTCGGCTGCCGGGCGCGGTTCTCCAATTTCACCTACAGCGTGATTGCCAAGGAATTCACCGACAACGCGGAGTCCTCTCCCGGCGAGCTGGTCATGCGGGACGTGAGCGAAACGGTCGGGAACGTCTTCCGTGACTGCACCGTCGACCGGTTCCGCGGCACGGCATTCAACGTCAACGGAGCGAACTTCACAGTGTTCGAGGGCTGCGTCGCCACGAATCAGCATCCCGGTTCGCCATTCGCGGCCTTTCAGGTCAAGCACCCGAACAATGGCCCGAGAACGAGCCACAACCGGTTTGAAAGTTGTTCGGCTCAGGATGTCTTCAGCGGCTTCTACGCCCAGGGCGGTTCGCGGAATTCGTTCAGTAGTTGCAGCACTCTCCGCACGCAGCGGTTCGGATTCAGGTTGAACTTTGCCGAAAACTGCCTCATCACAAATTGCATTGCCGACGAGTTCGCCATTCGCGACGAAGAAACGGTGAACGGCGGCTTTGTCATCCGCCAGTCGAACGGATGCATCATCGACAACTGCACCGCCACACCCCACACGGGCTGTCCCCCGACCACCGCACTCATTTCAATTGAACGCGACTCAAGCAACAATCTTATCGGCAACTTCTCAGCCTCTGGAAAGAGCCCCACGGGAATTCGCATCGACGCAAAGGCGCCGCGAAACCGCGTGTCGGAAGTGAGCCGCATCGGATTGGACACAGCCGCACAACCCGTCGTGGATGAATCCAAATCCACCATCTGGAGCCAATGAGGATCCGCCGCGACACGGCGTTCAGTCTCGATAATCCGACGGCTGAACCCTGCTTGAGAGCCGAGCGATCTAACGCGAATGCGGGAGCGAGAGCGATTGCTCAACACTCGTTCTGGCGACCGCTTTCACTGCAGTCGAGGCCATGGATTCAAGCCCTTCCGTGGCTTCCGGATGCGGACTGATGGAGATGACTTGCCCCTGACCGAAAGGGCCGCTCACGATTGCGGGGGTGTTAATCATCGTCCCCTCCTGTGGCGGATAAAGCACCTTCTCGGACCGAAAGAATGCCAGCACAGTGTACGGCTCCAGATCGGCAGAGTGCTTTGGCGAGACGATCGGCCCGTTGTGATACCGGACCTCGAGATGCTCGGGAAGATCCGAGAACAATCTCTGGCCTTCCTGGGTCAGCTGCATCTTCTGGGTGGTGGTTTGACCGCGGTACCACATCGATTTCGGGCCCCCCCCTTCGATAGTCCGTGTTCCGGTAAAGACCTGGGTGTCGATCAGATTGAGTGACCAGGAATAATGAGCCGAGCACAAGAATCCTCCCGCGCAGATCCCCACATAGCCACCGCCATCTCGCACGAACGATTGCACTGAGTCTGCGCCGTTGGGACCGATGGTCGCCGCCTGTCTGGACCCGCTGCCGCCGCCGAAAACGACGGCATCAATCTGAGACAACACATCCGGTCGGATCTCGTCGGCGCCCAGATGGACGACCGTGATCTCAGACGCTGCGTCGAATACATGCGTGAGATTGTCGACGCCTCGATCGGAAGCGCCGTCATCGTCGTAAAGAGCGACAAAGACGTGCCCGTCTCGCTCCGACGCCGGGGGAGTCAGGACATCAAAGCAGTCCTCGGTGATCATTCCCAACTGAGACAACGCGACGTTCATCATGACTCGATGTTGACGCGTTCTGACCGGCAACCGCTGATATTGATAAGTCGTCTCGAGAATCATGGCGTTTCGGCCGAGCACATCGATCACTGCACTCGCCAGTGACGTTTTCTTAGGGCCGCGATTTCGCAGTGTGAATCTCCGGTCAGGATCGACCACCGTGGAATTCGCGGCCATCTGCATTCGTTCAACCAGCGGACCAAAGCCCTGGGCTGGATCATAGATGATGCTTGAGCCGACCGATTTCGTCTTCCCGGGCCCTGGCTCGTGAGAGATATTGAACTCGTAACCTTCGTGCAGGTCGAAAAGCCAGTCCGGATTCTGCTCGACCACATAATCCCAGAGGACCTCGGCAATTTCACCGCGAGGTTCGTCAGCGATTTTCGGGCTCGGGAAATTGCGGTTTAAATCCTTCTGCTCGGGAGGCGCCTCGGGAAGATATCGAGTCTCCTGATCGAGTCCGAATCGATTGACACGCGGTATGACAATCAGCTTGCCGCAAACAATTGGCCAGTGGCGAATCTGCTCCGCTGCGCGAGCTCCGGCAGGTTCATTGCCGTGAACCCCGCCCGTGACAATCACAACCGGCCCCTCGACGCCCGTATCATGCACATAGACTGGCGTCTGCCACGGTTTGCCTTCTCCGAGGAGGAGCTGCAGTTTCTCCTGAGCAAAACAGCCGGTCGACACGCAGCACGACCAGGCGATGAAGACCAGCAGGGACATCGCATTCTTCATGATGGGCCGGTTCATTTCGCGAACAATTGTGCTTCGACATCGACGAACGCCTTGAATTCCCATGCGTTTCCACTCGGGTCTTCAAAGAACATCGTGTGCTGTTCGCCAGCCTGTCCCTCAAAGCGGACGTACGGTTCGATGATGAAATCGTCAACGAAGGTGCGAACACGGTCGGCCAGCTCCTTCCAATTGTCGACGTCGAGAATCACTCCGTAGTGAGGCACGGGCACGGCGTGCGAATCAACGGGATTGCAGTGGGTGACAACTTTTCCCTTCGACCCCAAAGCCGGGTTCAAGTGAGTGACTACCTGATGGCCGAACAGATCCCAGTCAATCCAGTGCGTATCGCTTCGCCCCTCCGCCAGTCCCATCTTGACGCCATAGAACTCGCGTGCCTCAGCAATGTCGCGAACGGGAATCGCGATGTGAAAGGGAGTCATCGTGTAAGCCTTTCGAGATCGGACGAACCGTTAGCCGTGGGACATCCACGATAACGGTATCCTATCGCATCGCCGGCAAGTGAACAAAGAGCAGGGCCCCTGGAGCTTCGAAGAACTTCTCACTTCCGCTTTCCTCCTCGGATCGCGTGGGCGCAGGTCACGAGCTTCAATTCGGTCTCCGTGATCAGCAGCGTTCCCCGTCTGAGGATGCGCGGGCTATTAGCGAAGATCAGGCCCAGAACAGGAAGTCCCATCTTGACCAGCGATCAGGCCGGCGCTATTCTTCCTAGCTGATGTGCTCACTGTTGTCGTCCGTTGAGAATTCATGCAAAGCTTCCTCTCACTATTCCTGATCCCTCTCCTGCTGGCGGCCCAGATCGTCGTGCCGGTTGAGCATTCCCATGCCGGAACAGGGGAGATCGAGCCGGGAAGTCACTCTCTGCGGCCGCATCGCCATTTGCATAATCACGGTCACGGCAGCCATTCTCATCATCACCACGAATCGCACGACTGTGATGAATGCCCGTCGGAAGAACCCAATTCGGATCATGATTCCGATGCGGTCTACTGCGATGATGTTCAGTTGGTAAGAGATTCGGCCGGAATCGATCTCGTCGGTTCAGTATTGATTCTCTGGACTCATTCTCCCGTCATGCTCGAAGCAGCTGCAACCGGCCGCTCGCATGTTTGCGGATTGCATTCTGCTCCGCCTCCGCGTGTGCTCTATCTGGAACTGCGCGCGATTCGCTGTTAATTCAGCTCGATCGGAGCCTGCTTAATCGCTCCGATTGTCTTTCCTGCTTTTACGGCCCCTGCATCATTTTCGTCTCGCGAAGTGCCACCCTGCGCGCTGATTCGTTCGAGCCGAAAGCAATTGCGGCCCGCCAATGAAATCCGCTGGTATCTGTATCTCCTATTACGCGCCCATAGAGGCTTTCCTATGAAATCATCTCGATTCACCGGCTCGATAGTCGGATTCCTCCTGATTGGTGCGGTTGCCGCAGGTGCTTTTTTTACCCGGGAGCAGTGGCTACCGCTGGTCCAGTCAGAAGCCGCTCCCATCGAAAGCGAAGTCGAGCCTTCTCCGGTCGAGGAACCAAAAGTCTTGAAGCTTTCCGCACAGGCCAGAAAGAACCTGAGCCTGATCGCAAAGCCGGTCGTCCCTCAGACATACTGGCGGAAGATTCAAGTCCCGGGAGAAGTTGTTGACCGCCCCGGACGGTCGGATCGCGGAGTGACGTCACCGGCGGTGGGAGTGATCTCGCAAGTCCACGCGTTTCCAGGAGAAACCGTTCGGCCCGGCGACAAATTGTTCACCGTTCAACTTTTCAGCGAGTACCTGCAGAACACTCAGAAAGAGCTGTTCAGCGCGTCCAAAGAAATTCAGCTTATCCAGGAGCAGCTCGATCGGCTGGGACCGTTGGCGGAATCTGGGGGAATCGCTGGAACGAAGATCATCGACCTCAACAACCAGCTCCGTCGACAGGAAGCGTTGATTCAATCGCATCGGCAGGATCTGCTGACGAGAGGATTGAGTCCCAGCCAGATCCAGAGCATCACCGAAGGAAAGTTCATTTCCACCGTTGAAGTGGTCGCGCCGCCGCCGTTCCAGGCATCGAAAGCGAGTTCGGAGATCCAGCAGACCGCTTTTCAGAGTGATTCCGGGAATCTATCGGGGATCGCCTACGAAGTGCAGGACCTGCGGGCCGAACTGGGGCAGCAGGTCCAGGCGGGTCAACTGCTGTCGACTCTTTCCGACCACAGTTCGCTTTATGTAGAAGGGCATGCGTTCAAGCGCGAAGCTCCCTATCTGGAGAACGCCGCTCAACTCGGCTGGAGCATCCACGTGGAGTTCGCGGAAGACGTGAAAGAACACTGGCCTCCGCTGCAGCAGGAATTTCAGATTCGCTACATCTCCAACGCGATTGATACCGAAAGTCGCACGTTTGATTTCTTCATCCCGCTCCAGAACCAGGCTCGGGCTTACCAGAAAGATGATGAAACCTTCGTGGTCTGGCGGTTTCGTCCCGGGCAGCGGGTCCGCCTGCATGTGCCGGTTGAAGAGTTAACGAACGTGATCGTTCTGCCCAGTGGAGCCGTCGTCCGGGAAGGTCCGGAAGCGTTTGTCTTTCAGCAGAATGGGAGTCTCTTCAATCGCATTCCGGTTCATGTCCTGCACGAGGACCGCGTGAACACGGTGATTGCCAACGACGGCAGCATCACGCCGGGACTGTTCTTCGCCCAGAGCAGTGCGGCTTCTCTCAATCGTATCCTGAAGTCTCAGGCCGCCAGTGGCATGCGTGCCGATGTCCACGTCCACGCCGATGGAACCGTTCACGCCGCTCACTGAGGAAACACACATGCTCAATGCGATTATTCGATTCTCACTGCACTATCGCATGCTGATTCTCGTCATCAGCATGGCCGTTCTCGTCTACGGCTCCTATCTGGCGACCCAGATGCCGATCGATGTCTTCCCCGACCTCGACAGGCCGCGAGTGATCATCATCACCGAATGTCCGGGACTCGCCACGGAAGAAGTTGAAACGCTGGTCACTCAGCCGATCGAGATCGCGCTGCTCGGTGCCAGCGGTGTTCAGGCCGTTCGCAGTCAGTCCACCGCAGGGCTGAATGTCATCTACATTGAGTTCGACTGGGAGACCAACATCCGAACCGCTCGGCAAACCGTACAGGAGCGGCTCGCCACCCTTGATGGAATCCTGCCCGAGGGAATCCTGCCTCAGATGACGCCACCGGCTTCGATCATGGGGCAGATTGTCGTCGCCGGGATCTATCGGCAGCAGGGTCCGAACGGCGGGGAACTTTACCCGATCACGGATTCCGATCTCATGGCGGAACGCGTTGATCCCGACCAGGAGATTAAACTCTGGCGGCCGAAGGTGAGAGAGGACGTTCAGACCTGGGAAGAGGTCGCAGTGGATTCAATCAGTTGGGACGTCGGAGTTCCCACGGATTCTGCAGCGGGTATCAACGACGTTGAACAGGCAACCGTTGTTGTCGACGGCAAGTCGCATCAGATCGACTTTCCCTCCGCAGAAGCTCGTCGTCTCTCGCTACGCACAATTTCCGACTGGGTCATTCGACCCCGAATTCTCAAAGTGACCGGGGTTGCCGAAGCGTTTATCCTCGGCGGCGACCGCAAACAGTATCAAGTCCGAATTGACCCAGCGGCGCTTCTGGAATACGGCATCACGCTGCAGGATGTCGAGCAGGCCCTGAAAGACAGCAACATTAACACCAGTGGCGGCTATGCCGTGACCGGGGAAACCGAACGCCCGATCCGTATTCTAGGACGCCTTGGACCTGAGCCATCTCGAGTTGTCGATGACCTGAGGCAGATTCCAATCAAGGTCAGTGACAAGCGAGCCATTCTGCTCAGTCAGGTCGCGAATGTGACCGAAGGAGCGGAGTTCAAGCGGGGCGATGGCAGCGTCAACGGGCGCCCCGGCGTTGTCTTTACGATCGTCAAACAGCCCCATGTCGATACACGCGGGTTGACCGATCGGCTCGAAGAAGCGTTCCAGCAGTCTGAAGATTCTCTCACGGCCGATATCGTCATCAATCCGGAACTGTTCCAGCTGCGCAATTTTATCGATCGCGGTATTTTCAACGTGGCGGAGGCGCTCGTCATCGGAGCGACGCTCGTCATTATCATTCTGTTTCTGTTCCTGCTGAACTTCCGGACGACCTTCATCACGCTGACGGCCATTCCTTTATCGCTGGTGATTACTACGCTCGTATTTCGAGCCATTGGATATCTATCCGGAACCGAGCTGTCGATCAACGTAATGACGCTCGGCGGGCTCGCCGTGGCGATGGGGGAACTCGTCGACGACGCCATTGTCGATGTCGAGAACATTTTCCGTCGACTGAAAGAGAACAACGCGCTGACTCAGCCTCGACCGGCGATTCAGGTCGTCTATGAAGCCAGTAAGGAAATTCGCAGCGCGATCGTTTTCGGCACCGCGGTGGTGATTCTCGTCTTCCTGCCGCTGTTCGCCCTCACCGGGGTGGAGGGTCGCCTTTTCACTCCGCTTGGGGTGGCCTACATCATCTCGATCCTGGCTTCATTGCTCGTTTCGCTGACGGTCACGCCCGTCCTGTCGTATTATCTGCTCCCTAAGTCTCCAGCCACTCATGCCGAAAAGGAGGGGATACTCCTGCGAGCCCTGAAATGGGCGGCGAGCTATCTGATTCGTTTGAGCATGGCGATCCCCGGCCCGCTGTTGCTCGCGACTTGGATTGTCGTTGCGATTGCCGGTTGGCAGATGTCACAACTGGGACGCAACTTCCTTCCCGACTTCGACGAGGGGAGCGTGCAGATCAATGTCACTCTTCCTCCCGGATCCTCGCTGGATGCATCGAACGCGTCCTCCGCACTGATCGATCAGAAACTGCGCGAGATGCAGAAGTCAGACAAGAATCCGGACGGTGCCATTTTGCACTTCGTGCGGAGAACGGGGCGAGCCGAGATGGATGAGCACGCCTCTCCCGTCAACGCGGGGGAGTACATCCTGAGCATGAATCCGGCCGCTCAACACGAGCGCGACGAGATCATCAAGGACCTCCTGGACGAACTGGGCGAAGAAGTACCAGGCGTCTCGATCGAAGTAGAGCAGCCGCTGGCTCACCTGATCAGCCACATGGTCTCGGGGGTCTACGCTCAAATTGCGATCAAGATTTTCGGTGACGACATCGATGTGCTGCAGCAACTGTCGGAAGAGGTGAGAGCGACCGTCCAGTCGATCGACGGGATTACTCCTCCTGTGATCGAGCCCATTCAGCAGACCGAAGAACTGCACATCCAGCTGAGAACCGACGATCTGGCATTCTACGGCGTGACACGAGCCTACGTGGCCAATGTATTGCAAACGGCCTTGCAGGGCGAAGTGGTTTCCCAGGTACTGGAAGGGCAACGGCGCTTCGACCTGCTGATCCGTCTGGAGGAAGATTATCGTACAGACTACGCCAATCTCGGCCGGCTGCGGATTGACTTGCCGGAGGAACGTGGTCAGATCGAATTGAGAGAAGTCGCCGAGATTGGGCCCGGGGCAGGTCCCAATGCCGTGAATCGAGAGAACGCCCGCCGACGTATGGTGATCCGCTGTAACACCCAGGATCGAGACCTGGCCAGTGCGGTTGCGGAGATCCAGCGACGTGTCGATCAGCGTGTTGAACTGCCTGAAGGTTACTTCATCGAATACGGCGGACAGTTTGAGAGTCAGCAGCGCGCGACGCGAACGATTGTCATTCTGGCCGGCGTTTCGGTCGTGGGAATGTTCGTGATTCTCCTGCTGCTCTTTCCTTCTGTTCGTGTCGTGCTACAGATCCTCAATGCTTTGCCGACAGCTTTCATTGGAGGCGTGCTGGCGCTGGTCATTACTCAACAGTCGTTGACCGTCGCCAGCCTCGTCGGATTTATTTCCCTTGGCGGAATCGCAGTGCGAAACGGCATCCTGCTGGTCACCCACTACTTCCATCTCATGAAAGAAGAAGGGGAGGACTTCACAAAAGACATGATCCTTCGCGGCAGCCTGGAGCGTCTGGCTCCAGTGCTGATGACCGCGCTCACTGCCGGAATTGGATTGCTGCCGCTGGTACTCGGCGGCAGAGAGCCAGGGCGGGAAATTCTTTATCCCGTCGCCACCGTGATTCTCGGCGGTCTGGTGACGTCCACCTTCTGCGAGTTCCTGATCCATCCCGGGTTGTTCTGGAAATTCAGCGGTCGGGATGCTCTGGCGCTCTCACAACGAGACGAAGAGGAAGAGGCCATCATCCACTAACTCAAAACGCTCATCGACCTCGACTCGAACCCATCGTCCGGTTCGTGAGAGGCGGGGTATCTTACCTTCAGAAAAGGTACTGAAAATGAAACTGATCACCTACACAACATCGTTGACATTGCTGCTCGGCACAATATGTTTCGTAGGCTGTGAAAAGCCGGCCACGAATCCCACGACCTCAAGCTCTGAAGAAGATCACGGCCATCCGCACGAGGAGGCAGAAGGCGGGCACAGTCACGGGGAAGGACCGCACGGCGGAACAGTCGCGGACTGGGGCGGGGGAACCTATCACGTGGAATTCACCGTCGATCATGACGAGAAGTCGGCTACGGTCTATGTGCTTGGGGAAGACCAGAAAACGCCGGTGCCGGTTGCCGCTGAGAGCGTTCTACTAAACATCAAGGATCCAGCGTTCCAGGTTACACTCGAACCGGCTCCATTGAATGGTGAGACGGACGGTAAAGCGTCTCGCTTCACGGGCAAACACGAGAGCCTCGGCATTGTGCGGGAATTTGCTGGCACGATCAGCGCCGAGGTCGAAGGAACTCCCTACGCCGGAAACTTCGCAGAAGAAGCCCACGGTCATGGGCACGGCCACTCCCACGGGGTCGACGACGCCCTTGTCTGGGAAGGTGAGCCTGAGACTCATGCCGGGATGACAATTCTGCTCGGTCATCACGGGCAACATCTGCACGCCGGTGAAGAAGTCGAACCCGCGGTCGCCATCACCCGTGACGGCCAGCCGGTTGCCGATGCGAAAGTCTTCAACGCCCTGATTAATGGGGAAGACAAGTCCGTGATCGCCGCTGAAGTCCCGACCGTTTACGAACCGGAGACCCCGGAAGAACCCGCCCACTACGCTCAAGGGGGACTGATGATTCCTGCTGGTGCCAAGAACGTCATGATTCGCTTTCGAATCGTCCCCGCCGGAGCGGAGCCGGTGACGTACGATGTTCCCATTGCCGTGGAATAGGACCGCCAGCACTAGATGCCAGGTCCCGCCACGAGACACTGACTACAGCTAACGCAGACTGTCTCCATTGTTCTACACGCACGTCCTGAACCGAGGTTGCGCGGTATCCGCAGTCCGGCCGACGGATTGAACCGTCAACCTGAGTAGCGCCAGGCAGGGACGGCCTATCACGCCGGAAAACGAGTGCCCCCGTGCCAACAGATTGATACGATGGAACTTACAGCATTTTGCTTCTGCAGGTTAAGAAATAGGTTTTCTGCCTACAGGTAATAGGTAAATACTCCCTGCGATGAACCCAGACCATGGCTTGTCGTTGAGAAATGACGTGAGGATCGCGTCGACGCGTTTTGCATGGCTGTGTTTCTCGAAACAATGCCTATTGTCGCAAGCATTCAGGCTCGATCGGCGAACTTGCTTAAGGGCCGTGGGGCGCGACATTCTGGCCGTGAAGATCGACGGGGCTATCATGGAGTGGCTCGCCAGATGGAACGTCGATTGTCGATCACGTACAGTCAGCGGACAATGAGGCAGAAACCGTCGGGTAACTGTCCCATGCACCGGAGCGGCGAAGGCTGACGGAATTGAAATGGACAATCTTGCGTCTCCGTCCGGCTCCGGCGGTCGTTATTTAGAAAAGACAAGATGGATCCTATGTCCATAAAACTCCAACTAGCATTCTCCTTCGTCCTGCTGTTGACTGCGGGAACTGTCCGTTGCGACGTCATCGCCGACGATGGACGATCTCTCAATCGTAGCGATGGGTTGCCCACCGGAGCCGATTCGCCGGAAGGCGCCGCTTGCGACATGATTCGTGCGCTGGTTCAGCGTGACTTTGAAATGTTTTCGGAATCACGCCCCGAAGGCGGTGGTGGCGGAGATACATCGAATGATATCGTCAACCATTACGTCTCATTCGTTAGAGACACCACGTTTCGCTATGATGGCAGCGTGGTGACTGCTCACGAGCTACTACAACATACACGTGTGACCATCCAGCAGGTTTCTTCAGCTGTCAAGATCGATTCTGATTTAATCAGGCCGTACTGGAACAAGGCGTTCGGTGCCCATAAACAACACAGCTATGTTGATGTCACCGTGTCCGACCAAGATGGCACTGAGTTTACGACACGCATGATTGTCGTCCGAACTCGAAAACAGAACCTCTGGAAAGCTTATCCAATCATACGCGCAATCGCGCCTCTTTATCAGAAGCTGGACAAACTTGTAACGGCGCATGATCGCCATACGGAGAGTCGGCCAGTCCGGTGAACTGGCGGTTCGGAACGCCGTAGACGGTGGCATCGTCGCAAATCATACTGCTCAGTCGGAATCACTTGCTCCCGTATCGTCTTTGGCACCAGCGGCCAGCTTGTTCGCTATCGCCACCAGTGCAAATGCAAGTACCAACGCAAGTGGGACGCTGAAATAGATCTGCAGACCCGATTTAGAGATCAGATAAGACGACAGCAGTCCAATGATTGCAAAAGCCGTAATGTTGTACTTGTGGAGCTTCATTGCCTGTTCCCTCGGTGTTGCATACCGGTGCTTCGGTCAGCTTAGTAGACCGAAGCTCAGATTTCAGCCGTGACAGACGATTTGAACCGAGCGAAGCTGAGTGCAGACAGTGTGACTTGCAGCAACGTTGGTCCGTCACCCTCTGGTAACTGGACGCCGGTTGAACTCTGTTTGACAGGCAACAAACGCTGTCATTCCAAGCAAAAAGCCCACCGCCGAAAACGGCGGTGGGCTTTGTCTAAAAGAGAGTCGGGATGACAGGATTTGAACCTGCGACTTCTTGACCCCCAGAACCCGCCCCGAATTCCTAAGTTACTATTTTTAATTGACTTACGTAGGCGCCGAGATACCATTTTCGTACCAAATGTCGACAAAAAGGTATCACCGAAGGTATCTCCGAATTGGGGGGAAATGGCATGCCGCGAAAATTCCAACTCACTTGGCAAGCCGGCTCAAACGGTCGAGATGGCCGTTGGAGGAAGAAATACAAAGGAAGGATCTACTATTTCAACAGCGGCCGCGGTAAGTACGATCAGGAGGCTTACAAGGCGGCAATCAAAGAATGGGAAGAGATCAAGTTTCGCGTTGACCGAGAGCAACCACGAAAGCACCTGCAAGATTTTGAACGGGCGATCGATGAGTGGGAGCAGGTTTTGGCCTGGTCCAATCGTCACGGCGATCAGCAGATGGCCGCTCGTGCGTACGAGAAACTTGATTCGCTTAAGACTCGCATCGCGGCTCCGGTCTTAAAGCCGCTCAAAAACGACGACTGGTTCGCTGATCAGTTCACGTTGCCGACAATTGAGATTGCAGACGATCAGTTACAACGGGCGAAGGACGACTTGGCTGCCGGGAACTTAAAATTCAAGTTCTCATCGCCGTTTC